>JBEKGC010000130.1:0-14499 GCA_050013055.1 Streptosporangiaceae bacterium
CCCAGGTCGGCGAGCAGGCCGTCGCTGATGTCGATCATGGCGGTGGCGCCCAGGTCCGCCGCCTGCGGGCCCGCGTCGTACGGCGGGGCCGGGCGCCGCTGAGCGGTGACCAGGGACCCGTCGCGCACCCCGGCGGACAGCAGGGCCAGGCCGGCCGCGGCGTGGCCGAGCGGGCCCGCCACCGCGACCACGTCGCCGGGAACCGCGCCCGACCGCAGCACCGGGGCCCGGCCGGCCAGGTCACCCAGGCCGGTCACGGCGAGCAGGATGCTGTCCGCGCGGGCGGTGTCGCCGCCGATGACGCTCGCCCCTGGTACCCGCGCGCACTCCGCGGCCAGCCCGGCGGCCAGCTCGCGGGCCCAGCTGATCAGCAGGTCCGCGGGGGCGGCCAGCGCGACGAGCAACGCGGTGGGCACCGCGCCCATGGCGGCCACGTCGGCCAGGCTCCGGGCCGCGGCCTTGTGCCCGACGTCACGCGCGGTTGAGGTGTCCCGGCGGAAATGCCGGCCCTCGAGCATGAAGTCCGTGGTCGCCACCACCCGGCCGTCCGGGGTGGCCAGCACGGCCGCGTCGTCGCCGATCCCGACCAGCGTCCGCGGCCCGGCCGGCAGCCAGCCGGGCAGCTCCGCGATCAGGCCGAACTCCCCCGCGCCGGCCAGCGTCCGCGGGTTATCACCTGCGATAGTGTGCCTCCGAACCCCGATGGCCGTACGTTTGCCCCAATTCGCCGGCACCACAACGGACAAATGTCTTACAGGTCTGGACCTCTACGGTAGCGTGAGCAGATAGGGGGTGGCTGTCCCATGATGCCCCCGGGAGGAGACCTCATGGTGGAGGCTTACATCCTCGTGCAGACCGAAGTCGGCAAGGCCGCAGACGTGGCCTCGCACATCGGCAAGCTCGCCGGAGTCACGCAGGCTGAGGATGTCACCGGTCCGTACGACGTCATCGTGCGCGCCCAGGCCGACAACGTCGACGAGCTCGGACGACTCGTCGCCACGCAGATCCAGTCCGTGCCGGGGATCACCAGAACTCTCACCTGCCCCGTGGTGCACATCTGAGCAGTTCGGCCGCAACCGGAGCGCTGCGCGGCCCCAGGCCGAGTGTGACCGCGACGCGCAGGTCGTCGGGTGTGTCGACGTCCCGGCGCAGGCCGGGTATGCCGTCAAGGTCAAGCTCGACGGCTCCGCCCGCCGCGTGCCGGGACCGGGACGCCAGGCCGAACGCGGGCCGGAACAGAATTCCCGGCGCCGTGGCGTACAACGTCGTGCCGTCACCGGTCGCGTCGGCCACGAAGGCGGACGGCCAAGCCGCGGCCGCCCGCAGCGTCCGGCCGAGCTCGTCCGGACGCAGTGCGGGCAGGTCGGCGGACAACGCGACCGTGCCCTCGCCCGGCCAGCGCGCGGTGGCGTGCGCGGCGCCGTGCCGCAGCGCCGCGTTCAGGCCGTCGCGTGGCTCGTCGGGCACCACCAGGGCCCCGAGCGCGGCCAGAGCAGGCCCCGCGACCTGGTCATCGGTGATGACTATCACCCGGGCGGCGACCGGGCCGGAGGCCAGCACCGCGGCCACCGTGTCACAGGCCAGCGCGAGCGCCAGCTCACCCCGGCGCGGCCCGGCCAGCACGGCCAGCCGGGATTTGGCCTGGGCCAATACCTTGACAGGCATCAGCACTGACCAGGCGAAGCGGGCATTATCGGTCATGTAGTTGATCCTGCCTCGACACCAGAGCACCTGAACCAGGAGGCTGACCCCATGAGCACGCGAAAGGACGCTGACCAGCCTACGTTGGCCGGCGGCTACAGTTACTCACGCGGCTGGCGGCAGTTCTCGCGGATGGTCCTGCACCCCGGGCTGCGGCTGCTGATAAAACTCCGGTGGCAGGGCAAGGAGAACATCCCGCGGGCCGGCGGCATCATCTTGGCCCCGAACCACATGTCCTACGCCGACTGGGCGACGATCGCGATCTTCAGCGACGGGTACGCGCACCGCTACCCGGTGTTCATGATCAAGTCGGGCATCTTCGAGGTCAAGGTGATCGGGCCGCTCATGTACAAGTTCGGCCAGCTGCCCGTGTACCGGGACCGCGGCGACGCCGGCCTGGTGCTGAAGCAGGCCGAGCAGGCGCTGCTGGCCGGCGCGGCCGTGATCGTCTACCCGGAGGGCACCGCGACCCGCGACCCGGACCTGTGGCCGATGGTGGGCAAGACAGGCGCCGCGCGGCTGGCCCTGACCACCGGGGCCCCGGTGATCCCGATCGCGCAATGGGGCGCGCAGCACATCCTCCCCTACGGGTCGAAGAAGCTCCGCCTGTTCCCGCGCAAGACGGTGCGGATGGTGGCCGGGCCGCCGGTGGACCTGTCCGCCTACGCCGGGCAGCGGCTCGGAGCCAGCGTGCTGCGCGCGGCCACGGCCGACATCATGGCCGACATCACCACCCTGCTGGCCGCGATCAGGCAGCAGACACCACCCGCCGTACCCTACGACCCGGCCGATCACCCTTCTTTGGGCCGAACGGACAGTGGCTCCACCGCCACGTCCACCATCCCGCCCGCCCCGCCCGCCCCGCCCGCCCCGCTCGCCGCCCCGCCCGGCGGGGAGGCATGAAGGCAGCGGTACTCGGGGCCGGGTCCTGGGGCACCACGTTCGCCCAGGTGCTCTGCGACGCCGGGACCCGGACCGTGCTGTACAGCCGCAAGCCGCAGCTGGCCAAGTCGCTGTCGCACATGCACGAGAACCCGGACTACCTGCCCGGCATCGAGCTGACGCCGGCCCTCGAGGCGACCGCGGATCCCGCCGAGGCGCTCGCGGACGCCGACCTCGTGGTCTTCGCCGTGCCCGCCCAGTCGCTGCGGGCCAACCTGATCGCCTGGGCGCCGCTGATCCCGCCCGGCGCGCTGCTTGTCAGCCTGCTCAAGGGAATCGAGCTCGGCACCTGCGCGCGGATGAGCGAGGTCATCATCGAGGTGCTCGGCGCGCCCGCCGCGCGGGTCGCCGTGGTCTCCGGGCCGAACCTGGCGGGCGAGATCGTCAGCCGCCAGTTCGCCGCCACCGTGGTCGCGTGCGCCTCGGAAAGCGGCGCGCTGACGCTGCAGCGTGCCTGTCACACTCCGTACTTCCGCCCGTACACCAACAGCGACGTGACCGGCTGCGAACTCGGCGGCACAGGGAAGAACGTGATCGCGATCGCGGTCGGCATCGCGGTCGCGATGGGACTCGGGGACAATACCAGAGCCACGCTGATCACCCGCGGGCTGGCCGAGATCGCCAGGCTCGGGTCCGCGCTTGGCGCCAAGCCGCAGACGTTCGCCGGCCTGGCCGGGATGGGCGACCTCGTGGCCACCTGCAGTTCGCCGCTGTCGCGCAACAGGACGTTCGGTGAGTACCTGGGGAGCGGCATGTCGGTGGCGCAGGCGACCGCCGCGATGAGCCAGACCGCGGAGGGCGTAGCATCATGCGGACCGGTACTCGAACTGGCCAAGGCCCGCGGCGTGGAGATGCCGATCACCGAGGTCGTGGAGGCGGTCACGCGGGACGGGTTGCCCGTCACGCAGGCCGCGTCGATGCTAGCGTCACGATCAGCCAAACCCGAGTGGTACGGCCCCTGACCGGTAGTGGTTCGGCCCTGATGCCCAGATCACGGGGAATGACATCGTGGATATAGTGCGTAAGCAATCCGGCGAGAACACGCGTTCTGTGCACCTCCCGGCTCCGCCGACGCCTTCGCAGGAACCGCTCGGCACGCCGGTGTACCGCACGGCGGCGTTCGCGTTCGGCTCGGCCGAGGAGTACCGGGCCGTGCTGAACGACGAGATGCCCGGCTACACCTACAGCCGGATCGACAACCCCACCGTCGACGCGTTCGCCCGCGCGGTCGCCGCGCTGGAAGGGGTGAACCTGCCGCGCTGGCCCGCGGCCCAGGCGTTCGCCTCAGGGATGGCCGCGATCAGCGGGGTGTTCTGGACCTTCGCGCGGGCCGGCGCGCACGTGGTGGCGTCCTCCGCCGTCTACGGCGGCACCTACGGGTTCCTGCGCAACGTGGCCTCCCGCTTCGGCGTGGAGACGGACTTCGTCGACATCACCGACCTGGACCAGGTGCAGGCGGCCATCCGGCCGACCACCAGGATCATCTACGCGGAGACGATCGCGAACCCGACCACCGCGGTGGCCGACGTGCGCAAGCTCGCCGACATCGCGCACGATGCGGGGGCGCTGCTTGTCATCGACTCGACCCTGGCCCCGCCGGTGATCTGCCGGCCGCTCGAGCACGGCGCGGACCTGGTCGTGCACTCGGCCACCAAGTACATCGGAGGCCATTCCGACACCACCGGCGGCGTGGTCACCGGGCGCATCGAGCTGATCAGCAGCATCCGCAGCGTCCGGGTGGACACCGGCGGCTGCCTGGCCCCGGACGAGGCGTTCCTGCTCAGGCGTGGGTTGGAGACCCTGCCGCTGCGGGTGCGCCGGGCCTGCTCCACCGCGTCGGTGTTCGCCGCCGCGCTGTCCCGGCACCCGGCCGTGCTGCGCATCGACTACCCAGGGCTGCCCGAGCACGCCGGGCATCAGGTCGCCAGGCGGATGTTCGACGCGGGACCCGAGGGGGTGCGCTTCGGGGCCATCGTCACCGTGACCCCGCACGGCGGCCGCGAGGCCGGCCTGGCGTTCGCGGACAAGCTGCGGCTCGCCCAGCTGGCCACATCCCTGGGCGGGACGCACACGGTGGTCAGCCACGTGGCCTCCACCACGCACCGCCAGCTGGATGACCGGGCGCTGGCGGCCGGCGGCATCGACCCGGCCGCGGTGCGTTTCTCCGTCGGGCTCGAGGACGCAGAAGATCTCATCTCTGACGCGTATGTGGCGCTGGAGTCGCTGGGCAGGCCGTAACCTGGGAGCTTGTCCTCAGCCGGGGTCGGGCTGGCTGCCGTAGTGGTGGAGGTCGTATTGGGAGAGCTGGCGCCGGGGCAGCGGAAGATCCGGGTGGCCGTGGTGTTCGGCGGTCGCAGCAACGAACACGCCGTCTCCTGCGCGAGCGCGGGCCTGGTGCTGTCCGCCATCGACCCCGACCGCTACGACGTGCTGCCCGTCGGCATCACCCCGGACGGGCGGTGGGTGCTCACCTCAGGCGACCCGGCCCGGCTGGCGCTGACCGGCGGCCCGCTGCCCAGCGTCGAATCGGTGGCGGTGAGCGGCGCCGAGATCGTGCCGCGGACCAGCCCGGGCGGCACCGCGCTGCAGGTGTGCACCCCGGGTGAGGTACCGCGCGACCTGGGCGAGGTGGACCTGGTGCTGCCGCTGCTGCACGGCGCCTACGGCGAGGACGGCACGCTGCAGGGACTGCTCGAGATGACCGGCACCAAGTACGCGGGCGCGGGCGTGTTCGCCAGCGCGGCCGGCATGGACAAGGAGTACATGAAGCTGATCCTGGTCGCCCGCGGCCTGCCGGTCGGCCGGTACGTGGTGGTGCACGATCGCCAGTGGCGCGACGGCTCCGGCGCGGTGGGTGAGCGCAAGCGGGTCCTCGACGACATCGCCGAGCTGGGCTGGCCGGTGTTCGTCAAGCCGGCCCGCGGCGGCTCAAGCATCGGGATCAGCCGGGTCGACGGGCCGGGCGATCCGCTCACCGACGCGATCGAGGCCGCGCGGGCGCACGACCCCAAGGTGCTCGTCGAAGCCGCGGTCGACGGGATGGAAGTCGAATGCGCGGTGCTCGAGGGCATCGACGGCGGCCCGCCCGAGGCCAGCGTGCCCGGCCAGGTGCTGGTGGACGCGCGATCGGAGTTCTACGACTTCGAGGCGAAGTACCAGGCGTCGGCGGCCACCATGGCCATCCCGGCGCCGCTGCCGCCCCAGGCCGCGGACCAGATCAGGCGGCTGGCCTGCGCGGCGTTCGACGCGATCTCCTGCGAGGGGCTGGCCCGGGTGGATTTCTTCTATACCCCGGCCGGCCAGGTCATCGTCAACGAGATCAATACCATGCCGGGGATGACGTCGGCCTCGGGGTTCCCGCTGATGTGGGCCGCCACCGGCCTGCCGCTGCCGCAACTCGTCGACCGGATCATCCAGACCGCCCTGCGCAAGCGCCCCGGCCTGCGGTAATCGCCGCAGCGCAGGGGCGCGGTTCGCCGTGGACCTGGTCCGACGGCGGGCGGTGTCCCGGGGACTCCAGGACGCCGCCCGCCGTCGTGGCTGCTACGTGGACCCTACTTGTCCGCGGGCTTGTCGCCGTTGACGAGAGCCTTGAAGTCGGCGCCGGGGCGGAACTTGGGCACCGAGGACTTCGGCACCTGGATGGTCGCACCCGTGGCCGGGTTGCGGGCCGTGCGGGCCGGACGCTCGCTCTTCTCGAACACGCCGAACCCGGTGATGGCTACCTTGTCACCGCTGGCGACGGCCGACTGGATCGCTTCGAGCACCGCGTTCACGGCTTCGGTCGCGGATTTCTTGTCTCCCAACCGGCCCGAGATCGCGTCGATCAAATCACGCTTATTCATGTTCTCTCCTGCGCTTCCCCCACAGGTCGCGTGGGCTCCGATAGTCGGGATCACGACCTCTGACCTGCCCGAAAGTAGGCGATCCAGCGCCGTTGCACAATAACCATGGCCACATTGGCCGGCGTGTCGGCCAATATCACACGGCCGAGCAACCAACCGCTATACGCAATGTATGCAAATGACGGCTATCTGCTGCTAGACGCCCCGCGCCCTGGGTCCGCCGGTAACAACCCCCCGTGGCCCCCGGCCCGGCGCAGCCCGGCCCGGCGCGCGCCGCGGGTCCGAGTCGTCGACTCGTGGATCTCAACTGCGGGAACTCGCCACGCTGACGACGGCGTGGTCTGTCACGTTTCCCCCCTGATGGCCGTTTCGTGCTCCCGGTCCCGGACCACTGTTCGATATGTCTGCGTTTTCGGGCATGGGAGCACCCGAAAGCGCAGACATATCGGCCCGTTCCGTGCTGGTTCCAGCCGGGGTGGGTTGCGTGGGCTTGGGGCTGGCGCGTGGGAGAGGTGGGTTAGATGGTGACGGGGAGGAAGGAGGGGCGGGTGCGCTCGAAGGCGGTGATGGTGTCGACGTGGCGGAGGGTGAGGCCGATGTCGTCGAGGCCTTCCATCAGGCGCCAGCGGGTGTAGTCGTCGATGTCGAAGGGCGCCTTGAGGCCGACCGCGGCGGCCAGCACGAGACGCTGGTCCAGGTCGACGACGACCTCGGTGGCCGGGTCGGCCTCGACGGCATCCTGCAGTGCGGTCACCGTGGCCTCGGGCAGCGCCACCGGCAGCAGGCCGGCCTTGGTCGCGTTCGAGCGGAAGATGTCACCGAACCTCGGCGCGATCACCGCGCGGAAACCGTAGTCGGTCAGCGCCCAGACCGCGTGCTCGCGGGACGAGCCGGTGCCGAAGTCGGTGCCAGCGACCAGGATCGTCGCGCCGTCGTACTGCGGCTGGTTGAGCACGAAGGACGGGTCCTCACGCCAGGCGGCGAACAGGCCCTCGCCGAAGCCGGCCCGGCTCACCCGCTTGAGGTACTCGGCCGGGATGATCTGGTCGGTGTCCACGTTGGTGCGGCGCAGCGGGACGGCGCGGCCGGCGTGGGTGGTGAACGGTTCCATCGTGAAACTCTCCTTACAGGTCGGCGGGAGCGGCGAGGTGACCGGTCACGGCGGTGGCGGCGGCGACCTCTGGCGACACCAGGTGGGTGCGGCCGCCCTTGCCCTGGCGGCCCTCGAAGTTGCGGTTGGAGGTCGACGCGCTACGCTCGCCCGCGCTCAGCTTGTCCGGGTTCATGCCCAGGCACATCGAGCAGCCAGCCGACCGCCACTGCGCGCCCGCCGCGGTGAAGACCGCGTCAAGGCCTTCGTCCTGAGCCTGCGCGCGCACCGCCATCGACCCGGGGACCACGAGCATCCGCACCGACGGCGCCACCCGGCGGCCCCGCAGGACCGCGGCGGCGGCGCGCAGGTCCTCGATCCGGCCGTTGGTGCAGGAGCCGACGAAGACCGTGTCCACGGCGATGTCGCGCAGCGCGGTGCCTGGCTTCAGGTCCATGTAGGTCAGCGCGCGCTCCGCGGCGGCCCGGGCGTCCGGGTCGGCGAACGAGGCGGGGTCCGGCACCGACGCGGCCAGCGGCAGCGCCTGCCCCGGATTCGTGCCCCAGGTCACGTAGGGCGTCAGCGTCCCGGCGTCGAGGACGACCTCGTGGTCGAACACCGCGTCCGCGTCGCTGGGCAGCGAGCGCCAGTAATCGAGCGCGGCCTCCCACCCGGCGCCGGACGGCGCGTGCTGCCTGCCCGCCAGGTAGGAGAACGTCACGTCGTCCGGGGCGACCAGCCCGGCCCGGGCGCCGGCCTCGATGGACATGTTGCACAGGGTCAGGCGGCCCGCCATGGACAGCGCCCGGACGGCCGGGCCGCGGTACTCAAGCACGTAGCCCTGGCCGCCGCCGGTGCCGATCTTCGCGATGATGGCCAGGATCAGGTCCTTGGCGCCGACGCCCTCGGGCAGCGCGCCGTTCACCGTGATGGCCATGGTCTTGGGCCGCAGCTGCGGCAGCGTCTGGGTGGCGAGCACGTGCTCGACCTCGCTGGTGCCGATGCCGAAGGCCAGCGCGCCAAGCGCGCCGTGGGTGGAGGTATGGGAGTCGCCGCAGACGATGGTCAGGCCCGGCTGGGTCAGCCCGAGCTGCGGTCCGATGACGTGCACGATGCCCTGGTCGGCGTCGCCCATCGGGTACAGCCGGACGCCGAACTCCGCGCAGTTCTTGCGCAGCGCCTCGACCTGGGTGCGGGACACCGGGTCGGTGAACGGGCTGTCCGGGCCGGTGAGGGGGACCGGGGACCCGCCGGGGCCGGTGATCCCGGTGGTGGGCACGTTATGGTCCTCAGTGGCGATGGTCAGGTCGGGACGGCGGACCTTGCGGTCGGCCGCGCGCAGCCCGTCGAACGCCTGCGGGCTGGTCACCTCGTGCAGCAGGTGGAGGTCAATGTAGAGGAGGTCGGGCTCGCCCGCCGCGCTCCGCACCACGTGGGCGTCCCAGATCTTCTCGGCGAGCGTACGGCCCATCACGCTCTCTCCTTCCGCTTGCGTCTCGCATATCGAGACGGCAGTATTCATTCCATGAACAACTCTAGCGGAGTCGGCGTTCTGGACAAGACGATTACCGTGCTGTCTGCGCTGGAAAACGGGCCGGCCTCCCTGGCCCAGCTGGTCAAAGCGACCGGCCTGGCCCGGCCGACGGCGCACAGGATCGCGGTTGCGCTGGAGAGCCATCGCCTGCTGGCCCGGGACACGCAGGGCCGGTTCGTGCTCGGCCCGCGGATCGGGGAACTGGCCGCGGCGGCGGGCGAAGACCGGCTGCTGACGATCGCGCAGCCGATCCTGACCCAGCTCAGGGACGTCACCGGGGAGAGCGCCCAGCTGTACAGGCCGCACGCCGACACGCGCATCTGCGTAGCCGCGGCCGAACGGGCCAGCGGGCTGAGGGACACGGTCCCGGTCGGCGCCGCGCTGCCGATGACCGCGGGCTCGGCCGCGCAGGTCCTGCTCGCCTGGGAAGAAGGGGGGCGCATGCATCGCGGGCTGCGCGGGGCCAAGTTCACCGCGACCACGCTGGCCCAGGTGCGCAGGCGCGGCTGGGCCGCCACCGCGGCTGAGCGTGAGCTTGGCGTCGCCTCGGTGTCCGCGCCGGTGCGCGGGCCGGCCGGCCGGGTCCTGGCCGCGGTCTCTGTCTCCGGCCCGATCGAGCGCCTGACCCGGTCGCCGGGACGGCTGCACGCCGCCGCCGTGGTGGCGGCCGGTGACAAGATCAGCAGGCTGCTGCGCGCCGAGACCTGACCGGAAGGCGACGCGGCATCACCGCGGCGAAGCCGGACGGGACGGGTGAGCCGGACGGCATGGGTGAGCAGGGCGGGACGGGTGAGCCGGACGGGGTGCAAGGGTGAGCGGGGCGGGGCGGGTGAGCGGGGCGGGGCGCGGGGGTAAGCGGGGAGGCGTTCCGGCGGAGGATCGGTTAACCTGCGGGCAGAGCGGCGGCGGGAATCCGACGGGGAATGTGACCTAAGACCCCCCTGCCGCAAGGCGCATGGCCCCTTACCTGACGCGGCCAGGATCGATATCGTCAGATTCCGGCAGGACCCGCAGGACCGGTAAAACCGGCAGAACCGGAATGGATACGAGGTTGCGCGGATGAAGGCAGCTGTCGTCAAGGAGACCGCCCTCGGCGAGCGCCGGGTCGCCCTGGTACCGGACGCGATCGCCAGGTTGCGGCCGGCCGGGATCGAGGTCCTGGTGGAAACAGGTGCGGGCGAAGCAGCGTGGCTGGCCGACGCGGCCTACGCCGAGGCCGGCGCCGCCATCGTGAGCTCAGCCGAGCTCTACGCCAGCGCCGACGTCATCCTCACCGTGACGAAACCCTCGGCCGCGATGGTGAGCCAGCTCAGGAAGGGTCAGGCGATCGTGGGCATGCTAGCCCCGCTCACCGATCCCGAGCTCGCCGCCGCGCTGGCCGCCCAGGGCGTGACCGCGATCAGCCTGGACGGGCTGCCGCGCACGCTGTCCCGGGCGCAGCCGATGGACGCGCTCAGCTCCCAGGCGAACGTGGCCGGCTACAAGGCGGCGCTGATCGCCGCCACCGAGTTCGGCCGGTTCTTCCCGATGCTGATCACCGCGGCAGGCACCGCCCGGCCCGCCCGGGTGCTCGTGCTCGGCGCCGGAGTGGCCGGGCTGCAGGCGATCGGCACCGCCCGGCGGCTTGGCGCGCTGGTCAGCGGCTACGACGTGCGGCCAAGCTCCAAAGGCGAGGTCGAGTCGCTCGGAGCCACCTTCGTCGAGCTCACCTCGGTGGCCTCCGCGGCCGGTGAGGGCGGCTACGCCCGGGAGCTGACCGCCGAAGAACGCCAGGCCCAGCAGGACGAGCTGACCGGGCACATCGCCCGGCACGACGTGGTCATCACGACCGCGCAGGTGCCCGGCCGGCGGCCCCCGCTGCTTGTCACCGAGGACGCGATCAAGGCGATGCCGGCCGGGTCGGTCATCGTGGACATGGGCGCGAGCGCGCTAGGCGGCAACGTGACCGGATCCCGGCCCGGCGAGACCATCGTCACCGGCAACGGGATCACGATCATCGGCGCGGGCAACCTGCCCGCCACCGTGCCGACCGCGGCCTCGAACGCGTACTCGCGCAACATCGGCGCACTGCTACTGCACCTGACCAAGGACGGCGCGCTGGCCATCGACCTCGGCGACGAGATCCAGGCGGGCGTGGTGATCACGAACGACGGGCGGGTCGTCCATGACGGCGTGGCCGGCCTGCTCCAACTCACCCAGGGAGATACCGGTGTCGACGGCCCTCATAACTGACCTGACCATCTTCGTCCTCGCGCTGCTGGTCGGCATCGAGGTCATCGGGAAGGTACCGGCCACCTTGCACACGCCGCTGATGTCGGCGACCAACTCGATCCACGGCATCGTGCTGGCCGGCGCCCTGCTCATCGGGGTGTCGGCGCACAACCTCGTCGGTTACATCCTGGCCTTCATCGCCGCGCTCTTCGCCTCGGCCAACGTGGTGGGCGGGTACGTGGTGACCGGGCGGATGCTGAAGATGTTCCGCCGCAAGGCCGTGCCAGCCAGCCCCGCGGGAAACACCCCACCGGGAGCCCCGGAACTCAACGGAGTCAACGGACACAAGGGCCTCAGGGGACTGCTGAGCAAGATGGATAAGTCATGAGCGAGCCGAAGGGGCGCGGCGGCGCCTGGGCCGACGGGCGAGGAACGAGCGACGAGGGAAGGCGGCGCCTCCGGGCGCCCCTGAGGCGAGCGGGAGACACGTCATGACCGGGTTCACGGGCTACATCCAGCTCGTCTACGTGCTGGCGGCGGCCTGCTTCGTGGGCGGCCTGCACCTGATGAACAGCCCGGCCACCGCGCGCCGGGGCAACCAGGTATCGACGGCGGGCATGCTGGTCGCGGGCGTGCTCACGCTGATCCTGATGATCCACGACGGCACGGTCACGGCGACCGGCTGGATCGTGCTGATCTCCGGCGCGCTGATCGGATCCGCCGTCGGCCTGTACGCCGCGCAGAGCGTCCAGATGACCGCGATGCCGCAGCTGGTGTCGATGTTCAACTCGGTCGGCGGCGGAGCCGCCGCGCTGGTCGCGATCTACGGCTACATCAACTCCGAGTCCAGCGCCGGCGGCGTGCTCGGCAGCACCACGGTGTTCACCGTGCTCGACGTGATCATCGGCGCGGTGACGTTCTCCGGCTCGATCATCGCGGCCGGCAAGCTGCAGGGCCTGATCGGCGGCCAGCCGATCATCTTCAAGGGCAGCCGCCTGCTCAACGCGGCCCTGGCCGTCATCGCGATCGGCGCGGCCGCATACATGGTCAGCACCGCCAGCCTGCCGGCGCTGCTGATCGTGGTGCTCGCGGCCCTGGGGTTCGGGGTGATGATGGTGCTGCCGATCGGCGGCGCGGACATGCCGGTCGTGATCTCGCTGCTGAACGCGTTCACCGGCACCGCGGTGGCGATGGCCGGCTTCGTCATCGGGAACTGGGCGCTGATCGTGGCCGGCGCGCTGGTCGGCGCCTCGGGTGGCATCTTGACCAAGCTGATGGCCGACGCGATGAACCGGTCCCTGATCAACATCATCGTGGGCGGGTTCGGCACCGGGGACAGCGCGGTCGCCGTGGCGGCGGCCGCCGACTCCCAGATCCGCGCGATCGCGGCCGACGACGCGGCCATCCAGCTCGCCTACGCCAGCAAGGTGATCATCGTGCCCGGCTACGGGCTGGCCGCCGCGCAGGCCCAGCACGGCGTGGCCGAACTGGCCAAGACCCTGGAGGAGCGCGGCATCGAGGTCAGCTACGCCATCCACCCGGTGGCGGGCCGGATGCCCGGTCACATGAACGTGCTGCTGGCCGAGGCGAACGTGCCGTACCCCCAGCTGAAGGAAATGGAGGAGATCAACCCGGAGTTCGCCCGCGCCGACGTGGCCCTGGTCATCGGGGCCAACGACGTGACCAACCCGGCCGCCCGGCGCCCCGGCAGCGAGATCTCCGGCATGCCGATCCTGGACGTGGACCAGGCCAAGTCCATCATCGTGATCAAGCGATCGATGGGGCACGGCTACGCCGGCATCGACAACGAGCTGTACGCCAACCCGAAAACCAGCATGTACTTCGCCGACGCCAAGAAGGCCATGGCCGAGCTGACCTCCGCCGTCAAGACCCTCGTCGGCTGACCTGTCGGTCAGCATCGGGTGGGGCGTATGGTGCGGGGAGATGTTCTACCCCGTGGAGGTTGTCGTGGCCGAGCGCACCAAAATCACCCTGGATGAGTCAGATATCCCGCGCCAGTGGTACAACGTGATCCCCGACCTGCCCGCCCCGCCACCCCCGCCGCTGCACCCGGGGACCCTGCAGCCGGTGGGCCCGGAGGACCTGGCCCCGCTGTTCCCGATGGAGCTGATCCGCCAGGAAGTGTCCGCCGACTCCTACATCGACATCCCGGCCGACGTGCTCGACGTGTACCGGCTGTGGCGGCCCACCCCGCTGTACCGCGCGCACCGGCTGGAAAAAGCCCTCGGCACCCCCGCGCACATCTACTACAAGTACGAGGGTGTCTCCCCGGCCGGGTCGCACAAGCCGAACACCGCGGTGCCGCAGGCGTACTACAACGCCGTCGAAGGCACCAAGCGGCTCACCACCGAGACCGGCGCCGGGCAGTGGGGCAGCGCGCTGGCCTTCGCCTGCGCCCAGTACGGCCTCGGCTGCGAGATCTGGATGGTCCGCGCCTCCTACGACCAGAAGCCGTACCGCCGCACGATGATGGAAACCTGGGGCGCCACCGTGCACCCGAGCCCGTCCCGGGCCACCCAGGCGGGCCTGGACATCCTGGCCGCCGACCCGGACTCACCGGGCAGCCTCGGCATCGCGATCAGCGAGGCGGTCGAGGCGGTCGGCGCCGGCGGAGCCGACACCAGGTACGCGCTTGGCAGCGTGCTCAACCACGTGCTGATGCACCAGACGGTGATCGGCGAGGAGGCGATCAAGCAGTTCGCCGCGTTCGGAGAGTCGATGCCTGACCTGGTCGTGGGCTGCACCGGCGGCGGCTCCAACTTCGCCGGGCTTGTGCTGCCGTTCCTGCGGGAAAAGCTGGCCGGCCGGGCCAACCCGACCTTCCGCGCGGTCGAGCCGTCGGCCAGCCCGTCGTTCACCCGGGGGCGGTACGCCTACGACTTCGGCGATACGGCCGGGTTCACCCCGCTGTTGAAGATGCACACCCTCGGCCACGACTTCATCCCCGACCCGGTGCACGCCGGCGGCCTGCGCTACCACGGCATGTCGCCGCTGCTCTCGCACATCTACGAGCTCGGCCTGTTCGAAGCGGTGAACAAGCCGCAGCGGGAGTGCTTCGCCGCCGCCGTCACCTTCGCCAGGTCCGAGGGGATCATCCCGGCGCCGGAACCCTCGCACGCGCTCGCGGCCGTCATCGAGGAGGCCAAACGCTGCAC
>JBEKGC010000131.1:0-14480 GCA_050013055.1 Streptosporangiaceae bacterium
GATGACTTGTCCATCCGGCGCGCCTGAAGCTCCTGAAGACTGTCCTCAGTCAGGTCGTCGTCCGTCTTCCGCGGGCTGTCGTAGTCGGTAGCCATCTGAGTACTCCATCCCCCTTCATCCGTAGTGCGCTATCGCTGCGCGGTTGTAACGCTTTCAAGGCCCTAGTTGTGCCCGATTCCGGCGGGGAATTCTGTCACGTTCGCGCCCGGCGCACACGCGGCACGCCGATAACTCATGATTCGTCTCGTTCCGCGGCGCCCGCCGGCGATCGCCCCGGTATGCTAACGCATCCCGTTCTTGACCAGCCGACGCGTCCCGTTCCGGATTCAGCCTGGTGAGGAACGTATCAAGCTGCTGAAAGAGCCCGGGACCCGCGGCTACCGCCATGGAGGTACTCTCCGCCCGGCCGGCGAGCCCGCCGACCTTCGCGCCTGCCTCCCGGGCGATGAGGCCGCCGGCCGCATAATCCCAGTAGTTCAGGCCGCGTTCGAAAAATGCATCCATTCGCCCGGCCGCCACCGAGCACAGGTCCACGGCGGCGGAACCACCGCGCCGGATATCCCGCACATAGGGCAGGATCGCGGCGATCACCTCACCTTGGACCTGGCGGCGTCCCGAAGCGTACCCGAAACCGGTGCCGATAAGGGCCTGTCCCAGCGTCACTCCCGACGTGCAGCGCAGCGCACGGGCCGCGCCGTTCCTGTGCAGCCAGGCGCCCTGGCCGGCCACCGCCGTGAAGGTCTCGCCGAAGCGGGGCACCTCCACCACGCCCGCGACCACGGTGCCATCCACTTCAGCCGCGATGGACACGGCCCAGTCGGGCAGGCCGTACAGGTAGTTGACGGTGCCGTCCAACGGGTCCACCACCCAGCGGACCCGGCTAGGTCCGGCCGGGATGGCCTCCCCCGCCGTCTGGCCGCCCTCCTCACCGAGGACCGTGTCGCCCGGCCGCACCGCGCGGATCCGCCCGGTGATCAGGGCCTCGGACCGGCGGTCCATTTTCGTCACCACGTCGGTGGGGCTCGACTTGGTGTCGACAACCTCCGGGCGTGTCTCACCCCGCCAGGAAGCCAGCAGCCTGCCCGCCTCCCCGGCCGCGTCCACGGCGATCCGCAGCAGCGCGGCGGCCTGTCCCCCGGTCTCCGTCATGACGGCGTCAGGCAGCAGCCGGCCGGGCAGGTCTGGCTCGGCACCCCCATGGTTCCCAGCGCGACCGTGGCCCCCGTGGCCCCCGTGGCCCCCCTGGCCCCCCTGGCCCCCAGGGCAGCCGCAGGAGCTGTCGCCGGGGCCGGGGGAAGGGCCAGGCGCTCCCGCACCAGTTCGGTGATCATCGACGCGAACCTGGGCCGGGTGCCTGGCGTGGCCGCCCGGGCGAACGCGAGCCCCAGCGACTCCGCCCGCTGGGCGGCCTCGACGTCCAGGTCATGCCGGACCTCCATGTGGTCGGACACGAACCCGACCGGGATGACGACCACGGCCGCGGTCCCGGATTTCGCCAGCTCGTCAAGGTGGTCGCCCACATCGGGTTCCAGCCAGGGCTGGGACGGCGGTCCGCTCCGGCTCTGGTACGCGAGCGTCCATGGATGGCTGCCACCGTCGGTCCGTTCGGAAATAAGCCGGGCGGCCTCGGTCAGCTCGGCTACGTACCTTCGCCCTCCGGCCGGGCCGCTGGCATCCGCCATCGCCGCCGGGACGCTGTGCGCGGTGAACACCAGGTGAGCCCCGTCCCGCACTCCGGCGGGAAGCATGGCGAGCGCCGCGGCCGCATTCTCGGCGAACGGCTCGATAAACCCCGGGTGGTTGAAAAAGCGCCTGATCTTGTCGATCTCGGGGGCACCGTGGCCGACCTCGGCGCGGGCGCGCTCGATGTCGTCCAGGTACTGCCGGCAGCTCGAGTAGGAACTGTACGCCGAGGTGACGAAGGCGACGGCCCGCTGCACCCCGTCCTGCGCCATGGCCCGCACGGTGTCGGCCAGGTAGGGCGACCAGTTCCGGTTCCCCCAGTACAGCGGCAGCGACAGCCCGGTGGCGGCGAAGTCGGCCCGGACCGCGGCCAGCATGTCCCGGCATTGCTGGTTGATCGGGCTCACCCCGCCGACCGCGTCGTAGTGCTCCGCCACCCGGGCCAGCCGTTCCGGCGGGATACCACGGCCGCGGGTGACGTTCCGCAGGAACGGCATCACGTCGTCTGGACCTTCCGGGCCACCAAACGAGACAAGCAGGAACGCATCGTAGGCCGGCATGCCCCCATCCAACCAGGACAAGCCCGGGCCGGGTTTCCCGGGTCTGCGGAGCCGCGGATCGTGGCCAGAGAACGGATTGCTCCCGGCGGATATCGTGATGGTTATGGGGCAATGCGGCCGATGACCAGTGTCGACGACACGGAACGGACCGGCCGCCGCGCGCCCACCCGGCTGTTGACGCGCTCGCTCGCGCCGTACGCGGAGATCTTCCGGATGGCCGGCGCCTGGCGTTTTTCCGCGGCGGCCGTGATCGGCCGGATGCCGATGTCGATGTTCGGGCTCGGCACGGTCTTGCTGATCGCGGCGGGCACCGGACGGTACGGCGTGGCGGGTACCGTGTCCGCGGTCGGTTCCCTCGGCTATGCGCTCTCCGCGCCGCGCATCGCGCGCCTGGTGGATGCGCGCGGCCAGCGCCGGGTGCTGCTGCCTTTGCTTGCGGTGTTCGCCCTGGCCACCGCGGTGCTGATCACCGTCGTGCAGCTGCGGCTGCCGACGTGGGCGTTCTTCGCGCCGGGAGCTATAGCAGGCTCGACCATGCCGTCCCTCGGCACCATGGTCAGGGCCAGGTGGAGCGTGCTGCTCGCGGGCTCGCCCAGCCTGCATGCCGCCTTCAGCTTCGAGTCGGTCGCCGACGAACTCTGCTTCGTGATCGGTCCCGCCGCCGTGACGCTGCTCGCCACCGAGGTCTTCCCGGCCGCCGGCGTCGGATTGGCGGCGCTGCTGTGCGTCGCGGGGACCCTGTGGTTCGCCGCCCAGCGGGGCACTGAACCTGTCGCCGTCCGGCCGGAGGCCGCCCGGTCGCGGGGGACGGCAGGCCAGCGCGGGGTTTCCCGGCGGCGCGGCGCGCCCGCGCCCGGGCTGGTCGTGCTCGCTCCCGTGTACTTCCTGCTCGGCGCGATGTTCGTCTCCATTGACCTGAGCACGATCGCGTTCGCCCAGCACTTCGGGCACAAGCCGCTGGCCGGCTTCATCCTCGGCACGTACGCCTTCGGCAGCGCCACGGGCGGGCTGTGGTACGGATCCCGGCAGTGGCGGGCGCCGGCCGAGAAGAGGTTCACCCTGACCCTCACGCTGACCGTGATCGGCGTCGCCACCTTCTGGGCTCAGCCGAACCTGGTCACGCTGACCTGCGGGATCTACCTGTGCGGCCTCACCATCGCGCCTACGCTCATCGCGGGTTTCAGCCTGCTCGAGGCGCAGGCGCAGCCCGGCAGGCGCACTGAGGCCATGTCCTGGCTCAGCAGCGGCATCTCCGTCGGCGTGGCCGCGGGCGCGTCGGTGGTCGGCTTCGTCATCGACGCGCACGGCCCGCGGGTGGGGTACGCCTTCGCCGCGCTGTGCGGTTTCGCGAGCGCCGCGACGGCCCTGATCGGCCTGCGCCGCCTTCGATCCTAGGGATAGTTCTGGGCGTATTCGCTGGCCAGGGCGAGGACCTCGTCGACGTACCAGGTCGCGTGGTTATAGGCGAAGATCGCCCCGGAAAGCGACTTGGTGTTGCCCGCGCCGTCGGCGCACAGCATGCGCGCGGCCGAAGGCACGGCGTCCAGCGGGTTCATGATGTCGGGCGTCCCGGTCTGGCCGAACGCGTCGATGCCCCACTGCGCCCAGGTCGACGGCAGGAACTGCATCGGGCCGAGCGCTCCCGCGCTGGACGGCCCCTCGTTGGCGCCGTCACCGCTCTCGATCTCGTTGATCGCGGCCAGCACCGTCCAGGACATGCCCGGGCAGTACTCCTCGGCGGAGGCCTGGTAGAGCTTCAGCAGGCTCGACGGCACGCCGGCGGTCGGCACGTTGGTCGTTACCGGCAGCTTGCTCACCGTCACCACGGGCACCAGGTTGATCACCTTCCCGCCCGCGCCGACGACCGACCTGACCTTGGACATCAACGTGATCAGGTTCACACCGGGCGCGTTGATCAGGACGGCGAAATTCTTCGCCAGCCCGAGCTGCGCCGACCGGGCCTGGTCCACGATCGCGTCCACCCCGGGCACGCTCAACTCGGCCTGCGCGCCGAACGGCAGCTGAACCTGGACCGCGGCCGACACCTGGTAGGAGTTCCCCGTGGCCAGGTGAAGCTTGCTGGCGGCGGTGCGCGTGCTGACCAGCTGCCCGCGGCTCAGGTCCGTCCAGACGGCGTTGGCGGCCGCCGTGGCCGGCGGTGTCCAGGACCTGAAGGCCTGCGGTGAGACCCCGAGCACGTCCGCGCTCGCGCCGTTGACCGTGACCTTGCCGCCGTTGATGGGCAGGACCGCCCGGACCCCGGTCAGCTTTCCGATCGCCGCGAGCTGAGCGGAGGTGATCCCGGCCGGGATCGCCGCGATCAGGTCGGGCACGAACAGCTGCCGCGGCGGAGCCCCCGCCGATCCCGGCGTCTTCAGCGCGGCGGGAACGGAGCCGGACGAGACGCTGCCCGCCGCCGCGACTCCGACCGGCGGTGCGACGGTGAAGGGAACCACGCCGTCCGGCGGGCCGGAGGTAACCGCGGCCACGCTGGCCGGAACCGCGAAGCCGGTCAGGGTTACGCAGGTCACGGCGGTGGCGACGGCCATCAGGGCGGCACGGCGCAAGGTTTGGGACGGCACAATATAAAGACGATATAGGGCCTGCGGCGCAACACAAACCCCCGGATCGATTTCTTAAAGAGACCTAAACCTTTTATGCGGTAATGTCGGCCCCGCCCATACCAGGGAGCGTGCATGCCGAACAGTTCGGAGCAGGTACCGGTCATCGCGGTCGCCAGCGGCAAGGGCGGCGTCGGGAAGAGCACCGTCGCGGTCAACCTCGCCCTGGCCCTGACCGCGCGGGGACTGCGGGCCGGCCTGATCGACGCCGACCTTTACGGTCCTGACATCCCCCGCATGATGGGCCTGCGGCGGCGCGCCGAGACGTCAAGCGTGACGCTGTTCGCCCGGCCGGGCGCGCCGGACTCCCGGCTGCAGACCGTCACCCAGTACGGGGTGCAGCTCGCCTCGGCCGCGTTCCTGCTGGGCGAGAACCAGGCCCTGGCCCTGGCGGGCGACCTGGCGCAGCTGCTGGTCCGCCGGCTGCTGGCCGACACGGACTGGCACGATCTCGACTACCTGGTGCTTGACCTGCCGCCGGGCACGGCGGACATCCAGCAGTATGTCTTCGCCCTGTCCGGCCGCCGGCTGTGTGTCCTGGTGGTGGTGACACCGCAGGTAATCGCGCACCAGGATGCCCGCAGGCTGGTCGCCCACCTGAAGCAGCGGGGCGGCCGCCGGGGCGCGCAGGCCGTCGACGTCGCGGGGGTCGAGAACATGAGCGGGCAGGTGTGCCCGGCCTGCGGGCAGACCACGCCGCTGTTTCCCTCGGCCCCGGCGGACGAGAGCATCTGGGGCCTGATCCCGCGGCTCGCCAGCATCCCGTTTAGCCATCAGGCCGCCCGGGATGCGGACGAGGGACGGCCGGTCATGGTCACCGGGGCCGTCCCCGAGCAGGTCGCCGCCTACCAGCTCATCGCCGGGCAGATCGGCGAGCGGTTCGCCCCCTCATAACCGCCTCCTGACGCGCTCGCGTCAGTAGCAGATGTTCGTGTGCAGGCGGGTCGCGGGCAGCGGATGAGCCAGGGCCTGCGCGGTGCGCTGGTCGGCCGGGCGGTGCAGCACGAGGTAGCCGTCGTCGGCGAACACCAGCGAGTACCCGTGTGCCTGCAGGTAGGCCAGTTCGGCCGCCTGCTGGCGGGGAGTGCAGAACGGGAAGTCCAGCCCGCGGGTGTCCCCCACCACCCACGGCGCCCACCTGGGCGTCCCGTCGAGCAGCAGCACCGTGTCGCGGCCGGAGAGCCGGGGGCCGAGGTTGTTGGACGCCTCCACCTCCACCCCGGCGGGCACGTGCGCGATGGCCGCCGCGGCCGCCCGCACCCGGGCGTTGGTCCCGTAGAACCCGGGATGCAGCAGGGATCCCATCGGAGACGAAGGAAAGTACACAAGCGCCGCCGCGCAGATCCCGGCCGCCCACCACGTCCCCAGTCTCAGGGACGTCCACCGGGTCAAGGAGACCCGGCGGGTCAGCCGGGCGGCGCCGTCGACGGCGGCACAGCACAGCATCATCACGACGAACGCGTCGTACTGGAACTTCGCCTGCCACCACAGCGGATAGCCGGACGCCAGCATCCGCTCGGCCAGCAGCGGCAGCACCGCGATCACCATCGGCGAGGCCAGGGGCAAAAAGCCGAACGTCGCGACCAGGCCGATCATGGTCCGCGCTTTCACCCACGGGGTGACGAAAACCCGCAGCACGTGCAGCGGATGGGTGACCATGTTCGCCAGGGCGCGGCCCAGCGTGGGTCCGAACTGGCCGTACGCCCAGTAGAAGCTGGCCGATCCGCCGAACGCGGGGATCAGCACGTGGGTGGCCGCCCAGGTCGCGGTCACGCCGCCCAGCACGAAGGCCAGGCCGGTCCAGACATCGGATCGCCGTCTGGTCAGCATCAGGTAGCAGCCAAAGCCAGCGACCAGCAGCCCCATGTCCTCCTTGACCAGGAGCATCACCGCGGCGGCGAGCACCCCGTGCCAGCGCCGCCCGGCGTCGAAACGCTCCACCAGCACCGCGGTCAGCACCGGGACAAACGCGACCTCGTGGAAGTCGAAGACGACCGCGGCCATGACGGGCAGCGACAAGGCGTAGGCGACGCACACGAAGTACGCTGCCCCGGGGCCGAGCTGACGCCGGGTGTAAGCCCACAGCGGCGGGATGGCCAGCGCGAACAGGACCCCCTGGGCCACCAGCAGGGTGGCCGGGTTGTCGAAGATCCAGTACAGCGGGGCGAGCAGGGCCAGGATCGGCGACCAGTGGTCGGCCAGCAGCAGGAAGTGCGGCCCCTCCCCGTCCGACACGCCCCTGGCGACAGAGACCGGGGCCTCCAGGTGGGCGTAGCCGCGGATGCCCTGATCAAAGATGACCAGGTCAAAGGTGCTGGCCAGGAAACGGCGGAAGAGGAGCAGCGAGTCCAGGCTGTACACGAAGGCGGCGGCCAGGGTCAGCGCGGCCACCTTGACCGCCGGGCGGCCCCAGGCCTGACTGCTCACCGCTGGAAGGGTAGCAGTGGCGAGGGTCCCGAGGCGGCGGCGAAGCCGCGTCGGTGCGAATGGCCGGCGATCACGGTGCGGAAGGCTACGCTCTTGCTATGAACCAGGAGGCAGGACCCGGCTCCGCCCACCCGGTGACCGCGCCGCCGCGCGGGACCGGACGGCCACCGGGGAAGCAGCTGGCTAGGCCATCACTGGGCGGCGGCGCCCCCGCCCAGGACCGTGAGCTGCGCGCCCAGGGCCGCGAAACCGTCCGCAGGCTGCTCGAGGCCGGCATGGTCGAGTTCGAGGAGCGCGGCTTCCACGGCGTGCGCGTCGACGACGTGGTCAGCCGGGCCGGCATCTCGCACGGCACGTTCTACCTGTACTTCTCCAACAAGGAAGACCTGTTCAAGGCGCTGCTGAAGGACGCGCTGCACGACATGGAGATTGTCGCAGGCGATTTCCCCGTCGTGACAAGCGACGACACCGGGCTGAAGGTGCTGCGCCAGTGGGTGCGGATGTTCTTCAAGGCCTACGCCGCCCACGCCACGGTGATCCGCATCCTCAGCCAGGCCGACCTGGTGCCCGAGGAGGTCTTCGGCGACGGCCTGAAGCTGTTCTTCAGCATCGCCGAGGCGATGACGACCGGCATGACGGCGGCCGCCCAGGCGGCGGGCAAGCAGCAGGAGCACGCGCAGCTCACCGCGATCGCCTGCCTGATGATGCTGGAGCGGGTCAACTACCTGATCAGCGCGGAGGTCCCGCTCCCGGAAGACGAGATGGCCGACCGCATCGCCGACATCATGTACGCCGCGTTCGGGCTTAACCTTCCATGATCACGAAAGGTTGACAGTCTGGGCAGACTGTGAAGTCTTCGCGATCATGGAGCCCACGGCGGTGAGGGCGGCGCGGGCGGCGGGAACGTCGTGCACGCGGAAGACGCGGGCGCCCAGCCAGGCGCAGACCGCGAGGGCGGCGATCGTCCCCTCGGTGCGCTGGCCGACGTCAAGGCCGAGGGTTTCGCCGATGAAATCCTTGTCCGCGACCGCGACCAGGACCGGCCAGCCGGTGTCCGCGAGTTCGCCGAGCCGCCTCGTCAGCTCCAGTGACTGCCAGGTGTTCTTGCCGAAATCGTGAGCCGGGTCCACCAGGATCGAGTCGGGGCTCACCCCTTGAGCCACGGCCCGTTCGGCACAATCGGTGACGTAGCCGGTGACCTCGGCCATGACATCGCCGTAGCCGGGCCGGTGCGGCCGGGTGCGCGGCGCCAGGCCGCCGGCGTGCGCGCAGACCAGCCCGGTCCGGTAGCGCGCCGCGACCGCGGCCAGCCGCGGATCCACCCCACCCCAGGCGTCGTTGAGCAGGTCGGCGCCGGCCTGGGCCACCACCTCGCCCACCTCGGCGCGCCAGGTATCGACGCTGATGACCACGTCCCGATGCCGCTCGCGCACCGCCGCGACCAGGCCCGCGACCCGGTCGATCTCCGCCGCGGTGCTCACCTCGTCACCCGGGCCTGCCTTCACCCCGCCGATATCGACGATGTCGGCGCCGTCGGCCACGGCCTGGCTGGCGGCATCGAGCGCGGCGGTGAACTCGGCGGTGGCGCCACGGTCGTAGAACGAGTCAGGCGTCCGGTTGATCACCGCCATGATCCCGAACGAACCGTGGTTCCACTCCCGCGTGCCGAGCCGGAGCGGCCGGCGGCGCTGCGGCTGGTGGCGCTGCGGCCCGGAGTCTGTCACCGGATGCAGGCTATAGCACCTGCGTCGTTCGGGAAGAATCTTCTGTGTGCGATTCCTGAACGGGATAACCCCCGAGCAAGACCTGACCTACAGCGACGTCTTCATGGTGCCCGGCCGGTCGGCCGTCGGCTCGCGGCTTGACGTTGACCTGGCCACCGCCGACGGCAGCGGCGCCACCATCCCGATCGTGACGGCCAACATGACGGCCGTGTCCGGACGGCGGATGGCGGAGACCGTGGCCAGACGAGGCGGCATCGCGATCGTGCCACAGGACATCCCGGTCGACGTCGTCACGGACGTGATCGCCTGGGTCAAGTCGCGGGACCTGGTGTTTGAGACCGCGCTGACCCTCGGGCCCGCGGACACCGCCGGGGACGCGCTGAGCCTGCTGCCCAAGCGCGCGCACGGCGCCGTGGTCGTGGTCGAAGACGGGTGCCCGGTGGGCGTCGCCACCGAGGCCGACTGCCTGGGCGTGGACCGGTTCACCCAGCTCAGGCAGGTCATGTCCACCGACCCGTTCACGTTGCCCGCGGGCACGCCGCCCGAGCGGGCGTTTTCGCTGCTGCACGACGGGCGGCACCGGCTGGCCCCGGTGCTCGACGCCCAGGGCCGCTGCGTCGGCATCATGACCAGGACCGGCGCGCTGCGCGCGACCCTGTACTCCCCCGCCGTGGACGCCCAGGGCCGGCTGCGGGTCGGCGTCGCTCTCGGCGTCAACGGCGACGTGGCCAGCCGGGCCAAGCTGCTGCTCGACGCGGGCGCTGACGTGCTCGTGGTGGACACCGCACACGGGCACCAGGAGAAGATGATCTGGGCCCTGCAGGCGGTGCGGGCCCTGGACCCGCCGGTTCCCGTCGTCGCGGGCAACGTCGTCACCGCGGCCGGTGTCGCCGACCTGGTGGCGGCGGGCGCGGACATCGTCAAGGTCGGCGTGGGCCCGGGCGCGATGTGCACCACCCGGATGATGACCGGGGTGGGGCGGCCGCAGTTCACCGCCGTGCTCGAATGTGCCGCCGAGGCCAGCAGGCTGGGCGCCTCGGTCTGGGCCGACGGCGGGATCAGGCACCCGCGCGACGTGGCCCTGGCGCTGGCCGCGGGGGCTTCGAACGTGATGATCGGATCGTGGTTCGCCGGCACGTACGAATCCCCTGGTGACACCTTTCGCTCCCCGGAGGGACGGCTGTACAAGGAGAGCTTCGGCATGGCCTCGGCGCGTGCGGTGCGGTTGCGCTCAGCCAGCGACTCGGCGTTCGAGCGGGCCCGCAAGGAGCTGTTCGAGGAGGGCATCTCCTCGGCCCGGATGTACCTGGACCCGGTACGCCCCGGGGTGGAGGACCTGATCGACATGATCGTGGCCGGGCTGCGCTCCTCGTGCACCTACGCGGGCGCGCGGAACCTGGCCGAGTTCGCCGACCGCTCGGTGGTCGGGGTGCAGAGCGCCTCCGGCTACAGCGAAGGCATGCCCGTCCCGACCAGCTGGTAAGCCCGGCGGGTCTGGCGGGCCCGGTGGGTCTGGCGGGTCTGGTGGGCCGTCACCCGGTCGCGTTCAGCCAGCGGACGGGGGCACCGTCGGCAGCGCGGCGGAACGGCTCAAGCTCGTTATCCCAGGCGGTACCCAGCAGCCTGCCGACTTCGTCCTCGAGGGATTCACCTAGCCGCAGGGCCACGCCCATGGCCGCCCTGAGCCGGTCCTCAGGCACCACGATGTCGCCGTTGGCCCCGGTCATCGCGGTGAAGATACCGAGGCCGGGCGTGTAGCAGTGACGCACGCCGTCACAGCCGGGCGAGCCGTCCTCGGTCACCTCGAACCTGAGCCTGTTCCACCCGGCCAGCGCGGACGCGATCGCTCCCGCCGTACCGGCACGCGCCTGCCAGGTGAGTTCGGCGCGCAGCGCGCCCGGGGCGGCCGGCTGGCCGACCCAGGGCATGACTACGTGCGCCCCCACGATTCCGGCGACGGCCCACTCAACGTGCGGGCACAGCGCCGGGGGCGCGGAATGAACGTACAAAACACCACGTGCGGACACCGTGCCTCCTTAAGACGAGGTTCGCCTTCCCCAGCGGCCTCGTCAACGTGGCACGGACTGCCCAGCTACATATTGTGCCTCATGCCCTCCCTCGATGCCAGCCCTTCGGCCAGGAAAACCGCGAGAATTCGCAAACATGAGCAACGCCGCGACCACCGCGATGCCGAGGGCCGACCACGGAACGTAGTCGCCAAACTGGTCGTACGGGGTCCGGGCGGCGGCCGCGGGCAGCCCCAGCCGGACGGTGACCACGCCGCGTTCGGGCTGGCCCATCCAGGCCAGCGTGCGGCCCCTGGCGTCGAAGGCCGCCGTGACCCCGGTCAGCGCGGCCTGGACCACGGGCCGCCCGGTCTCGGCCGCGCGCACGGCGGCGAGCGAGGCGTGCTGATCCGGTCCCCAGGTGCCCTGGAAGGTCGAGGTCGCCGACTGGTACACGATCAGCTGCGCGCCCTGGTCGGTGTCCACCCGGGACATGTCGGGGAACGCGGACTCGAAGCAGATAAGCACGCCGATCGGCAGCGGGCGGCCCTGCCGGTCGGTGGCCTGGAGCAGGTGCGCGCCGGTGCCGGCGATCATGTTGGCCGGCGCGGCCTTGCTGATCTTGGTGAGCCAGCCGAGCTGCTGCCGGAACGGGATGTACTCGCCAAACGGCACCAGCCGGGTCTTGATGTACTGGCCGATGATCCCGGCCGGGCTGATCAGCACCCCGACCTTTTCCTGGCCCAGGCCCGGCACCGTGGTGTCCTGGTTGACCAGCAGGTCGGCGCCGTCTTCCTTGGACAGGTTTTCCAGCTGCAGCAGCTGGGCGCGGTTCCCGGCCAGGGTCAGGTCGACCGCGGTACTGCTCTCGCCCCACACGATGAGGTCGGGCCTGACCCCGCTGAGCTGCCCGGATTGGCTGAGCTCGGCGGTGAGCCGTTCGGAGGCGTCCACCCGCAGCGTCGTGCTGTTGATGATGCCGGGCTGCACCAGGGCCACGGTGACCTGCCGGACGGCGGCGCTGGCCGGGGTGAGAGCGAACGCCAGCGGGCCTGCGCCCAGGCTGGCCAGCCCGGCGACCGCGCCGAGGACCACCAGGGCGGAGGCCGAGCGTGGGCCGAGGACCGCGGCGAGGCGGGGCAGGGACCCCAGGACGAGCACGATGGCCACGTTCGCCAGCACCAGGGCGAAGCTGATCAGCCATACTCCGCCCACCGCGGCCAGCGCGAGCACGACCGGGTGCTGCCACTGGCTGACGCCGTACACCGCCCACGGACCGCCAAGCGCCTGCCAGGACCGCAGCCACTCGGTGAGCAGCCAGCAGCTCGGCACCACGACCAGCGCGGCCAGCGCCCGCGGCCAGCTGACGGGCGGCCTGAGCAGTGTCCACGCCGCCACCCCGAACGGTACCCACAGCACCCCGACCACCGCGGCCACCAGCAGGACCGCGGGCCCGATCTCCGGTGTCATCCAGTACAGCGCCGCGATCAGGTAACCGGCCCCGAGCCACCAGGCGCGGATCCCGCCCTCCCGGGCCGACGGCGACCTGACGATGAGCACAAGCCCGGGCACCAGCCCGAACCAGGCCAGGAACTCCAGGTTCGCGTCGGGGAAGGTGAGCACGAGGAACGCGCCGGTCAACAGCATCAGCCGCCGCACCGACCAGATCCACCGGCCGGTCCTCCTCAGCGCGCCGCGCATGCCTCTATTCTCCCCCACCCCGCGACAGCCCGCCCGCCCCGCCCCGCGGTGCGCCCCCGCCCCGCGGTGCGCCCCCGCGCTGCGGCGAAGGGGGTCGCGGTGCCCGAGCACCCCTTAGAGGGGGTACAAGGGCCCCGCGCCCCCCTACGATCCGGCTCCGGAGGGGCGGAGGGGCGGAGGGGCGGAGGGGCGGAGGGGTGTGGGTTAGGTGCGGGTGGTGGCTTCGGTGAGGGCGCGGGAGACCAGGACGCGGGCCAGGTGCTCGCGGTAGGCGCGGGTGGCGCGGATGTCGTCGGCGGCGCTTGTGCCCTCCGCAGCGTGCGCGGCCGCCTCGGCGGGGGACGCGCCGCCGGCCAGGGCGGCCTCCACGACGGTGGCGCGCAGCGGCGTCCCGCCCATGTTGACCAGGGCGACCTTGCCGTCCTGCGCGGCGCAGCCGACGATGGCCCAGTCGAGCCCGCGCTGGGCGAACTTCTGGAACGACCAGCCGGCCGAGGCGGGCTTGGGCACCCGGATCTCGGTGAGCAGCTCGTCGGGCTCAAGCGTGGTCTCGAACAGGCCCTGGAAGAAGCCCCCGATCTCTATCTCCCGCTCGCCGCCCGGGCCGCGGGCGACCAGGGTCGCGTCCAGCGCCAGCAGGACGGCGGGCAGGTCGGAGGCGGGATCGGCGTGCGCGACCGAGCCGCCGATCGTGCCCCGGTGCCTGATCTGCGGGTCGCCGACCCGGCTCGCCGCGTGCGCGAGCAGCGGTATCTGACGGCCGAGCAGTCCGGAATGCTCGAGGTCGTGGTGCCTGGTCAGCGCGCCGATCGCGATGTACGAGCCCTGGTCGGTGAGATAGGACAGGTCGGTCAGCCCGGTCAGGTCGATGATCACCTCGGGGGCGGCCAGCCGCAGCTTCATCAGCGGCAGCAGCGAGTGCCCTCCGGCCAGGAACTTCGCGTCCTCGCCGTGCTCGGCGATCAGGTCAAGGGCTTCTTCGGCTGAGCCCGCCCGCTTGTAGGTGAACGATGACGGGATCACGAAGTTGCCTCCGCGGCCGCCAGCGCGGCCCTGACGATGTTGTGGTAACCGGTGCACCGGCACAGGTTGCCTTCCAGCCCGGTCCTGACCTGTTCCTCGGTCGGGTGCGGGTTTTCCTTCAGCAGCGACACGATGGCCATCACCATGCCCGGCGTGCAGAACCCGCACTGCAGCCCGTGCTCGGCGTGGAAGGCCCGCTGCACCGGGTGCATCTCACCGTGGCGGGCCAGCCCCTCGACCGTGGTGATGCCGTGCCCGCTGGCCTGAGCGGCCAGCACCGTGCAGGATTTGACGGACTCGCCGTCGAGCAGCACGGTGCAGGCGCCGCAGGAGGTGGTGTCACAGCCGATATTGGTCGCGGTGAGGTCCGCTACGTCGCGCAGGAAGTGCACGAGCAGCATGCGGTCCTCGACCTCCGCGGTGATGTCCTTGCCGTTGACCGTCAGGTCGACCTTCACTGGTTACCCGCTTTCTGCGCCGCGTTGATACTCGCCCATACCCGCTGAGGGGTAGCGGGCATGTCGACGTGCCTGATGCCGAGGTGCGCGAGGGCGTCGGTGACCGCGTTCTGGATGGCCGGCGTGGCCCCGATCGTCCCCGCCTCGCCGATGCCCTTGACCCCGAGCGGGTTGACCGTGGTCGGCGTCTCGCTGACCAGCAGCTCGAAGCTGGGCAGCTCGGTGGCGGTGATGGCCGCGTAGTCGGCCAGGGTGGAGGTCAGCGGGTTGCCGTCGG
>JBEKGC010000132.1:0-26842 GCA_050013055.1 Streptosporangiaceae bacterium
GCCCTGGTCCAGGTCGACGTGACCGACGGCGTGGTGCGGCTGACCGGCGAACTCGAGCGCAAGAGCATGCTCTCGCTCATCTTTCCGCTGACCCGCGCGGTGGACGGGGTCATCGACGTCGAGGGCCAGCTCAGCTACGCGATCGACGACACCAGACTGCCCGTCACGGCGGACCTTACCGATTATTGACACAGGGTCTTCCGGAAGGGACTTTAGTCCCAGGGACGTGGGACCCTCATCCCTTCTTGGCCCCACCTTCAGGCGCGGATGATCAAACAGTCATATTCCTGTACGTGCCGTGCGGGCCGGTTTGCGGCCTGACAACCCCGGAGGATCCGAATGAGAGACCTCGCCCTCGCCGCGGCGGGACACGGTCCCCTTGCCATCAACCTGAACCAGCCTGGTTCTTTCTTGAACTGGAACATCTTTACCATTTCAGTGGCGAACCTGGTGCTGATCGCGGTCATGGTCGCCATCTTCGGTGCCGCACTCCTGCTGCCGTTCCCGGGACGTTACAGCCGTCACGGTGGCTCGGTGCAGGAGGAGACAACGGAACCGGACGAGCCTGCCGCCTACCAGGCGGCGCCGGGGGATGAGCAGATGTGGACGGCGCGGGTGCGCCGCCGGGCGATGACCACGCTTCCGCCCAGCAAGCTGCTGCCCGATCGCCAGCCCGCCTACGTCGCCTCCTGGGCGTACGTGTTCGGCGTCGCGTCCCTGGCCGCGCTCGGCGTCGTCATCGTGAGCGGCTTCGCCCTCGCGCTTGGCGGCCCCGACTGGTGGCACACCAACCCGGTCGGGCACTTCTTCAACAGCCTGCACATGTGGAGCGTGGAGCTGTTTATGGCGCTGCTTGTCATCCACCTGTGGGCCAAGTTCTGGATGGCCGCCTGGCGCGGCCGCCGGGCGCTGACCTGGATGACCGGTGTGGTCGCCTTCATCGCTTCTGTTGTGGAGTGCTTCTCCGGGTACCTGTCCCAGCAGAACTTCGACTCCCAGTGGATCGCCACCAACGGCAAGGACGCCTTCAACGCGGTGGGCGTCGGCGCGTTCTTCAACATCATGAACTTCGGCCAGATGCTGATGTGGCACATCGTGCTCGTCCCGATCATCCTGGTCGCGATCATCGGCGCGCACGTGCTGCTGGTCCGCATGCGCGGCGTCAGCCACCCGCTGCCCGCCAGCAGGCCCCGCGGCGTGGCGGCCAGGCTCGCGGCGGCGAAGGCCGACCGGGGCGCATGGCGCGGTCCGACCAGGCGCTACGACATCCTCAAGGAAGGCACCATCGCGACCGTGGTGATCCTGGTGCTCACCGTCGGCCTGGCCAGCCTGCTGTCCTCACCCGATGACCCGCCGGTCACGGTCCGCAGCTGGGTTCAGGTCGCTCCCGCCGACTTCCTGGCCACCGCCGCCACCGAACTGAACGGCACCAGCGAGACTGCCACCTACGGCCCGCCCTACACCAACGGCCCGGCCGGACAGAGCCTGTTGTTCGCCCCGGCGAGCATAGCCGGCGTGCGGCAGCCCATCGACGCGGCGCAGACCTTCGTGCTGGCCCCGCTGGCCGAGTCGGCGCCCACCGATCCGGCGCTGGCCGCGGCCCTGGCCACCTACAACGCCGCGTCCGCCGACCAGCAGGTCAAGTGGGCGACCAACTACGGTAACGCGGTCACCAAGGTGACGTTCAACAACGGAACGCCGGTGGTTCCCGCGGCCAGCGACGGTCCCGTCCCTGTCATGCTCGCCACCGAGCTGACGCTGGCCCGCAGCGGCGCCATCGACGCCGACCTCAGTGGCGCCCAGCCGTTCTACGGCACCGACTTCACCAAGCCGCTGCTGTTCCTCGAGGACGGCCAGTACTTCATCAACCTGGCGACCTCCGATCACCTCACCGGTGACCAGTGGGGCGTGATGAACGAGACCGGCAGTTACCCCGGCCAGCCCTGGCTGTGGCTGTTCCAGATGTGGTACCACGTTCACGGCTGGAGTAACTCCGACAACATCGACCTGATCGCCATCTACATGACCGGCCTGGCCACCGTGCTGCTGCTGGCCGTCCCGTTCATCCCCGGCCTGCGTGACATCCCCCGCTGGATCCCGGTGCACCGGCTCATCTGGCGGAACTGGAACGCCCAGCCCACGGCCGAGCCCGCGGCGCCGTCAGAGCCAGGCCCCAAGTCCGAACCGGCCGAGCAGAAGTAACTCCCGCGCGAACACAGCTGGCCTGGGGGAAGGCGCCTTGCCTTCCCCCAGGCCAAGCGCGGTTAAGAGTCCCGGGTCAGGATGACTCGGTGATATGGGTGATGACCCACGGGCCTGGGACATTGACCGGCCGGACGCCGGTGACCGTGTCCGTCGTCCCGTCGGGTCCTGTGACCTTGAAGGTGCCTGGGTCCACCTGATGGATGACCGCGGTGGCGGCGGGCCAGCGGCTGGCCGCCCAGGCCTGGACGACCATCAGCGGGCTGGAGAGCCACGGCTGGTGGCCGTTGAGCCATGAGTACTGCAGCGCCCAGTACTGCGGCCAGCTGGTGGCGTCCCAGATACCGGGGAACGGGCCAAGCGCGACGTGGCTGACGTCGATCACGACCCGGTTCGGGTCGGTGAGGGTGTAGACGTGATAGCTGCCCCGGGCGGCCAGGCCGATGCCGAACGTCAGGTAACCCTCGAAGTCGCCCGCCGCGCTGACCGTCAGCAGTTGCGGGTAGTAGGGGGTGAGCACGGACGGCCCGGTCCAGGTCTGCCCCAGCGGCTGCGGGCAGACCGTGCTGGCCAGGTGGGAGAAGACCACGTGCAGGTAGGACTGGCCGGCCAGCGGCACCGGGGTGCCCCGCGGATCGGCGGATACCGCCGGGACACGGTTCACGGTGACGGCGGGCTCCCAGCCGGAAAACTGGAACACCACCCGGTCATAAGAGGCATGCTGGCCCACCCTGACCGCGGTCAGGTAGCTGCCGGGCTTGGCGCAGCCGATGGGCGTGCCGCTCGGCCCGGTGGTGGGCTTAGCCGTGGACGACGGTACCGGTGCCGTGGTCCGCGACGTCTGGGTGCTGCTGGCCGGCGCGGGTGTCTTCCCGCTGCCCGGCGAGCCCGCCGTCGTCGTACCGCATCCGGCCAGGCCGGTCAGTCCGGCTATGATCACGATTCCCGCGCCGCGTACGAGCCTATACATGACGCTCACCTCTTCACGAACAGTGTCCATTGACTCTGTCTGTTAGAGCTGCGCGGCCACGTGGTGCGGATAAGGTCCAAGGCCCTGGTTCGCCCGCCGTTGGTCCCCGCGCTATCGCCCGCCGCGGGCACCTTGGCGGGATGGCCGCGATCCGGAAGCGCCGATCCGTCAGGTCAGGCTGGCCCGGATGGCCAGGCAACGGCGTGCGCCGCGTCTGGCGAGCATCATCCGGGCCAGGCTGGCCGCGGCCGCCGTGCCGGCCAGGACCGGGGAGAGCCGACCCGGAGCGGTGGCGAGCTGGGCCGCGAGCAGAGCCAGGCCGAGCCCGTCGGCGCCCACCGCACCGAACCCGGCGACGGCCGCGGCCATCGGGGCCTGGCGCGGCCTAGCCGGCCGCCAGCGGGTGAGCCTGCCGGTCGTGGCGATACCGAGGACGGCGGCCCAGGCGGTGACCCCGGCCGCGACGGCGACCAGGTAGATGACGGCCCGCAGGCCGGGGGCCGGCCCGGCCCACGGCCAGTGCGGGGCCAACGGGATGCCTAGGTGGCTGGCCAGGGCCGTCGCCACCCACAGCAGACCCACCAGCGGCCCGGTCACGAGCAGGGTGACCGCGACGCGACGCGCCTGGCGGGTGGCGATCTCGGCGCCGAAGCCGGCCGCGACCCGGCCGGGGTCACCGAACTCGAGGACCGCCGCCAGGGCGGCCTCGGCCGCCGGCAGCCCGGTGGCGGCGTGCGCGTCCGCAGCGTCAAGCAGCCCGGACCGCAGTTCAGCCACGATGCCGACCTGGTCCCGCGCCGGGCCAGGCAGCCGCGCCGCTATCTCCGCGAGATAGCTCTCCACCGCGGCCCCGGCCCCAACCGCGGACCCGGCCCCGGCCGACCGGTTCATGCCGGACTCACCGCGCCCTGGGCCGGCTGCAGCAGGGCGTTGACGGCCGCGGAGAAGTCCCGCCAGGTGCTGCGCTCGGTGTCCAGCGCCCGCCGGCCCGCCGCGGTCAGCTGGTAGACGCGGCGGCGGCGGCCGCCTGCGACCGACCAGCTCGCCTGGATCAGCCCGGCTCGCTCCAGCCGGTGCAGGGCCGGGTACACGGTGCCGGTCGGCAGGTCGAGCTGGCCGCCGCTGCGGACCCGCAGCGCTTCCATGATCGCGTAACCATGGCACGCTCCCGGCTCGAGCACCGCGAGCAGGATGCCGTCCAGATGGCCCTTCAGCGTCTCCGCCCTCATAGGTAGTGATGCTACACTAACCATCATAGGTAGTGTCACTACAGGTAGTGTTAGGACACCCAGGATGGACATCTCGATCGAACCCCCCGCCGTCACCCGCCCCGGAGCGGCGGCCCCCGAGCCGGCGCGCCCCGAGCCGGCGCGCCCCGAGCCGGCGCGCCCTGAGCCAGCGCACCCCGAACCGGCGCGCTACCGGCTGGCGCGCTACCGGCCGGCCGCCTACTGGCTGGCCACCGGACTGGTGGCGGCCGAGCTTGGGGTCGGCGGCTACTGGGACATCGCGCGCCTTCCGATCGTCCGCGATGTCGTGGGCGGCCTGGGTTATCCGACCTACTTCCTGGTGCTGCTGGGCAGCTGGAAGGTGCTTGGCGCGATCACCCTGCTGGTGCCGCGCCGTCCGCTGGTCAAGGAATGGGCCTACGCGGGCGCCTTCTTCGCCTACACCGGGGCGATCGTCTCCCATCTGAGCACGGGCTACGATCTGGGCGAGCTGGCGTTGCTGGCCGTCCTGGTGCCGCTGACCGTGATCTCCTGGGCGCTGCGGCCCGCCAGCCGCCGGATGAGGTAACGACGATGCCCCGCACGCTCGGCCTGGTCGTCCGCAATCTCGTGTTCACCGTCGTGGTGCCCGGGCTGGGCGGGGCCTGGGTTCCGTGGCGGATCGCGGCCGGCCACGGGCACGCCGTCACCGCGGCCGGGTGGGCGGCGGTGCCGGCGATCGTGGCCGGGGCGGCCCTGTACCTGTGGTGCGTGTGGAACTTCGCGGCGGTGGGCCGCGGCACGCCCGGCCCGTGGGACGCGCCCTCGCGGGTGGTCGCGACCGGTCCCTACCGCTGGGTCCGCAACCCGATCTACCTGGCCGCGCTGCTGATCGTGCTGGCGGAGGCGTGGCTGTTCGAGTCGGTACCGCTGCTGGTGTACGCGGCCGCCATGGCCGTCTTCTTCCACCTGTTCGTGGTTGGCTACGAGGAACGCATGTTGCGCCGCCGCTTTGGCCCCGGCTACCTGGAGTACCAGCGCACGGTCCGGCGCTGGACCCCCGCCCGCCCGGGGAAGGAGCCGAAGGTCCCCTGAGTTAAGGACTCCTGACCTGGCGGACGACCGGCCCGGGCTTGGAGCCTGGGGGTCAGCATCCCCCGATGGCAAGAGGCGAGCCAACCAGATGGCGCACAAGAACGAGCGAGTCCTGCCGGTCAGGGAACCGGCCCGGGTGGAGGGCGAAGGCGCCCTGTATGTCCGGACCAGCGGCGGCACCGTCGAACAGGCCCGGCTGGACATCTACGAACCGCCGCGAGCCTTCGAGGCGTTGCTGCGCGGCCGCAGTTACACGGAGCCGCCCGACATCACCGCCAGGATCTGCGGTATCTGCCCGGCGGCCTACCAGCTCAGCGCCTGCGCGGCGATCGAGGACGCCTGCGGGGTGAGCGTCAGCGAGCCGATCGCGGACCTGCGCAGGCTGCTGCACTGCGGGGAGTGGATCGAGAGCCACGCGCTGCACATCTACCTGCTGCACGCGCCCGGCTTCCTCGGCTACGGCAGCGGGATCGACATGGCCGTCGCCCGGCAGGACATCATGGAGCGCGCCCTGGCCCTGAAGAAGGCCGGGAACATGATCATGGAGGTGGTCGGCGGCCGCGCCATTCACCCGGTCAACGTCCGCGTCGGCGGCTTCTACCTGGCGCCGGCCCGGGCCGATCTGCTCGCGCTGGCCGAGCCGCTGCGCCGGGCGCTCGGCGACGCGCTTGACACCGTGCACTGGGTGGCCGGGTTCGATTTCCCCGGCCACACCTGCTCCGCGGACCTGCTGGCGCTGTCCCGGCCCGGCACCTACCCGATCGAGCGGGGCACCGTGATCACCCGTTCTGGCCTGGCCTTCCCGGCCGCCCAGTGGGACGAGCACGTGATCGGGGGCGAGGTGGCGCACTCCGCCGCACGGCACGCGCACCTGTCCGGCGGCGGCGCCTACCTGACCGGCCCGCTGGCCCGCTACTCGCTAGGCTCGCGCTGGCTTTCGCCGCTGGCCCGGGAGGCCGCCCACGCGGCCGGGCTGGGCCCGACCTGCGACAACCCGTTCCGCAGCATTATCGTGCGGGCGGTGGAGGTGGTCTACGCGATCGACGAGGCGCTGCGGCTCATCGCCGCCTACTACCCGCCGTCCCGCCCCGCGGTGCCGGTGCGGCCGCGCGCCGCCGTCGGTTACGGGGTGACCGAGGCCCCCCGGGGCACGCTGTACCACCGGTACGAGATCGGCGCGGACGGCCTGATCGTCTCGGCCCGCATTGTCCCCCCGACGTCCCAGAACCAGGCCGCCATCGAGGCCGACCTGCGAGACTTCGTGCAGGCCCGGCTTGACCTGGATGACGCCGAGCTCACCCGCGAGTGCGAGCAGGCGATCCGCAACTACGATCCGTATATCTCCCGCGCCGCTCACTTTCTCGATCTCACCGTGGAAAGATCCTTATTTTGCCGAACGGACCGTGGTTCAAGCTCCGCCAGGTCAGCACCGCGGTGAGGGTCTTTGGTCCCGGTGGATCCGGCATTGGTCGGCACCGTCAGTGACTCACGTTCCTATCCCCGGCGCAGCCGGCCGGCTGCACTGGAGGTAAAGACCTTAAGGACGTGATCAACATGCGGGCTCTGGTCGTGTACGAATCGATGTACGGGAACACCCACGTCGTGGCCAGTCACATCGCCGACGGCCTGCGTGCCGCGCACGACGTGATCGTGGTCCCGGTGGGCGAGGCTACCGGGGAATTGCTCGCCTGGGCGGATCTGGTCATCGTCGGCGGCCCCACGCACCTGCACCGGCTGTCCACCGCCGCCTCCCGGCGCAGGGCGGCTCAGGCGGCCGCCGACCGGGCCACCGGGCTGGAGCTTGACCCGGACGCGGTCGGCCCTGGGCTGCGCGAGTGGTTCGACATCATCCCGCCGGGCCACGTTCTGGCCGCCGCCTTCGATACCAGGATCAACGCCAGCCCCGCGTTCACCGGCCGGGCCAGCCGCGACATCCGCAAGCTGCTGAAGCGGCACGGCTACCATGTCATCGCGGCCCCGGAAAGCTTCCTGGTCACCTCGCGCAGCGTGCTGCTCGGCGGCGAACCCGGCCGGGCCCGCCGCTGGGGGGCCTCGCTCGGGGTCATCGCGAGCGACGCCAAGCGCCCCGCGCACGCCTGAGCGGCCGGAGGCGCTCACGGCGCCTGGCTTCTCCCGGCGCGAGCAGCCCAGGCGCCGTTCGGCGGGACCGCCATAGAGTGACGTGATGAGCTTCGTCGTGCCCGATGACGCTGTGCTGGTGGCTGACGGCGGCCTGGCGACCGAGCTGGAGGCGCGGGGGAACGACTTGTCCGGCTCGCTGTGGTCGGCGCGGTTGCTGATGGACGCACCCGGGGAGGTCAGGGACGCGCACCTGGCGTTCTTCCGGGCCGGGGCCGTGATCGCGACGTCGGCGAGCTATCAGGCCTCGTTCGGGGGGTTTGCCCGCCTGGGCGTCAGCCGCCGCGACGCGGTGCGGCTGCTGCGGCGCAGCGTCGGCCTGGCCCGCGCCGCGCGGGCCGAGCTGGCCGGCGACGGGACGGCGCGGTGGGTGGCGGCTTCGGTCGGCCCGTACGGCGCGGCGCTGGCTGACGGGTCTGAGTACCGGGGGCGTTACGGGCTGAGCGTGCGGGAACTGGCGGCGTGGCACCGGCCGCGGCTTGAGGTGCTGGCCGGGGCGGGCCCTGACGTGCTCGCGCTGGAGACGGTGCCCGATATCGATGAGGCTGAGGCGCTGGTGACCGTCATCTCGGGGCTGGGGATCCCGGCCTGGCTGAGCTACAGCATCGCCGGCGGGCGCACCCGGGCCGGGCAGCCGCTGGCCGAGGCGTTCGCGGTCGCGGCCGGCCTGCCGGAGGTGGTGGCGGTCGGGGTGAACTGCTGCGCGCCGGCTGACGTGCTCGCGGCTATCGCCGTCGCCCGGGAGGTGACAGGCAAGCCGGTGATCGTGTACCCCAATAGCGGGGAGGACTGGGACGCCAGGCGGCGGGCCTGGACCGGGCCGTCCCGGTATTCCGCCGGGCAGCCGCGGTCGTGGATAGCGGCGGGCGCGAGGATCGTGGGCGGGTGCTGCCGGGTCCGTCCCGCTGACATCGCGCTGATCGCCGAGGCCGCGGCGGCCGCCGGCCAGGCGCCCGCGGGCTGAGGCGGCCTACCCGCTGGAGCGGGGCCGCATGCGGATCACGCTGTCAGCGTGGCTAGCTGTATCTCGAAGACCTGGTCGGGATCGATGCCCATGGCGGCGTAGTTCCCGGCGATTTCGAGGCTGACGAAACCGTGCAGGCGGCTCCAGGCGAGGACGGCGCGCAGGGCGGTCGCCGCGTCGGTCTCGAGGCTGTGTGCGCGGGCCCAGGCCGAGAGCTGGGAGGCGAGCGGCGGCCCGGGCGGGGGGCCCGCGGGTTCGCCGGGTTCGGGCAGGATCTCAAGCAGCACGGTCATGGAGTCCTGCGCCGCCTCCACCAGCCGCTGTACGTGGGCGTCGTAGCCGGGCAGCGGCGGCCCGAACAGCAGCCGGTACCGGTGCGGCTGGGCTAGCGCCCAGGCCCGGTAGGCGTGTGCGAACGCCGCAAGCCGGGCGCGCCCGTCGAGGTCCGCGGCGTGGCCGGCCGCGGCGCTGAGCGCGTCGGCCAGGTCGTGGTAGGCGTCGATGGCCAGCTCGGTGAGCAGCTCGTCGCGGCTGGTGAAGTAGCGGTACAGCGCCGGGCCTGACACCCCGAGCTGCTTGCCGATCGCCGAGACCGAGACGGCGGCCGCCCCTGACTCCGCGAGTTGGCGCAGCGCGGCCTGCTTGACCTCGTGGCGGACGTGAGCCCGGTACCGCTCGCGCATCGGCGGCGGCTCGGGTGCGGGCGCAGCGGGCACGTGATCCTCCCGTCCGGGGTTGACAACCACAGCGTAACAGGTGCATTCTCTTGTTATAGGTTGTAACAAAATCTACAGCTAGTAACCGGCGGCCCGGACGTCTCCGCCTGGAAGGAACCCTCATGTCCAACGCATCCAACGCATCCAACGCCTCGCTCGCCGAACCGTGGAAGGACCTGTGGAACGGCGACCTCAGCCTGACCGAGAAGATCATCGCCGAGGACTTCGTCGCCCACGCGGCCCCGCTGACCGGGACGGGAACCGACCAGCTCCGCGGCCGCCAGGCCCTCGGTGAGTGGGTCAGCGGCATCCACGCCATCCTCGCCGACCTGGCCTTCGTCATCGAGGTCGGGCCGATCACCGACGAGGAGCACATGGTCCTACGGTGGAAGGCGCGCGGAACCTACCGGGGCGGCTTCCCCGGCGCGTCGCCAGAAGCGGTCGGCCGGGAGGTCACCTTCACCGGCACCGACACCCTGCGCATCGCCGGCGGCATGCTCGCCGAGTACTGGGCCAACGCGGACAGCCTGCTGTTCTGCCAGCAACTTGGCGTCCGGGCGGTGCCCGCCCGAGGGTAACCCCTGGCCGTTGGTGCTGGTCACGGCTCGTCGATCGCGACCAGGGGTGCGGCCTGGTCGTAGCCGACGACCGGGCCGTCCCGGCAGAGCAGGAGCGGGCCGAGCTGGCATTGGCCGCAGAGCGCGGTGCCGCACCGCATGTTCCGCTCCAGCGAAACCCGGATGTCGGCCGCCGGGACGCCGGACGTCACCAGCGTTTCCGCGGTCAGCCGCATCATGATCTCCGGGCCGCACACGAACGCCGCCGTGCCGGCCGGATCGGCGATGGCGTCGGAGATCAGCGCGGTCACCGGGCCGACGGGACCGTGCCAGCGGTCGCTGCCGCCTTCCACCGTCACCCGGACGTCGGCGCCGCGGCTGCGCCAGATGTCAAGTTCCCGGCTGAAGATCAGGTCCGCGGGCGACCGCGCGCCGGCCAGCAGCACCACCCGGTCGTACCTGGCCCGCTGGGCCAGCGCGGTCAGCAGCACCGGGCGCAACGGCGCGAGCCCGATGCCGCCCGCCACGATCAGCATGTCCCGGCCATCGGCGCCGCCCACGTGCCAGTCGGTGCCGAACGGCCCGCGGACCCCGATCACGTCACCGGGGAACACCTCGCACAGCGCCCGCGTCACCGCCCCGACGGCGCGGATCGTGTGCACCAGGACCTGGTCGCGCGGGTCCACCGCGTCGCTGATGCCGCTGACCGAGACCGGGACCTCGCCGACGCCGTACGCGTGCAGCATGGTGAACTGACCGGGCCGGGGGGTCGGGATCGGGCGGTCCACGGGGCGCAGCAGCAGGGTCACCGTGTCGCTGTTCTCGGCCCGGCGACTCACCACCACGTACCGGGATGGCCGCACCGGCGGCGTGGCGGGCGCGGGCGGGGTCAGCGTGTCCAGCCAGCGGGCGAACTCCACGATCATGACGTCTCCTTCACAAGCTCGTCCCAGCGGGCGGCACGGTAGCTGTCCGTCATCAGCTCGCGCAGGTCGCCGCCGTCCAGGTGCCGCCCCATCCGGTCCGCCGCCAGCTCCACCGCCGACCGGGCGCGCCGCACGGTCTCGTCGTCGGCCCATTCGCTGTCCACCCGGGTGAGGATGTCCGCGCCCTCCTCGGAGCTGACGTCGACCAGGAAGCGGTGCCCGGCTTCGTCGATCAGTTCGGTGAGCGCCAGGTCGAAGCCGGGACCGGCGCCCGGGCCGGCGTTCACCGACGCGCAGAAGCAGGTCTCGCCCGGCTCGGTGCAGTTCACCGCGATGATGAAAACACCCGCCCGCCGCGCGGCGTACCGTGCGCCCGGTGGCCCGGGCACCCGGTCCTGCCGCCCGATCGCCCACAGGTCGCACGGCCGGACGCCGAGGAACGCGTACCGCGGCGGCTCGTCGCCGACGGCGGAAATCCCGGCACCCTCGGGCGTGCGGCCGGCCGGCCACGGCCGCTCCCCGGGCGGGGGCGAGAACCGTTTCCAGCTCCGCGGTCCGGCCGCGTGCCCGAAGACGGCGGCGTCCTCGCGATGGCGCAGCCGGTATCCCCCCGGCTCGAACCGGACCCCCCAGCCGAAGGGCAGTTCCGCGGGCGAAGACAGCTCCCTGAGCACGATGGCCTCATCCTGCACGGCCGGGCCGACCACCTGGTAACCCTCGGACACAAGCACCGCAAACAGGTCTCCGAGCCCCTCGATGTCGATAAGCCGGGGGACGGGAATGCAGGGCGTTATGTCCATCACCACGGTCCGTTCGGGAGAAATCATGCCTTCTTGACCACCATCGGCCGGCTGGATATGGGCGGGTCACGGGCCTTGGCCGGCCGTTTACGGGTCCTTGGTCCCGAGAACCCCACCGCCTGACCTGGTGCAGATGAGCCCTAAGCCTCTGCTCGCCGCGCAGGTCAGGCGTGAGGCTGCCGGTTAGCCGGGTGGGCGGGAGTGATCATGATCGGGCAGAAACTCAGGACCGTCATCAACGCCAAGACGTGCGAGATCACCAAGCCGGACCAGCCCCTGCTGGCCTTCCTGCGCCTCGGGCTCGGGCTCACCGGCGCCAAGGAAGGCTGCGGCGAGGGTGCCTGCGGCGCCTGCACCGTGCTCGTCGACGGCGCGCCGGTGCTGGCCTGCCAGGCCAAGGCGGGCGAGGTGGCCGGCCGTTCTGTCATCACGATCGAGGGACTGGCCGGCCCCGCGGGAGAGCCGCTGCATCCGGTCCAGCGAGCGCTGGCGGCCGAGCGCGCGTCGCAGTGCGGCTACTGCACCCCGGGCATGACGCTGCGGGCCGCGGCGCTGCTGGCGGAGCATCCCGATCCCGGCGACGACCAGATCGCCACGGCGCTGAACCCCTGCGTGTGCCGGTGCGGCTGCTACCCGCGGCTCACCCGGGCCGTGCACAGGGCCGCCGCCCTGATGGCCGCCGACAGCGGACCACCCCCCGCCGCGCTCGTCCCTTCCGTCTGGCCCGTCCTGGTCTGGCCCGTCCTGGTCAGGCCGTCGCGGCCGTGGGATCTGTGCCGACCGGAAGAGCGGGACTATTTCGGTGTGCTTGGTGACGGGCTGGTCGTCGTGTGGCCGCCGGCCCCCGGTTCTGGCGGGGCCTGGCTGCACGTCGGGCCGTCCGGCTTGGTGACGGCGTTCAGCGGCAAGGTCGACCTCGGGCAGGACAACCAGACCGCGTTCCAGTTGCTGGTCGCGGAGGAGCTGGTGGTGGCACCCGCCGACGTCCGCGTCGTCCTGGGGGACACCGACCTGTGCCCGTATGACGCAGGAACGTTTGGCAGCCGGTCCATGCTGGAGTCTGGCCAGGCGCTGCGGTTCGCGGCGGCGGGGGCCAGGCAGATCCTGGTCGCGCTCGCGGCCGCGCGGCTGGGCGGTCCGGCCACCGATCTCACCGCCGGCCCCGGCGCGGTCCGCCGCGCCAGCCCAGGTACCCGGCTGCCGTACGGCGCGCTGCTGGCCGGAGCCCGGCGGCTGGAGGTGCTGACCACCGAGCCGCGGCTCAGCTCGCCTGCTGACTGGAGCACGGCCGGGCGGGTGCGGGCCGCGCCGAGAACCGACGTGGTCACCGGGGCCCGTTGTTTCGTCTCGGATATGCGGCTGCCCGGCATGGTGTACGGAGCGGTGCTCCGCGCGCCCGCGCCCGGAGCGGTGCTGCGGACGGCGGACACCGGGCCGGCCGAGGTCATGCCAGGCGTCACCGTCGTGCGCGATGGCGAGTTCATCGGGGTCACCGCGGCCGACCCGGTGACCGCGCGCCGGGCCGTGGCCGCGATCAAGGCCGGCTGGGACGAGCCCACGCCCGCCCCGGTCGACCTGGCCGGGTACTTGCGTTCCCACCCGGCCGGGGACCAGGGCGCCCCGGCCGCCGTCAGCACCTCCGCCGGGGACCAGGGCGCCCCGGCCGCCGTCAGCACCTCCGCCGGGGGCCAGGGCGGCCCGGCCGCGGTCAGCATCTCCGCGGGGGACCCCGAAGCGGCGCTGGCCGCGGCCGCGGTGCAGGTGCAGGCCACCTACACGACCGCCTACCTCGCGCACGTCCCGCTGGAAACCCCGGCGGCCATCGCGGACTGGGACGACGGGCGGTTGACCGTCTGGACCGGCACCAACGTCCCGTTCGCCGTCCGGGCCCGGCTCGGCGAAACGTTCGGGATCAGCCAGGCCGCGATCCGGGTGGTCGTCCCGCCGGCCGGCGGCGGGTTCGGCGGCAAGCACGGGGACGAGGCGATCGAGGCCGCACGCCTGGCCCGCCGGGCGGGCCGGCCGGTGCAGGTCCACTGGAGCCGGGCCGAGGCCTTCGGGCAGGACTTCCTACGCCCGATGGCCGTGATCGACGTGCGCGCGGGCCTGGATGCCGCGGGCTCCATCACCGGGTGGGATTTCCTCGACATCAACGCCGGGCCGAACGGCTTCGCCTTCCCCTACGCGGTCCCGGACCGGCGGCTGCGCTACGCGCCTGCTGCCTCCCCGTACCGGCAGGGCCCTTACCGCGCGCTGGCCGCGACCGCCAACACGTTCGCCCGGGAGTCGCACATCGACGAGCTGGCGTACATCGCCGGGGTCGACCCGCTGCGCTTCCGGCTCGGTCAGCTTGACGACGAGCGGCTGGCCGCGGTGGTCAAGGCGGCGGCCGACCGGTTCGGCTGGCCGGCCGACGCCAGGCCGGTCGGCCGTCCGGCCTGGCGGGGCGGGCAGTGGGTGTGGCACGGCGCGGGCGTGGCCGTCGGCCTGGAGAAGGGCGGCCGGGTGGCGACCTGCGCCGAAGCGCTCGCCGACGCGTCCGGCCGGGTCTGGGTGAGCCGGATCGTGACGGCCTACGAGTGCGGCGCCGTGGTCAACCCGGACGCGGTGACCGGCCAGATCGAAGGCGGCACGATCATGGCCCTCGGCGGCGCGCTGTTCGAGTCGGTCTCGTTCGCGCACGGCCGGATCGCCCGGCCCTCGCTGTCCGGTTACCGGCTGCCGCGCTTCACCGACGTCCCCGAACTCGACGTGGTGCTGCTTGACCGCCCGGACCTGCCGTCCGCGGGCGCGGGCGAGACACCGCTGATCGCGGTCGCCCCGGCGGTCGCCAACGCCATCTTCGCGGCCACCGGACGACGGCTGCGCTCGCTGCCGCTCATCCCGGCGGGAAGGGCCCGCTGACGGGCCCGGCCGCTGAGCGGGCTAGCAGCCCTGGTCCGGAGGAATGACGACCACCGGGCCGTGCGCGTGATGGGCGACCTGGGAACTGTGGCCACAGGGTCTTCCGGGCCGATCGTCAGGCCAAAGGTGAGGGCCTTCGGCCCGCCGCGGCAGGGGAGCACGCCTCTGCTGCCTGGGGGTGTGCGCTGCCAGGCTGAAGCCATGAACACGAGCTTCACACATCCGCCGGCCGGGACAAACGACGTGACGCCCGAGCCGTGGCCCGGTGCCCCGGCCGACCCGCCCGCGGCCGGCCCATCTGATCGCGCCTGCTGCTGTCCGGCCCAGGCGATGGTGCAGGTCGTCCTGCCACCGACCGATACCAGGCCGGAGGCGACCGACCTGTTGCTGTGCGGTCATCACTACCGCGCCTACCGCCGCGCCCTGGCGGCGGCGCACGCCGTCGTCCACGAGCTGCCCGGGATGCCCAGCGATACCGCGGCGTGGATCCACGACGACCATGACAGGTCGCCCGCTCAAGCCGCCCTGGCGTAACAGGACTTGAGTCCGTCGCTGGGCCGGCCTTCGGCCCTATGGGCCGGCCGAACGGCAGCTAATCCTGGACTTAAGTACCTGATCCCAGACCAGATCGCACGCTCATGATCTCGGCAGGGAAGGCTTTCCCAGCGTAGGAAGAAAGGGCTCGGACCATGAAACACATCAAGGGGAAGGCGCTGACCGTGGTGGCGCTGGGTATCTGCGCGGCTCTGCTCGCGGGCAAGGATGACATCCGCAAATTCCACCGCATGCGCAGCATGTAATTGTGCACGCACCCCGGTCGCTCACGAAGTAATGAGAAGCAGATGTGAGGAATGATGAAACTAATCACTGCTATCGTCAGGCCGGAAAAGCTTGATGAACTGATCGACGTCGTGATCGACAACAAGGGGCACGGGCTGACCGTCACCGAGGTACGGGGTTTTGGCCGGCAGTTCGGCCATCTGGTGGCCGGGCGGGCGGACGGGGCGGACGCCAAGGCGACGGGCGGGGCGGCTGACCGCCGGGTGGCGCTGCTACCGAAGATCCGCCTCGAGATCGTCGCCCTTGATGACGACGCGGAAACCCTGGTCGAAGCCATCGCCGAGCACGCCCAGACAGACGCGGTGGGCGACGGGAAGATCTGGGTGTCTACCGTGGACAGCGCGTTGCGCGTCCGGACGGGAGAGCGCGACCGTGACGCGGTGTGACGCCCGGTCAGGCTGGTACGCCAGCGCTTCGTGATACGCCGGACCCTGGGAATCATCCACGATAATTTCACGATTATCGTACCGACGATCAAGTTGTGATTCTAGTGGGGCGAGACAGGCTGGCGGGACAAGTGGGAGGCGGGCTGGTGAGAGCAGGTCCAGCGAATCCATTCCCGGGCACCCGGCCAGGACCGGCGTGTCATGAACCGGGCCGGGAACTCATCAATCGGGATCTGATTCGCCGCGCATGACCAGCACCGGGCAGGGCGCGTGGTGTACGCAGTGCTGGCTGACCGAACCGAGCAGGGCCTGGGTGAAGCCGCCCCGGCCGCTGCTGCCGACCACGAGCAGGTCCGCGCCGTCCGCGGCCTCCAGCAGGGCCTCCGCGGCATGCCCCTTGATCACCAGGCTGTTGACCCGCTGGCTGTCGGCCTGCTCGACCGCATCGCCGATCAGCGCGTCGAGCCGCTTCCGCGCGTCTTCTTGGAAGCTGCCTTCCTCTTCCACGTAAATGGGCGCCCAGCCGTAGCTTTGCAGTACCACCGGAATCTGCCAGGCGATGACGGCGTCGACCGTGGCGTCCATGAGCTTGGCTTGCCTGACGGCCCAGCGCAGGGCCGCTCGCGACGACGGCGATCCATCTACTCCGACCACGATCCGGGGCGCACGCTTCGTGCTGCCTGCTGACATCAGTTTCAGATCCTTCCCGCCTTACTGGTCCTGCCCCCCAAGGGGGTGACCTTACGTAACTAGACTCCCGCCAGCGCCGTTTGGCAGGTAGTGACAAAGGTCCCGGCTCGCCCCCGCTTTAGGCCCTTTTCATGCCTCTGACGTGCCGGGATGATGAAGGACAGGGTCGTAGATCATGCGGAGATATCCGGCGGTGCGGTACTCGCGGCGCATCCCACAGCGGCAGCAGCAATCGCCCGGCCAACCGGGTCGGAGGTCCCCGCGCCCGGCCAACCGGGTCGAGATCCCGTGCCCTCGGGTGAAAAACGACCGTGGCCCGGAACCGGCTATTTCGGACGATGTGAAGAGAGTCACCAGCTCGGCTCGTGACGAAGGAGGGGCTCCGCCATGAGTTTCAACCTTGCCGCCATCCTCAGCGAGACCGCGCGGTCCTCACCCGGCAAGCCGGCGGCGGTGTTCACCGGCGGCCAGCTGACGTACCGTGACCTCGACCAGGCCTCGGACAGGCTCGCCGCCTCGCTGACGGCGGCCGGGTTCACGCCCGGTGATCCGGTCGCCCTGCAGCTGCCGAACATTCCCCAGTTCCTCATCTCCTATTTCGGCATCCTCAAGGCGGGCGGCATCGTGGTGCCGCTCAACGTCATGCTCCGGGCCCCGGAAGTGGCCTTCCATTTCGAGCGCCTGCTTGATGTCCAGGCGCCGCACGTCACGATGGCCACCAGAGAGCCGACGGACACGGCCGTCATCGTCTACACCTCAGGGACGACGGGGCGCCCCAAGGGCGCCGAGCTCACCCACCTCCAGCTGTACATGAACGCCGACATCCCTGGCCGCCTGTTCGATGTCTCACCGGACGACGTCGTGATCACCGTGCTGCCGTTGTTCCACGTGTTCGGCCTGTCCAGCATCCTGGATATCTGCGTGCGGTTCGGCTGCACCATGTCGCTGATCCCGCGGTACACGCCCGGCGCGGTGCTGACCGCGATCGAGCGCGACCGGGCCACGATCTTCGAGGGCGTGCCCACCATGTTCGCCGACCTGCTGGCCCAGCCGGACCTGGACAGCTACGACCTGTCCTCACTGCGGATCGCCATCTCCGGCGGGGCCTCGATCCCGGTGCCCGTCCTTGACGCGTTCGAGGAGCGGTTCGGGCTGGTCATCCTGGAGGGCTACGGGATGACCGAGACCGCGTCCACGATCACCTTCAAGCTAAGGAAGGGACCATCATGCCGCCGACGAACCGGATGAGCACGCTGGACACCGAGTTCTTTTTCGCCGAGCACGCCAACACGCCCCTGCACCTGGGGTCGGTGGCGGTCTTCGACGGGCCGGCCCCCGAGTGCTCCGCCCTCACCCGGCTGTTCGCGGCGAAGCTGCCCCGGGTGCCCAGGTACCGGCAGGTCGTCAGCACCGTGCCCGGGCAGCTGCTGCGCCCGGTGTGGGCCGACGACGAGCATTTCCAGATCAGGCACCACGTCCGGCAGGTCAAGGTGCCGGCGCCCGGCGGCGACGAGCAGCTGCGCGCGGTCGCGGCGAAGATCTTCGCCCGGCCGCTTGACCTGAGCCGGCCGCTGTGGGAGGAGTGGCTGCTGACCGGGCTGGCGGACGGCCGCTGGGCCATCTTGTCCAAGATTCACCATTGCATGGCGGACGGCATCGGCGGCAACGACCTGATGACGCTGGTCTTCGACGCCGATCCCGACGCGGTGCCGCCCGAGCCGGTGAGCTGGGTGCCCGCGCCCGCGCCCTCGCTCGCGGACCGGGCCGTGGATCAGCTGCGGGACACCCTGACCTGGCCACTGCGCCAGCTGGCCGCGGCCCCGGCCACGGCGGCCGGGCTGAGGCGGCTGGTCCGGCCGGAGGACCTGCTCGACTACGGCCGCGGCCTGAGCGAGGGCACCCGGCGGCTGGCGGAACCTTCGGCCAGCTTCCTCAACGGGCCGATCGGCCGCGACCGCCGCTGGGCCTGGACCACGACGAGCCTGACCGAGCTGAAGCAGATCCGGGTGGCGCACGGCGGCACCATCAACGACGTCGTGCTCGCCGTGATCACCGGGGCCTTCCGGGACCTGCTGGCCGCCCGGGACAAGCTCACCGATCACCTGGTCGTGCGCAGCCTGGTGCCGGTGTCCACCCGCAGCCCTGACGAGGCCGGCGTCGTCACCAACCGGGTGTCCGCGGTGCTGGCCAACCTGCCGGTCGGCGAGCCGGACCCGGTCCGGCGGCTGGCCGGCATCCGGCAGCAGATGGACGGCCTGAAACACCGGCACCAGGCGGTCAGCGCGGAGATTCTCACCGCGATGCTTGGCGTCAGCGCGCCCATCTGGCTGGCGCTCGGCACGCAGGCCGCGTACCGGTTCCCGCAGCCGCTCGTGCAGACCGTGACCACCAACGTCCCCGGGCCCCGGGTGCCGCTGTACGTCCTCGGCCGGCGGATGACCGTGCTCTATCCGTACGTGCCGATCGGCAACTCGGTCCGGATCTCGATCGCGATCGTTTCCTACCTCGACACCGTCTCCTTCGGTGTCACCGCCGATTACGACGCCGTGCCCGACATGGACGTCCTGGTGCAAGGCATCCGGCGCGGCCTGGCCGAGCTCGTCCCCCCGCCCGCCGCCGACGCGGGCGCCGAAGCCGACGCCGAAACAGCCGCGCAGCCCGCGGGGACCTAGGTCCGTACGCCCGGGCGACCTGGTGGTCGTCTCCGGAGCCGGCGGCCTCGGGCACATGGCGGTGCAGTACGCCAAGATCTTCGGCGGCACCGTCGCGGCGGTCGACATCACCGACGACATGCTCCGGCTGGCCAGGGAACTTGGCGCGGACATCACCATCGATGCCCGCACTGAAGACCCGGCCGAGGTACTGCGCGCGCACGGCGGTGCCGACGTCGCGATCGGCCTGGCGGTCGATGACCGCTCGTTCGCCACGGCTTACGCCGGGCTGCGCCGCGGCGGCCGCCTCGTGCTTGTGGCGCTGCCCGCGGCCGGCACGCTGCAGATCCCCGTCTTCGACACCGTGCTGAACGGCACGTCGGTCATCGGCTCGATCGTCGGTACCCGCGCTGACCTGCTCGATGTCTTCGCCTTGCACGCGGCCGGACGGACCACCGTCAGCTATGAGACCAGGCCGCTGGCCGCCGTCAACGAAGCCATCGCCGAGGTGCTGCACGGCCAGGCCAAGGCGCGCCTGGTGCTGGAACCATAAAATCTCAGATCAGGACGGAACGAACCCCGGTTCCACCGCGTACCAACCCGGTGAAACCGGGGTTTGCGGTAAAACCCGGGGTCCGGTCAGCCTTCCTGCTTGCCGCGCATGATGACCACCGGGCACGGCGCGTGGTGCGCGCAGAACTGGCCGACCGAGCCAAGCCGGGCCTCGGCCAGGCCGCCGTGCCCACGGCAGCCCACCACCAGCAGGTCCGCTCCGTCAGCCTCGTCGACAAGCACTTGCGCGGCCCGCCCGTGCACCACCCGCGGGCGGACCTGCACTTCGGTGCCGGTGGTGCCCATCTCGGTGATCGCCTCGGCCAGGACCGTCCGCGCGTCGTCGGCGTAATCGGGCATGTCGGCCATCGGCACCAGGCCGGTGCCGTCCGGGATGTGCCAGGCTGTCACCGCCTCCACCTCGGCTCCGGTCAGCTTCGCCTGGTGGATCGCCCACCGCAGCGCGGCCTTGGACGACTCGAAGCCGTCGACCCCGACCACGATGCGCGGGCGCAGTCCGCTGTTCATTGAGATCCTCCTGATGTCGGCCGGACGGCCTGGGCGGCCCGGGCCGGGTCGGCGTCCGGGCGCCCGTCGTTCTTGATGGCGGCGATGGCCTCGCGGGCGGCGTGCGGGTCGAGGTACTGACCGCCGAGGGCGTCGGGGCGCAGGTCAGGGCCGAGTTCGTAGACCAGCGGGATGCCGGTCGGGATGTCCACCTCGGCGATGTCGGAGTCCGAGCGGCCCTCGAGGTGCTTGACCAGCGCCCGCAGCGTGTTGCCGTGCGAGACGACCAGCACGCACCGGCTTGTCCGCAGGTCGGGGACGATCACGTCGTACCAGTACGGCAGCAGCCGGGCGGTGACGTCCGCCAGGGATTCGGCGCGGGGCCGCGCCCGCGCCGGGAGCGAGGCGTAGCGGGGGTCGCTGAACTGCGCGTCCTCGGCGTCCGGGGTGAGCGGCGGGGGTGTCGTGCGGTACGAGCGGCGCCAGAGCGTGAACTGCTCCTCGCCGACCTCGGCCAGCACCTGGGTCTTGCGCCTGCCTTGCAGCGCTCCGTAGTGCCGGCCGTTCAGCCGCCAGGACCGGCGGACACCGATCCAGTCTAGGTCCGCGGCCGCCAGGGCCAGCTCGGCCGTGCGGATCGTGCGCCGCTGCAGCGAGGTGTGCACAAAGGCGGGCCGCACGCCGTGGGCGGCCAGCAGGACCCCGGCGCGGGTGGCTTCGTCTTCGCCGCGGCCGGTCAGGTGCGCGTTGGCCCAGCCGGTGAACACCCCGGCGGCATTCCATTCGCTTTGCCCGTGCCGCAGCAGGACCAGGCGGTACGGCCAGGGCCCGGTCACGGTGTGTCCGCCGCGGCCGGTTCCTCCAGCGCGATCAGGCCGGGCAGCGGGTGACCCTGGATGAATTCCAGGCTGGCGCCGCCGCCGGTGGAGACGTAGCCGAAGCCGGTGGCGGGAAAGCCAAGCGCGTGCACCGCCGCGTCGGTGTCGCCGCCGCCGACCACGGTGAACGCGTCGCAGTCGGTCAGCGTCTGGCCGACCGCCCTGGTCCCGGCCGCGAACGAGGCCAGCTCGAAGACGCCCATCGGGCCGTTCCAGAAGACCGTGCGGGCCGCCCGGATGCGGGCGGTGAACGCGGCCACGGAATCCGGGCCGATGTCCAGGGCCATCTTGTCCGGCGGGATCGCGTTGACCGCCACGACCGCGGGCTCCGCGGTCCGGTCGGTGGCCACCACGACATCGGACGGGAGGACGATCTCGGCGCCGCCCCGCGCGGCCTGCTTCAGGTAGGCCGCGGCCTCCTCGACCTGAGTGATGTCGAGCAGCGAGGTGCCGACCTTGTAGCTCTGGGCGGCCAGGAACGGGAAGACCATCGCCCCGCCGATGAGGATCTGGTCCGCGGTGCCGATCAGGTCAGCGATCGCGCCGAACTTGTCGGTGACCTTGGCCCCGCCCAGCACCACCAGGTACGGCCGCGCGATGTCGCCGGTCAGCCGGCTCAGCGCCGCGACCTCGGCCTGGACCAGGTAGCCGGCCACGCTCGGCCGCCGCAGCGCGACGTCGTACACGCTGGCGTGCTTGCGGTGCAGGGCGCCGAAGCCGTCGGCCACGTACAGGTCGGCGAATCCGGCCAGCTCGTCCGCGAAGGAGCCGCGTTCCAGGTCGTCGTGGCTGGTTTCGGCCGGGTTGAACCGCAGGTTCTCGCACATGACTAGTTCGCCGGGGAGCAGCGCGTCGATCGCGGCGCGCGCGGACGGTCCGACGGTGTCGGCGGCCAGTTCCACCCGGCGGCCGAGCAGCTCGCCGAGCCGGGCCGCGACCGGGGCCAGCGAGTACTTCAGGTCCGGCTTGCCCTTGGGGCGGCCCAGGTGGGCGCAGATGATGACCTTGGCGCCCCGGCTGGTCAGCGCGGTCAGGGTGGGCAGGCTAGCCGTGATGCGGCTGTCGTCCGTGACGCGATCGCCGTCGAGCGGCACGTTCAGGTCGGCCCGCACCAGGACCCGCCTGCCCGCCACCGGCACGTCGTCTATCGTCTTCATCGTCAGCTCTCCTTCGCGTTGACCGGGGACGGCTGCGGGCTGGGGCAGCAGCGTCGACAGGGGTGCGGCATCACTGGGCAGCCTCGGGGATGACGGCGACCGGGCCGTGCGCGTGGTCCAGGACCGCGTGCAGGGTCGTGCCGACGCCGGGGCTCACGCTGCCCAGGCTGCCCGGGCCGGCCTCGCCGAAGCCGCTGTGCCGGCCGAGCACCACCAGGTCGGCGCGGCCGGAGTAGCTGGCCAGGACCCGGCCCGGGTGGCCGCGGATGACGTCGGTCCTGACCCGCACCCAGGGGTACTTGTCCCGCCACTGGCTCAGGGCCGCGGCCAGCGCGCGGTCGGCCTCGGCCGAGATCTGCACCGGGTCCGCGGCCGGTCCCGGCGCCCCGGCTCCGACGCCGGCCCGGCGCAGCGCCGCGGGGAACCAGTGCCAGGCGTGCACCGCGACCAGGCTCGCGCCGCGCTGGGCGGCTTCGGTGAAGGCGAAGGACAGCGCGCCGTCCGCCGCACCAGGATCGCGGATGCCGACGGCGATTTCGCGGTGGACGGCCATGGTTTCCTGCCGGACCACGACGATCGGGCAGGGCGCGCGGGTGGCGGCGTACCGGCTCACAGAACCCAGGATCATCGCGGTGAACCCGCCCGCCCCGCGGGCGCCCACCACGAGCATGGCCGCGTCCGCGCCGCTGTCCGCGACCGCCAGGGCGGCCGGCCCGGACAGCAGCCCGGTGCTGACGCTCACGCCAGGGGCCATCGCCCTGGACCGGCTGACGGCGGCCTCCAGGGCCCGCTCGGATATCCCGCGCAACGCGATGGCGACCGTGTCCGGGGCCGCGTGGTAGGCGCGGATCCTGGGCACCGCGGCCGGCGCGGACACGATCCGCAGCGGCCAGGAGTGGCGTCCGGCCTCCTGGGCCGCCCATTCCACCGCCTGCAGTGACTCTTCCGATCCGTCCACACCCACCACGATCGGCCTGGTGACCATGACCTAGCCTCCTTATCCACGCGCGGGCGCATGGGCCGACGCGGAGATCAGCTTGATCCGGGTGGCCTGCAGCCGGTTCGCCATCACCCGGGTGAGCCGCCGGGTGAGCTCGTAACCCAGTTCGGGGTCGGCTTCGCAGCTGGCCCGCACCGCCCGCCCGTCCAGTTCGAAGGCTTCCACCGGACCGATCGTCACCGCGCCGAACGTCCAGGTGAACGGCGGGTACATCCACGACAGGCCGAGCAGTTCGCCGAGTCCGAGGGTTTCGATCCTGACCCGGCCCTGGCCGGGCACGTGCAGGTCAAGGGCGACGCTGCCGGACTTGATCAGCCAGCATTGGCGGGCGTGGCCGCCGTCTTCGAACAGCCGGTGCCTGGCCGGGTACGCCACGTCCGAGGCGGCTTGGGCCAGGACGGCCAGGTGCGGCCTTGACATGCCGTGCAGGAACGGATGGGTGGCCAGCGCCGCCGCCGTGACCTCGGTCATCGACCTCACCGCCTCACTTACCGCCGGCCCAGGCCTGAGCCTGGATGACCTCAGCTTGGGCCGGCCGCCGGAGGGGGGCCAGTGCCGAAGGTCACTCGCGCGTCGGGTCCACGGGCCTGCGGCCGCGCTGAGGTCCAGGCCAGCCGCCGGGGGCGACTAACGTCCCATCCGGACATGGCCAAGGCCACTCCCGCCCCGGCTCGGGCCTGCTGAGGCTGGGTGATGTGCGGGCCGATGGCCCGGCACGCTATATCCGAGAGATCCGAGGAGGTGAAGCGGCGTTCGCGGCCCGGCGGCAACCGAGATCCGTGACACCGCGACCCCGATGACCGTCAGGTATACATCCAGGCCAGCTACGAAGGAAGGCACCAGGTCCGCGAGGCGGGCCGAGGTGGAAGCGGCGCGCTGGCCGTCGCCGCCCGACCCGGGTGACCTGAGCAGGCGGGTGGCGTCGCGCCGGGCCGAGCTGCGGCTCAGCCAGGCCCAGGTGGCCGCGCGCGCCGGGGTTTCGCTGCGGTACCTGGAGTATCTGGAGCGGTACCCGGCGCGGCCAAGCGCGACCGCGCTGCGGGCGCTGGCCGCGGCGCTGCAGACCACGCCGGCCGCGCTGCTCGGGGCCGGCGGGGAGCTGCCGCCCGGGCGCGGGCTGCCGCCCGGCCGGCACGTGATGGACAAGCTCACGCCGGCCGAGTGCCGCCGGCTGATCGCGCCGGGCGGGATCGGCCGGATCGCCTTCCACACGGCGTCAGGACCTGTCGTGTTCCCGGTCAACTTCGCCATGGTGGCGGACACCATCGTGATCAGGACCGGTGAGGGCACCGTCATCGACGGTCACGCCGACGAGCAGGTGGCGCTTGAGGTCGATCACATCGACGACGCGCTCTGCCAGGGCTGGAGCGTGCTCGTGCGGGGGCAGGCGCACCGGGTCGCGCACCCCGCCGAGCTGTGGCACCTGCGTGATGACGCCATGGTGTGGCCGTGGGCCGGCGGTACTCGCGAGGTCTACCTGCGGATCGTTCCCGCCAAGGTCACCGGCCGCCGTATCGAGGTCCGCTGACGGGCCCCGGTCAACGCGAAACGGGCCGCCCCCCTTTAAAAGGGGGGCGGCCCGTTCGTGGTCAGCCTTACAGCTGGCTGCCTACGAGCGCGGCCAGGTCGGCCAGCCGGCTGGTGTAACCCCATTCGTTGTCGTACCAGCCGAACACCTTGACCAGCGTGCCGGAGGCCTGGGTCAGCGGCGAGTCGAAGATGCAGGACGCGGGGTCGCCGATGATGTCCCTGGAGACGATCGGATCGGTGCTGTAGCGCAGGATGCCCGCCAGCGAACCGGATCCGGCGGCCGCGGCGAACGCCTCGTTGACCTGGTCGGCGGTGACGTCCTGGTCGAGCACGACCGCGAGGTCGGTGAGCGAGCCGTCCTCGACAGGGACCCGGAGGGAAACCCCGTCCAGCTTGCCGACCAGCGCGGGGATGACCTCGCCTGTGGCGCTGGCCGCCCCGGTCGTGGTCGGCACGATGCTGCACGCCGCGGACCGGGCCCGGCGCAGGTCCGAGTGCGGGCCGTCGAGCAGCATCTGGTCGCCGGTGTAGGCGTGAATGGTGGTCATGTACCCCTTCACCACGCCAAACGAGTCGTTCAGCACCTTGGCCATCGGAGCCACGCAGTTGGTCGTGCAGGACGCGTTCGAGATCACGTCATGCTTCTGCGGGTCGTAGCCGTCGCTGTTGACCCCGAGCACGACGGTGAAGTCGGCGTGCTTGCCCGGCGCCGAGATCAGCACCTTGCGCGCGCCGCTCTTCAGGTGCAGGGCCGCGCCGTCCCGGCTGCGGAATTTCCCGGTCGACTCGATCACCACGTCGGCGCCCAGCTTGCCCCAGTCGATGTTCGCGGGATCCCGTTCGGAAGAAACCGCGATCGGCGTGCCGTCAATGATCAGCGAGTCCGCCGTGTGCTCCACCTGGTGGCCGAACCGGCCGAAGGTGGAGTCGTACGCCAGCAGGTGCGCCAGCGTCCGCGCGTCGGTGATGTCGTTGACCCCTACCACCTGTAGGTCGGTGCGTTCGGCCGCCAGCCGGGTGAAGGTGCGGCCGATCCGGCCGAAACCGTTGATTCCCACCCTGGTCGTCATATGCTTCCTCCTCGTTACGATGCTTTGCCTAGCCAGCCTGGCCGGCCGGTGGTCCCGGCCGGTAGCGCCGATAGGCACCCATCGTTAGGGACCAACGACCCCTAGCCCATCCGGGCGCTGTCGATCTGGTCGAAGTCGCCGACCCCGTTGCTCTGCCCGCCGCCGCCTGACCACTGCCACATCAGCGCGTAGCGGCTGGAATTGCTCTGCCCGCCGAAGAACTGCGCGCACCCGCCGGAGGACAGGCACCAGCCGACAGGGGCGTGGGCGAAGTTGGTGGTCTCCGGCTCGTACGTCCATTCGTAGGTGTCAGGGATCGAGGCCGCGCTCCCGGTGCCGAAGATCGAGGCCCAGATCCCGGCCGAGGAGTACACGCCCACCTTGTAGGAGGAGTGGGCCGTGATGTAAGAGGCGAACCCGTTGAAGTCGGCCCGGTCCAGGGTGGCCGGGACGTAGGACTGCTTCACCACGCCGCTGCACGGCGCGGTGTAGACGCTGTTCCAGCCGTTGTCTGAGGCGGGTGCGACGCCGGGCAGCTCGATGTCGGCCCAGATGACCGGGTAGGTGTTGACGTGCTGTTTCGCGATGTCGCTCAGCGTGGCCGCCGCCTGCCGCGCGCCCCATCCGCTGGCTTCGGCCGGCGAGCCGTTGTAGTGCGGGTCCACCCCGGGGCCGCCCATGAACCAGTAGGAGGCTACGCCGATGCCCTTGTGGTAGGTGAGGTAGTTGGTGCGGGCCTGCGCCGCGTTGGTGGGGGAATAGGCGAGAAAGCCGCCCTTGCAGCTCAGGTAGACCGACCAGGACCCGGTCATCCCGATGTAACCGCCGTAGCTCCCGCCGATCCGCGGCTCGCTGTACGGCGCGCTGCCAGGTATGCTGACCGGCCAGCTGTCGGTGCCCCACCAGAACCCGGGCGGCTTGTCGCCGGCGGGCCGCAGCTCGGCGGCGGTGACGGCCCGGCTCGTGCTCGCCGTGACCGTGGCCGTGGCGGTCCCGCCCGTCGCCAGCACCAGCGCCAGGCCGGCCGCCAGCGTGATCCATGACCGTTTCATGCTTCCTCCAGGTGGAGTCCTGGGGCCCCGGCGGGGCGAAGGCCTGCT
>JBEKGC010000133.1:0-14450 GCA_050013055.1 Streptosporangiaceae bacterium
ACCTGGACAACCCCCGGGTCGAGCTGCCCGAGCACTACTACAACGTCAAGCACACCAAGCTGCTCGAGCTGGGCCTCGAGCCGCACCTGCTGTCGGACACGCTGATCGAGTCGCTGTTCGAGATCACCAAGCGGTACGCCCACCGGGTCCGGCCCGACGCGCTCCGGCCCACCGTGAAGTGGCGCGAGCCGACCGGGTAGCACCGCACGCAGGTGCGCGGGCCCGTGATACCACTGTCCGTTCGGTAGCTTCCGAACGGGCAGTGGTGGCCACCTGCGGGAACCGCTTTCCCGGGCCGGGATAACACCGTGCCGGAAACGGCCTGCGCGGCGAGGATCTCGGCCATCTCAGCCTCAGCGCTGTCCGGCTGGGTTTCCAGATCCGGCAGCGCGAGCAGGATGGGCAGGTCGGTCGGGCGGCGGAGGCGGAGCGAGATATCGGCGCTTACGCTCGCTCCCGGGCGGAGGAGCCCGAGCTTCCCGGTGTCCACGAGCACGGTCCGGCGGGCCCAGGGCTCCCGGTCCAAGGTGTCGGCCGCGGCCACGGCGTGGATGAACCACGCGCCGTTCGGTACGTTAGCGAGCCGGTACGGGTGCGGCCCGGCCGCGGCCGGGACGTCGAAGACGGTGGCGGCGATGGGGTGGCGCTGCACGATGGGGTCCTCGAATACACCCAGGTAAACGCGGGTCCAGCCAAAGCCTTCCGGCTTGGTGACCGTGCCGGTCACGGTGCCGTCAAGCTCGGGGCGAGCCTGCGGGCGGACCGACTGCTCGAAGTCCACGTTTCCCGACGCGCGCCGGAACCGGCCGGGCGAGACGCCGACGCTGGCGGTGAAATGGTTGGTGAAGGAGCCCAGGCTGTTGTACCCCACCGCGAACGAGATGTCCGTCACCTTCATGGGGGTGTTCAGCAGCATGCGCTTGGCCTGATAAATACGCACGGCGGACAGGAACCGACCGGGCGAGACGCCGGTAGCATCCTTGAATATGCGACAGAAATGGAAACGGCTAAGTATGGCGCTGCACGCGATATCACTGAGCGACAGCGGCTCATCGTATCGTTCCCAGATAAACTCTATCGAACGCTCTATCGCGCTGTTCATCGGCTTTCCTCTCCCCGAAACAGCACGTAGCTTTCGCGCAGGCTGCGAACGGCAAGCCAGATCGCAGAATCAGCTAAAATTCTGACGGACCTGTGGCAACAGCCTGCGGCGATTGAGCGAACGTTTCCGTTTCGCGTTGTATACCGCGTTAAGGAAACAATGCACCAGGCAGCTCGAATGTTGCTGTAACGTGCCTATGGCAGGACTAGGGCGCGACCTGACAGCGCGGTAGATACCGATTCAGGTACGGCAGGCGTCTATCTCCGCAGCGCGCAGCCAGCAGGCGGTGAGGTAGACGGCGGCGGCCTGGCCCATCTTTCCCACCTCGTACTCCGTCAGCACCCCGTACGCCTGTGCCCACGCGTGACGTAGCGAGGCCGTACGGTGATCCCGCGGCCCGGCGGCGGCCAGGGCGGGCTGGACGGCCCGCCACCGGTCCAGGCCGACGGCGACGAGATGGCCGAGGGTGAGGCCCACGGTGCCGTTATGACGTATCTGGTCCACCAGCAGGGTGACCGCGGCCGGGTCATCGGCCAGTGCCGCCACGCCAAGGCCGGCCAGCAACTGCTCAGCCGTAAGCCCCATGACGATCACACCGATCTCGGTGGATGGCGGATCATCGCAGGCCGGCAGCGAGAAGCGGGTGTCAGTAAGAGCGGGCTCGTCAGGCATGGGCGGTCAGCTGCTCCTCGGCCTCGCGGTACTGGACATCGAACCGCTCGCCCGCCTGCAGGCCGACGACAATCCCCGCCGCGGCACGCGCGGCCGCTACCCGGTGCCCGTCGATGTTCCGGGCGGCCGGGCCGAGCACCATGCCGGCCGCAGCGCCCACGGCCACCACCCGCGGCGCACGGCGGTAAGCCAGCGTAGCCTCGTCGAGGTCAGGCCAGCCGTCCCGAGCTCCGGTCAGCTCCGGTGGCAGCAGGTCCGCGCCCGCCGACGCCTGAGTGCCAAGGGCCATGGCCACATGATCCCCCGCGATAACCGAGCCGTCGGCCAGCCGCACTCCCGCCTGGCCGCCGAGACCGCCGGCCAAGCCGACCACCGCGCGACCGCGGTGCACCGTCAGCTGCCCGCTGGCCTCGGCATGCTCGAAGAGCGGACGGAACTCGAACATCACCGACGCCCTGCGCTCCGCGCGCATCTGGGCCAGCCGGGTCGGCCACGCCACCCCGTCGAACCTGGCACGACCCTCGGCGCGGAAGAACGCCGCGTTCACGTCAGAGCACTGGTAACGTTCGGCGGCGGCCCGGAAGACCCAGGCGACGCGACGGCCCTCGTTCAGTGCGTTCGCCGTCAGATGCGCGGCGGACAGGCCGGCCCCGATGACCACGAGCCGGTCCAGGTCCGGGGGGACCGGCTCGTCCCAGTAGCTCACCGAGGGCGGCCCGGCCCGTGACGCGTCCTGCCACCAGCTCGCGGGGGCGGGCCTGCGCTCTTCTCCGGTGCACAGCACCGCGAACCGGGCGGTCAGCTCGACATCATCGGTACGGATACGGACGGCGCCGGGGCCGGGGTCCAGCTGCCGGACGGTAGCTGGCCAGGTGCGCCCCGCGACGCCGTGGATTGTGGCGACATGCCGGCAGAAGGCCTCGAAAACGTCAACCGGCACCACCGACCGGTGGCCAGCTTGCGCCATCCGGATTTCCCGCCGTTCCGGCGGCGTCAGCACGCCCCAGTGCAGCCGGGCGAAGTCCAGCAGCTCGCAGTCCCGGTAGCCCTCGGCACCGGGATGATGATCGTACGGCGAGCGCAGCACACGCTGTCGCAGGACGTCTATCCGGTCGAAGAAACGACCGCACGGCCGGCCGGAGCGGTCGAGCAGGACCGTATCCCGTACCCCTCGGTGCCATAGCGCCGCGGCCATGGCCAGACCCGCCGGACCCGCGCCCACAATGACAACATCGGCGGTGGCCGGAGGCGCCGCGGCCGCGGGACGCGCGTCAGGCTGGAGCCAAGCCGTCCACGGCCGGTGCCGGGGGGATTCAAGGAGCAGGGGTGACGGGATAAAGATCGTCACGTCGGCAATCAGCCGATGACCGTTACCGGGACGATCAGTTCAATGACCGGCCTCGACGGGAGGCCGTCAGTGATCATCTGGTCCAGCTTCGCGGCTGAGGTCTCCGTGCTGTCCGCGGTGATCGGGCTGTACTGCGAATAGGTATACGAAGGCCGGCGGGCCGACGTCTCCAGGGAGTACATCTTCAGCAGCGACTCCCCAGGGCGGACCTCGCCACCGTAAAACGTGAGCCGCCGCTGGTCGGGAGTCATAAAGGTCTTGGTGAACTGCCGGGAAATGACCGCGTTATCGTCGTCGTCCACGAAGCTCGACTCTTCGTCGGTGATGACCTGGATGGCGACCCAGGTCTGGTCGGTCAGGTTAGTCGTCGACTTGATTATTTGCCACCGGCCAGGCTCCGGCAGGTTAACGCAGAGTGAAATGTCATGGTCCGCTGTGTCGATCGCGCCCGAGATCATCAAGACCCGGCGGCGAACATCGGCGACTCCAGCCATTTGGATGTCACGTGCCCGCACTCTGCTTGAAACATCGAGCCCAGGCATGTTCGCCGCATTCATAACATCTCCGCCTTTGCTAGGTTATGTGTAGTACAAAGCTATCCAAACCTCGCAAGCATGTCAATAGACATCTGCCACTGCTGCATATCCTCATCACCCTCGCACTATTCCGTCACGCATCCTCCGGCCGCGCACCATCGGGTGTCCGCACAGTAGTGCAGGAAATTACAGTTGGGATGGTTGTGGTGAACGTTGAATATGATACCAATGGTGAGCAGGCCTCCGGATAAACCTGCCCAGCGACGCTTTAGGCGCGGTCAAGCTGGGCTCGACCAACGCCGGAATGCACGGCGCCAAGACGCGGCCTGGCCGCGGTGCCAGGCTGGCAAATTTTATCGGTAATAGTTAGCCCGGCAGTTACGGCCCTGGCCTGTTCTTTCGTCAATTTCTGACCGCCGATCTCGCCATAGCCGCTGGCCGGACGGCGTAAGCCTTTCGCTCGTCGAGCCAGCACGGGTCCCCACCCCACCTCTAGGCAGGTCAGGGCCCAGCACCTGCCAGGCGGCCCGTGGCGCGGTCAGCCGCACTCCCCCGGGCCGCGTTACCCGCAGCCCTAGAAGCGGACGTTGCTTTCGCTTTCCGGCACAACCTCCACGGCGGCCGGGGGGGCGGCGTCGAATCCTGGTGCGGTCGCGCTAGGGCCGATGTAGAGGATGGCGAAGGCGTCCACGGACTCGAGGTGGATCTTGACGGCGAGGTCGTTCTTGGCCAGGACGAAGAAGTCCAGCGGGCTGGCGGGGTCGTAGACGACGGTGCAGGTCGTGTAGACGCTCTGGTCGGCGACGGCGAACAGGGTGCGGTAGACGGTGTTCTTCTGCGGCTGGCTGGCGTGCTCGGCCCAGTCGTCGAGCAGGTCCAGGCCGGAGGTGACGGTGTACTGGGAGGGGCGGCTGCTGTCGGCGGGGATGCGGGGTGCGGTCATGGCGAGGCCTTCCTGCGGGGTTCCCGGCGGGGGGCCGGGTTCCTTCGATACGTTGTATAACGCTGTTGTGTTAACACTATAGCGCCGTTATGCAATGCTGTCAAAACGGCGTTATGGAACACTGTCAGGATGAGTCCCCGCCGCCTTGACCCGAACGTCCGCGCCACCCTCATCGAGGCCGCCGCCCGGCTGATCGCCGAGGGCGGCCCGGCGGCCCTGTCCACCCGCCGGCTCGCCACCGAAGCCGACACGTCCACGATGGCCGTGTACACGTACTTCGGCAGCATGAGCGAGCTCGTGCGGGAAATCGTCCACGACGGGTTCGCCCGTCTGGAGCAGGCGTTCGGCCTGGTGGAGCTGACCGACGACCCGGTCGCCGACATGGTGCTGCTGGGCCGGACGTACCGGCACAACGCCGTCACTTACCGGCAGATTTTCGGGGTCATGTTCGGCGGGGCATCGCTAGGAGGCTTCGCCCTCACCGAGGAGGACAGGCAGTACGGCCGCTTTACCCTGACCAAGGTGGTCGAGTGCGCGGCGCGCTGCATCGAAGCCGGACGATTCCGTCCCGATGATCCCGGAATGGTGGCGCACCAGATGTGGCTCGGTGTACACGGAACCGTCTCGCTCGAGCTCGGGGCCTACCTGATCGATCCCTACGACGCCGACCGTTGCTTCGAAGCACAGCTAGTCGCCATGATGATCGGCGCAGGCGACCAGCAGGAAACGGCAGCCAAGTCGGTGGCGACGTCGGCGGACCGGTTCCGGATCGTGTTCGCGGGCGGCCCGGAGGGTGCGGCGGGGCCAAAGACGCAGTGACGCTTGTCCGGCCGCACGGCGCGTGAGTCTACGCGCCCGCGCCGTGCGGCCGTCGGTCGTCCGAGCCGACCACCCGCGGACGCCCAAGGCGCTCCACGGCGATGCTTTTAGCGGCTGCTTAGCGGCTGCCTTAGCGGATGCTGCCTGCGCGGATGGTGCCGGCCTTAGCGGCCTGCCCGATCAGGGCGGGGGGCGCCGACGACCGTCGCATACTCTGCATCAGGCCGCCCGCGTTTGAATGCACCGGCGGCGGCGGGATGTGGAACAGCTCCACGAACCACACAAGCAATCCGAAGTTACCTGGCCCGCCGTCGGGTGCCCTGAGCCTGACCCCGCCGGCTTCCAGCGCCTCCCTGGGGCTCATCTCGCCCGACAGCAGGAGTTGCAGCGGGGGCCCGGCCTCGATGATGAGATCGGCGTCGAGCAGGTGGCCCCGGCCGATCTCGACCTCCCCGTTGTTGATGCAGGCGTGGACGACGACGTTCCCCAGCTCAACCACGAAATTTACCCGGATACCGCGGGCGGCCTCCGGGGAGAAGGTGACGCGCAGCCCCATGATGAGGCTGTCGGCGGTAATGATCTCGTCGTACTGGAGGCCACCCATCGTGCGCATTCCCCACCGGCACAGCTGCGTGACGATATCCTCGAGTTCAACCCCGTAGGCGGTCAGCTCGAAGACGCTCGTATCCGCCAACGCCAACGGCTCGCGGCGGCGGATCACCTGCGCGCGCTCAAGTTCCTCCAAGCGTGCCGGGAGAACGTCCTCGGGCATCCCCGGCAGGCCCTGGCGCAGTTGGGCCATAGTCTTGGATTCCACCAGCAGATCGCGGATCACGAGCATGGCCCAAGGCTCGCCGACCATCTCAAGGGCGCGCGCGAGACCGCAGTGTTGTCCGTATGTCTGATTTGTCATCTCTACCTCTTGGCTCGTTGACTTGACAGGCGTAGCGCACATCGCGGCTCTGCACGGCTCGGACCACCAGCCGAGTCCAGCCTCGCTCATCCAGCTCGGATCCTGCTGGAGGGCGACTGGAGGAAGCCGTTCATCGCCAGGCGGACGGCCCCGGGCCGACCGGAGATCCGCAGGACACGTGGGGACCGCGTCAGCATGGCATGTGATTCGCGCTGAGCTGAGCACACGCCTGGTCGGCCCAGTCGCCGTCATTGACGGGGTGCCACCGGCCTGGATGGTCGTTATCATCGGCCGCCCGGCCCACGATGAACTGCCCGATGGCGGGCTCGGTTCGCCAGTCGGCGCCGAAGGCACGACCCGCCAGCTCGCTGCTCACACCGCCCAGAGCGCAGGGAGCGAGCCGCATCGCGGTGCAGGCCAGATACAGGTTATGGATGAGCACGCCCGCATCCATCAGCACCAGACGGTAAGGCAGGCATTCATATTTCCAGGAAACCCGCTGTATCCGGGCGGTCAGCGTCATCACAAGCTGCGGCTCGCTCCCCATGGCGGCAGCGGCGCCGGCGAACGCCAGCATCTCAGCTACGACACCGAGGTCGGAGCTGACCGGCTCAAGCAGATGCCCGAGCGGGTCGTAGCGATACACGCCTCGCCCCAGCCCCGAACACCGGCCCACGGTCAGGTAGAGCTCAAGCTCGTAGCAGGCGCCCGCGCTGGGGTACGGGCGATCGCTGAGTTCCCGGATCGCCACCACCCGGGGAGCCAGCCCGCTGGTACCCCGGGTATCGCCCAGACAGCGCACCCGGCAGGTGCGATAGAGCAGGTCCCCGACCTCGGTCACGGTAACCGGGTCACCGCCGTGATCGCGCACCGAGCGGCGCCCCTCGACCGCGACCGCCAGCGGCGGGTCGCTGGCGCACAGATCGTCCCAGCGCGGCCGGTGCAGGGTGATGCCCGGGTCAGGTCCTGCCGGTTTGACGGCCGGCTCGCCCGACCAGGGCACCCCGGCGTCGTCCATCGGATACGTGACACCGCACGAACGGTCATGCCGGCCGATCGTGCTGCTTGTGTGGAACGTCAGGTCGGCCGGGGACCAGCCGGCCAGGGCCAGATCGCTGTCCTCGGCGAAGACGGGCGCAGCCCCCGCCGCATCCGGCGGGGCCTGCGCCTGGGTCACCATTCCGGCGGCGATGAGATGTTCAAGCGCGGCCGTCGCGGTAGCGGCCGTCACGGCAGGCTCCGAACGCGCCAGCACGGCGGTAACGTCGGCCGGAGCGGACGGGCTCGCGAGCATGCCGATCAGCTGGATTGCCTCGGCCCGGTGCAGCTGCACCCGGTGCAGCGCCAGCGGAGACTCCAGGCGGTACTCGCGCCCATCGGTGCGCAGCTGGGCAAAGGCCGACAGCCGGACAGGGGCGTCCGGAGACAGCGGGGCGAGGCTGAACGCAGATCGCGGGGTGAGCGGGACGACCGACAGCAGCGGCTGGCCTGTCGGCAGCTTCACCGACCTGACGATCAGCGGCTGCAGGCGGTCGAGCACCCGGAACAAGTGCTGCCGCTGCCCCGGATTCCCATTGCCCGTGCCCCCGACACCTGGGATATTCTCCAGCGACACCGGTCCCAGGCGCATCCGCCGCAACGCCTCGCGCACCGGCGGAGAGGGCAGCGGTATCGCGACTTCCCCCCACGGGCTCCGGAGCACCAGACCTTCGGCGGGTCCGAGCTCGACGTCGACATCCTCGCGCAGCGACCACAATTCGTGTGCGGTGCCCGGATCAGGGGCGTAATTAATCGTCATGTCCTTGTGTCTTATGCAAAAGTCGCGTTGGGTAATGAACCCGCTGAGATTACCACCTGCGGCCTGCACCGGCCGCTTACTCAGGCCCAGCAGGCCACCACTCGCGGCCGGTTTTGCATAACGCTCCTTGTATCAGAGATATATCGGGATAGGATTCAGCTCTTCGTACGACGTGGGTGCTGTCTTCCGGCCGAGCGCGACCGGAACGTCGAAAAGGCGGCCGGGAGCGAGCCGGGGCCAGAAATGCCGCAAGCCTGGGACAACCACCTTGACCACAGGCATTCTGATATCAGGCCGGGTCTGGTCAAGGACCAGGACATCGAGGTCGGCCCGGTGCGCCGCGCGGTAGATAAATCCGAGGTTCAAGGTCGTGGACGGCGAGTACCCGTAGTCCGCCGCGGCGCGCACGGGCTGGCCGGGATCAGGACGCAGGTATGGCTGGTTCCGCACGGTGGCGTAGGTCAGCCACCGGTCCAGGTGCGGGTCCGAGGCAATTCCCTGGCCGCCCGCCCGGGGGCCGATGACGGAGGGCAGCAGCTGACCGAGTTCGCCCAGCGCGCGGCGGGCCGCCACCGCGGGGTCGGGATGCGCGCCAAACCCGAGCAGGATGTCCTCGGCGGGCTTGTCAGTACGCCTGGAGACGGCGGCCATGGCGGGGATGCCGAGATCGGAGGTCACATCGAGGACCCACACCTCACGCCTGAGCCGACGATACTGCGCGGGCAGCCGGGCCAGCCACTGATCGTCGAATGACTGCAGGTCTACCAGCGGCGCCAGGGTCCGGTTGTACCACCATAGTGCCACGGCGTCCCGTTCTACCAGCTCGAGGAAGCCGTGGATGATGGCGTCCTCGAGGCTGCTGCCCGCCGCGCTGCCGTTCGAATCGGCGAAAAGCGACCGGTGCCCGGGCATGTCCTGCGGACTGTAATAGAGCATCGCAGTAGGCAGCAGCCGCTGCTCATCGGTGAGCAGTGACCAGATCGGGGTCCATTCGATCACCGCATCCTCGTCGAACCGCTCGGGCACCAGGTGGCAGGGTGCGCAGGTCGCGTTCCACTGGGCGCGGGCGGCGTACTGGCGCTCGTCGAAGAGCATCCAAGAGGCCGGATGCACGGCCAGGGAACCGAGCTCCCGATAGCTGGCCCGGACGGCCGGCTCGTCGCCGCACCTGGTTCCGCAGTACCGCTCAACCGCCTCGCAGAGCGCCCCCACCTGGGCTTCGGCCCGGGTCGTGCCCTTGCCGCCGTTGCTGGCGGGCAGCCCGGCCGTGACCTCCCGCACGCCGTTCACGGCGAGGGCACGGTTACGTCCGGACAGGCAGGAGAACAGGAACCCCGGGCTGGCCGGATCCTGCCGCAGCTCGCCCACGATCCCGGTGACGGGATCCACCAGGTTCCCGTACCCCGACAGCATCTGCTCGGGCGTAAGCGCGCGCTGTCCGGTCGCATCGCGCGCGGCGATCGGCCGCCAGATGAACGATATCGGCCTGTTGACCCGCTTGGCGACAAGGCCGGGGTCGCCGCATGCCGGGCATTGCGGCCGCCGCTCTACGACATGGTTCTGCCGGCTCGAGGCGAGCGACTCAAGGATCGACACGGCCTGCTGACCCGGATAACGCAGGCCCGCGAGCCACTTCTCGGCCTCAAGGACCGCCGCCGCCAGGCCGAGAGCCCGGCCCGCCTGGAGCGAGGCCTCCGGCGGGCGCGAACCGCCCCGTGCGCCCAACACGCGCCGCACCAGGACCTCGGCGTACCTGTTCCCCTCCAGCCGCTTCGCCAGACAGGCCCAGCAGGGCCCCTGCCCAGGCCGGAAGACGGGGCCGACCCATGGATCGGGTCCCGACGGCTTGACCAGCAGCCAGGGACGGTGGCTGTCGATCTGGGCCAGGTTTACGGCCTCGAGAGCGGGATCCAGGTAGTCCTCGCACAGGACGAACGCCAGCGCGGCCGGGCCGTCCGACGGGCCGGCCTCGGTGATGCCCGATGCCGCGAGCGCAGCGCGGGCAGGCCCGGCGTCGGCGCCCCCGACGGCGACGACCATCACCCGGGCGGCGCCGACGGCGGAAACGGCCGCGTCGGGGTCCAGGCCAACCAGGCTCCAGTAGGCGTCGGCCGGGTCACGTTGCCTGGCTGCGGCGGCGGGCCGGAATTCGATCAGATCCGCCCTCATGAGGCGCTCAAGCAGCCGCCCCACGTCGGAGGCCGCCAGGTGCGGCAGGGCGTCGCGCTGCACTTCGGCGAGGCTCCGGGTGCCGTCCAGGAGCGGCGCGAGCCGCTCGATGGACGCCCCGGACAGGGCGGTCACCCCTGATCCCGATAGGAGGTAGACCGCCTCTGCCGGGACCGTCTCCGCCCGCAGGTGCCGCTTGAATCCGATCGTCAAGGAATCTGCGGTTATCATGACCGAGCCTAGGCTCCAGCAGCTACGGGATACATGCCGGCGTAGTCAACCGTGCAGAACTGGCACGCTCGGACGTTGCCGGCGCAGGCAAGTTCGTTGAGGACCACGATCACAAGCTCGTGGCTTTCATCGGCACTGGCGTGCCCACAGATGTCGGCGCGCCGTGCCGCTGCCTTCGGCGTACTATACGAATCCATTGGGAATCTCCCATCGGGTAAGTGGTGAACCTGGGTCAAGTATCACCCGCGGCGGCCTGGCTCCCCAGTGCCCCGATCACTGGATCCGCGTGAAAAAATCACTAGGAAAATACCACAGGACAGCATATGAATTTCTCACTAAAGGTGGATTTTGCGCGCACGTGATTATTTCATAACCGGATTGATGAGCCACGCACTAGCGGGGATCCGCTGGCGGACCGATGATCGAGCTATAAACCATCACTAGTCGAGGCACACACCTGAGGGAACTGCGATGAACGACGAGCCAGGAAAGATAGTCTTCCGCTTGCTCGGCCCGCTGTCCATATGCCTCAACGGTATGCAGGCCACACCGAGCGCCACCAAGCAGCGGCAGATAATGGCCCTGCTTGCCTTGAACGCAGGCCACGTCATCACGGTTCCGACGCTGGTCGAGGAGCTCTGGGGAGATGCCCCGCCGCGCAGCTCCGCCACCACGCTGCAGACGTACATCATGCAGCTGCGCAACCGGCTCGCGGCCGCGGCGGCACAAGACAGCGACGCGCGGACGATGATCAGTACCCGGCACGGCGGTTACATGCTTGAGGCGAAGGCATGCCAGATCGACGTGCCCGAGTTCATGGGACTTGCCCGCGCCGGCCGGGCGGCGGCCGAGGCCGGTGATTACCTCACCGCGTCCGACCTGCTAGGCCGCGCGCTCGCGTTGTGGCGCGGATCCGCCCTGACCGACATGCGGCTCGGGCCGGTACTCGAGCTCAACGCGGCATCGCTGGAAGAAGCCAGGCTGGGCGTGCTCGAGCGGCGGATCAAGGCCGATCTGGCGCTGGAACGCCACACCGACCTGCTCAGCGAGCTGACGCTGCTCACCGCGAAGAACCCCATGAACGAGAATCTCTGCGCACTTCTCATGATCGCCCTGTATCGCTCCGGCCACGTGGGGCGCGCCCTGAAAGCGTTCCAGAGCATACGCTCCGTGCTCAAGGACGAGCTCGGCGTGGAACCCTGCCCACAGCTCCAGCGGCTGCAGGGGCGCATCCTGTCCGGGGATCCCGCGCTTGATACCGGAGAACCCGCTGTCCCGGACCGCGACCGCGCGACCCAGAACGGACGGGCCTACCTCTTGGGGCACGCGTCCGGCCGCAGCGTCAACGGCCGCTGACTCCCGCCGGGCGCCCGCCGCGACGAGGGGGCGGGGCCGGCCAGCCACCCTGCCGTCGGCGGTAAGTGCGCAAGACCAAAGATGAACACCTCGGGCTGCGCTTCCAATCTGGGATCTATGCACAACTTGTGCGTGAAATTCTCATATGCCCGGTCACGGGCCGTGAGGCCCTGATGGAAGGCGTCAGCTAGCTATGGATCGCTACTACGAGTACCGTCATGTGGTCGGTTTCGAGGAGACCAACCTCGTCGGAAACGTCTACTACGTGAACTACATACGCTGGCAGGGGAGGTGCAGAGAGCTGTTCCTGCTGGAGAGCGTCTCGGATATGCTCGATGACCTGCTCGGCAGCCTCAAGCTGTTCACGCTCAAAGCGGAGTGCGAGTTCATCGCCGAGATCGCGGCCTTCGACCAGCTTTCCATCAGGATGCGCCTGGAAGACCTGACTCAGACCCAGATCGGCTTGGCGTTCGACTACGTTCGCCTCCGGGACGGGCAGGAGGACCTGGTGGCCCGAGGCCACCAGCGGCTTGCCTGCATGCGCCGCACTGACGGCCGCATCGTCCCCACCCGGGTGCCGGACCTCCTTCGCAACGCGCTGAGGGAATACCCGGTCACGGCGGCGGTGCGCACCAAGTCAGGGCTGCTCGGGGTCGGAGGCCGCGCATGAGCGTGACCGCAATGACCGGCTCTCCGCCCGTTGACCGGCGGGGGCAGACATGACGGTCACGAGGTCAGACGGCCTAGTGCCGGTGCTATCGCCGAGCGCCGCGGCCAGGCCGGCCGTCCTGCCGGACGCGCGAGACCCCTTCCACGCCGGGGAGCCGCGTGCGCTGACGGTGCGCGACCGGGTGACCCGGATGCGGCGCACCCGCGAGCTTGCCATCCGGGGCGACGAGCTCGCCACCCAGCGCCAGCACGACAAGGGCAAGCTGACCGCGAGGGAACGCCTGGAACTGCTGTTTGACCCCGGATCCTTCGTTGAGCTCGACCTGTTCAGGCGCCGCCCATCGGGCGGTGTCGGAGCAGACGGACAACCGCACACCGACGGCGTGATAACGGGATCGGGCAACGTCCACGGCCGCCGCGTGTTCGCCTACGCGCAGGACTTCCGCATCCAGGGCGGTTCCCTCGGCGAGACGCATGCCGCCAAGATCCACAAGATCATGGACCTGGCCATGGCCGTGGGCGCTCCGCTGATTGCCTTCAACGACAGCGGCGGGGCACGTATTCAAGAGGGCGTCACCGCGCTGGCGGGGTACGGCGGCATTTTCCGGCGCAATGTACGCGCCTCCGGAGTGATCCCCCAGATCAGCGTGATTCTCGGACCCTGCGCCGGCGGAGCCGCCTACTCCCCCGCGCTGACCGATTTCGTGTTCATGGTGCGCGACAGTGCGCACATGTTCGTCACCGGCCCGGACGTGGTGAAGACGGTGACCGGCGAATCGGTCAGCCATGCCGAGCTCGGCGGCGCCCTGGTCCACGCGCGCACGTCGGGTGTCGCCACGTTCATCTCGGATGACGAAGAGACGTGCCTGGATGACGTCCGCTATCTGGTAACCCTGCTGCCCGCCAACAATCACGAGCTGCCGCCCGCGACCAAGCTCGACGACCCAGCCGACCGGCTGTGCCCCCGGCTGCTCGACCTCGTCCCCGCGGATCCCAAGGTCCCTTATGACATCCGTGCGGTGATTGCCGAGGTCACCGACTACGGCGAGTTTATGGAGATGCATGAGGAGTGGGCCCCCAACATCGTCTGCTGCCTGGCCCGGGTGGGCGGCGGCACCGTCGGCATCGTGGGCAATCAGCCTTCGGTCCGGGCCGGCGTCCTGGACATCCAGTCCTCGGAGAAGGCGGCGAGCTTCGTCCAGATGTGCGATGCCTTCAACATCCCGCTGGTCACCCTCGTCGACGTGCCCGGCTTCATGCCCGGCGTGGACCAGGAGCACCGGGGGATCATCCGGTACGGCGCCAAGCTGCTTTACGCGTACTGCGACGCCACCGTGCCGCGGATCCAGGTCATCCTCCGGAAGGCGTACGGTGGCGCCTACATCGTCATGGACTCCCGGTCAATTGGTGCCGACCTCTCCTTCGCCTGGCCGACCAACGAGATCGCGGTCATGGGGCCAGATGCCGCCGTCGGCATCATCCACCGGAAGGACCTCGCCTCCGCCGACGACCCGGATCAGCTCCGCAAGCAGCTGGTGACGGAATACACCGAACGGCTGATGCACCCGTTCTACGCCGCGGAGCGGGGCCTCGTTGACGATGTCATCGACCCGCAGGAGACGCGGGCCGTGCTGTGCCACGCGCTGGCGATGCTGCGCGAGAAGCGGCCCGATGTGCCGCTGCGCAAGCACGGGATCCCGCCCGCGTAGCCGGCTGCCGCAACGGACTTGGGGCCCGTCTACGGTGGCCGTGGCGGAGCGGTCGGCGCCTCGGGCGGCGTGGCCGGGACCTGCGCTATCAGGTCGAACTGGCCGTTGTGGATGGTCGCGGTCAGCTGGCCGCCGATGGCCTCCAGGCGGGTGGCCATGTTTTCCAGGCCGCCGCCCAGCCGCCC
>JBEKGC010000134.1:0-15059 GCA_050013055.1 Streptosporangiaceae bacterium
CCGAGGCTCAGGAGGGCATCACGGCCTTCAACGAGAAGCGGGCCCCGGATTTCTCCGCCTACCGGAGCCACTGACCCGCCCTGGCGGGCAGCCCCGCGCTGCGGTGCGCGGCCGCGAGGAACGACTGGACCAGGGCCGGGTCCCGGTAGTACGGGTCGCCGTGGCCGCTGGCCGCGCGGCGCCTGCCGTACTCGTACAGCACGGCGAGCTTCCACTGCGCCAGCGCGGTGTACCAGTTCAGGCTGGCTAGGTCCCGGCCGGTCGCGGCCGCGTAGCGCCGCGCAAGCTCCTCCCGCGTCGGGTAACCAGGCTCGAGCACGGCCACGCCCAGCTCGCCCGTCGGGGTCAGCGGCTCGCCGGCCACCGGGTAAGACGCCAGGAAGTAGCCGAGGTCGAACAGCGGATCGCCGATGGTCGCCAGTTCCCAGTCCAGCACGGCCGCGATCCGTCCCGGCGGCTGCGGGGCGAGGATGACGTTCCCGAGCCGGTAGTCATTGTGCACGATGGACGCGCCCGACTCCGGCGGGACGTGCGCGCCGAGCCAGGCGTCGATCTCGGCGAAGTCCGGCGGCGGACGGCCCTGGGCGTCGGCCACCAGCGCGCCCATCCGGCGCAGGTGCCGCGCGTTGAAGCCGGCCGGGCGGCCCAGGCTCGCCAGCCCGGCCGCCTGCCAGTCGACGGCGTGCAGCGCGACCAGCGTGTCGGTCAGGGCCTCGCCGATCCGGCGCCGGTCGGCCGGCGCGCTGAGCGCCGCCGGGGTCGCGGTGGTGGCGACCGGTCCCGGCACGAAGAGCACGCTGGGCACGGGCACGGCGCGGCCGGCCAGCCCCCGCAGCAGCCTCGCCTCGCGGAGCACGTCGTGCGCGCCAGGGGGCAGCGGCGGCGGGGGCGGCATCCGCACGACCACCTGCCGCTGCCCGTCGCTGATCCGGTACGTCAGGTTGGAGTGGCCGTCCCCGGCCGGCCTGGCCGTCAGCGGCCCGCGGCAGATCCCGCGCGAGACCAGGAACCTCTCCAGGGCCGCCAGCTGGCCGGCCGTGAGCTCGGTCATCCCCCCTCGCCGCGATCCGCCAGGTACCGCAGGTACGAGCCCGGCCAGTGGGTCTCGAACTGGGCCGCCCCCGGCTCGCCGTCGATCTCGGCCGTGCACGCCGCCTCGTAGATCACGGTGCTCATCGGGTCGCGGGTGGGCAGCTTGATCACCCCGAAGGCGTCAAGGACCAGGTGCGTGCTGCCCCCGGTGATGTCGGTCAGGTCGGCCTCGAGCCGGCGCTGGGTCATGTCCGGGTGGTACTCGGCGTGGTGCCTGATGTGCGAGACCGGGATCGTGACGCCGTCCCGCACGACGTAGCCGGCGACACCCCATTCGCCGCGGGCGATCCAGATCCACCCGTTCACCACGTGCCCGGACTCGGTGTAGGCGATGAACCACTTCCAGTGCTGCGGCACGCCCCAGTCCCTGTGCCCCCACGAGTGGTCCCGGTGGCCGGTCCTGTTCACCTCGATCCGGCGTCCCCCGATCTCGACGAAGCCGGTGACGTGCCCGGTCTGCTCCAGCCTGTTCTGCGCGAACCAGGCCGGCAGGCCGTCCGGGTTGGACCGGTAGCTGAACGCGTCGTGTAGCGCGGTGAAGTCGTAGGCGATGCGGACGTCGTCGCTCTCGTACCGCACCTCGCAGGTCCGGCGCAGCTCGGGCTGGCGCACCCGCAGGCCCTGGAACTCGAAGTCGTCGAAGTCCGCGTCGGCGCCGATGGTGCCCTGAGCCAGTTTCACCGCGACCGGCTCGGCGCCCCACACGGACACGTTGTAACCGGCCCGGCCGCGATCGCTGACGTACAGGTAGATCTGCAGGCCTAGCTTCTCCTCGGGCATGATCAGTTCCCAGAACAGGCTGTCCCGCATCCGGCCGCCCGCGGTGGCGGGCCAGTGCCGCCGGTCATCACCTGGCCCGAAACCGGGATCGATACCGCCCAGGGTCACCATGACGTTCCTACCTTCCGAAGACCGGCGCGCGCCGCTCGGTGAAGGCGGCCAGCGCCTCGGGCATGTCCTCGCCCTGGGTCAGCAGCACCTGCCCCCGGTTCTCCAGCTCAAGCGCGGCCGCATACGAGCTGACCTCCATGTTGGCCTGCAGGGCGCGTTTGGATAGCTGGACGCCGGCGGGTGAGTTGGCGCAGATGAGCCCGGCCATGGCGATCGCCTCGGCCAGCAGGTCCGGCGCGGGCACGACCTTGTTGACCAGGCCGATCCGCTCCGCCTCCGCCGCTTCGACGAACCGCCCGGTGTAGGCGATCTCGGCGGCCAGCCCCGGCCCGACCAGGCGGGGCAGCAGCCAGGAGGTGCCGAGGTCACCCGCGGACAGGCCGATCCGCACGAACGCCGCGTTGAACCTGGCCGCGGGCGAGGCCAGCCGGATATCGGCGGCCAGCGCCAGGGCCAGGCCTCCCCCGGCGGCCGCGCCGTTGACGGCGGCGATGACGGGGACCCGCAGGGACCGCACCGCCGTCAGCGCCCGGACGGCCTGTTCCTGCCGCCGCAGCATGCCCATCGGCGACAGCCCGGGCAGCTCGGTGGCGTCGGCGAGGTCGTAGCCCGCGCAGAACGCGGAGCCCGCCCCGGTGATGATCAGGACCCGCAGGTCGTCCTGCTCCCCCAGGTCCAGCATCAGCTGCTCGAGCTCGGCGAACATGACCATGGTCATCGCGTTCAGCCGGCCCGGCCGGTCCAGGGTCGCGACGGCGACGCCCTCGGCGGGACGCTCCACGCGGATGGTCTCCAGCTTGGGCACGGTGCTCCTCCTCAGGCGAAGTCCGGTGGACGCTTCTCCAGGAAGGCGTTCAGTCCTTCCTTGGCCTCTCCCGTCTCGAACAGCCCCTGCACCTGCTCGGCCTCGTAGGCCAGGCCGTCCGGCAGCGAGGTCTGCTCCGACGCGTCGACCGTCCGGATCACCGCCTGCTGCGCGGGCCTGGACAGCCGGCTCAGCTCCCCGGCCAGCGCGAGCGCTTCGGTCCCGGCCGCTCCGTGACCGGCCAGCCGGGTGACCAGGCCGATGGCGAAGGCCTCCTCGGCGCCCACCTGCCGGCCGGTCAGCATGATGTCCAGGGCCCGGCCGCGGCCGACCAGCCGGGGCAGCCGCTGCGTGCCGCCCGCCCCGGGGATAAGTCCCAGCTTCACTTCGGGCAGACCGAAGCGCGCCTGCGGCCCGGCCACCCGCACGGTGCAGGCCAGGGCGAGCTCGAGCCCGCCGCCGAGGGCCAGGCCCTCGACCGCGGCGATGCTGATCCGCTCCGGCCCGGCGAACCGGCCGAGTACCGCGCGCAGCGCGTCCCCGTACCCGGCGAACGCGGCCCCGTCCGCGGCCGCCATGTGCCTGATGTCGGCGCCGGCCGCGAAGAAGCCGGGGACGCCTGACTCCACCACGAGGACCTTGACGCCCGCGTCGGCGGACGCAGCGTCCAGCGCCTGGTTCAGCCCCTCGATCAGCGGCACGCCGAGGGCGTTGGCGGGCGGCCGGTGCAAGATGATCCGCAGCACGCCCTGGCCGGTGGCCTCCCAGGAAACAGCGGCGGGTTCAGATGGCGTTGTCACCAAGGTTGCGGCGCGGAGATCTCGGCCTTCGGGCCGAGGAGGAAACGCCGCCTCACCTCCTCCGGAATGTCAACGATACTCGATATAATGTTTGAATGTCTCGATACCGCCTGGCACCTACGGCCGCCCAGGAAGTGACACTTCGAGCCCACTGCGCACATGCCCGGTACGTGTGGAACCTGGCCGCCGAGCAGGAGTCCTGGTGGCGTCCCGGCCGCAAGAGCGCGCCGGGCTACCTGGACCAATGCAGGCAGCTCACCCTGGCTCGGGCGCACTACCAATGGCTGCGAGCGGGAAGTCAAATGGTGCAGCAGCAGGCGCTGCGGGACTTCGCCCAGGCGAAGGCGAACTTTTATGCCGGCACCCACCGCCGACCGACCTGGCGCAAAGCCGGCCGCGACGAAGGCTTCCGTATCGTCGCAGTCAAGACCGGGCATGTGCGTCGTCTTAGCCGGAAGAATGGCGCGGTGCGAATCCCCAAGGCCGGCTGGGTACGGTTCCGCTGGTCCCGCGCCGTGCCTGAAGGCGTGAAGTCCTACCGGGTCACCCTGGATCGGGCGGGACGATGGCACATCGCGTTCGCCGCGATCCCCGCACCTGTCCTGGCGCCCGGCACCGGCGAGGCGGTCGGCCTCGATCGAGGCGTCGCGGTCAGCGCGGCACTGTCCACCGGGGAGATGCTCACCGCACCCCGGCTTACTCCCGTGCAGCAGCACCGACTCCGCCGACTCCAGCGCAAGCTGGCCCGGGCCAGACGCGGCTCGAACCGTCGCGCCAAGGTAAAGCGGGTCATCGCCACGCTGAGAGCCAAGGAGGCGGACAAGCGTAAAGATTGGGCCGAGAAGACCTCTACCGATCTGGCCCGGCGGTTCGACGTGATCCGCGTGGAGGACCTCAAAATCCGTAACATGACCCGCTCGCCCAAGGGCACCACCACCGAGCCAGGCCGGAACGTACGGGCCAAGGCAGGGCTGAACCGGAGCATCCTCGCTTCGGGCTGGGGGCTGCTGGTGCGGCGTCTGGAGGAAAAGGCGCCTGGCCGGGTGGAGAAGATCAATCCCGCCTTCACGAGCCAGCGCTGCTCGGCGTGCGGGCACATCGCAGCAGGCAACCGTGAGAGCCAAGCCTTGTTCTGCTGCATGGCCTGCGGGTACACAAGCAACGCCGACGTGAACGCGGCCAAGAACATCGCGGCGGGGCACGCCGTGACTGCGCGAGGAGGCGTCCGGGATGCCGGGCCTGTGAACCGCGAACCTCAACTGCTTGCCTCCTTACCGGGAGATGAGCGGCTGGAATCCCCGCCTTCAGGCGGGGAGGATGTCAAGCCATTGTCAGGCCGCCGCTGACGGACAGCGTCTGGCCGGTGATGTAGCCGGTGGCGTCGGAGGCGAAGAAGGCGACCGCGGCGGCGACGTCGGCGGGCTGCGCGAGCCTGCGCATCGGCACCGCCCGGGTCATCGCGGCGATCACCTTTTCCCCGTCCTGGCCGGAGTTGGCCGCGAAGCTGCGCAGCGCGGGCGTGTCGGTCGGGCCCGGGCACACCGTGTTGGCGGTGATCCCCTTGGACGCCACCTCGCGGGCCAGGGTCTTGGTGAACGCGATGATGCCGCCCTTGGCCCCGGAATAGACGGCTTCCAGCGAGGATCCGACCCGGCCCGCGTCGGATCCGATGTTGATGATCCGGCCCCAGCCGCGCTCCATCATGGCCGGCAGGACGGCCTGGGTGACGCGCAGCGCCCCCTTGAAGTTCACCTCAAGGATGCGATCCCAGAAGTCCTCCGTGGTGTCCGTGAAGTTCATGAAGTCGTCCCAGCCCGCGTTGTTCACGGCGATCTCGACCGGCCCCAGGTCGTCGGTGACCGTCTTGACCGCCGCCAGCACCGAGGCCGCGTCGGTGATGTCGACGGGCACGGCGATCGCGGTGCCGCCCGCCTCGGTGACCGCGCGGGCGGTGTCGGCGGCGGTGCCCGCGTTCAGGTCGGCGATCGCGACCCGGAACCCCCCGGCGCCCAGGACCTCGGAAATGCCCCGCCCGATACCCTGGCCCCCGCCGGTGACGAGGGCGACTCGGTTACTCATGCGTTCTCCCAGGATGTGATCATCATTCAGCCAGTCGCTGGATCAAGGTGGCCGTGCCCAGGCCGCCACCACAGCACATGGTGACCAGCCCGAGCTCGGCGTCGCGCCGTTCCATCTCGGCTAGCAAGGTGGCGAACAGGCGTGACCCGCTGGCCCCGACGGGATGGCCGAGCGCGATGGCGCCGCCGTTGACGTTCACCCGGTCCATGTCGGGTTTGAGCTCGCGCTGGAAGGCCAGCACCACCGACGCGAACGCCTCGTTGACCTCGATCAGGTCGATGTCGCCGATGCCCAGGCTGGTCCGGTCGAGCAGCTTGCGGGTGGCCGGGATGGGCCCGGTCAGCATGATGACCGGGTCGACGCCGACGGTGGTCTGGTCCAGGATCCGGGCCCGGGCCCTGAGCCCGTGCCTGGCCGCGGCCTCCCGGGACACGACCAGGACGCCGGCCGCGCCGTCGGACAGCGGCGAAGAGGTGCCCGCGGTGATCCGGCCGCCCTCGCGGCGGAAAGCCGGACGGAGCGCAGCCAGTTTGCCGATATCAGTGTCGGGCCTGATGCCCTGGTCGCCGCGGCGGAGCTGCCCGTCGAGCTCCATACCGATCATCTCCGCCTCGAACCGGCCAGCGGCCAGGGCGGCGGCGGCCCGCTGGTGGGAGCGCACCGCGAACTCGTCCATCTCGTCCCGGCCGATCTGCCAGCGGTCCGCGATCAGCTCGGCGCTTTCGCCCTGCGGCACGAAGGAGTACAGATCCCGCAGCTCGGCCGGCCAGGGGTCGCCGTAAATCCCGGCGATGGTGACCGGCGAGTCGATCGGCACGTGCCCCATGTGCTCGACCCCGCCGGCGATGACCACGTCATGGGTGCCGGAGGCGACCAGCCCGGCCGCGACCGCCACCGCCGTCTGCGCCGAGCCGCAGCGGCGGTCCAGCGTGACGGCGGGCACCTCGGGCGGGTAGCCCGCCTGCAGCCAGGCGTTGCGCCCGATGTTGCGGGACTGCTCGCCGAACGGCGCCGTGCAGCCGATGACGAGATCCTCGACGTCGCCGGCGGCCAGGCCGCTGCGGGCCAGCAGCTCGGTGTAGCAGGCGGCCAGCATCGCGTTGGGATGCGTGTCCCGGTACCAGCCCCGCTCCGGGTGGGCCCGGCCCACCGGGGTGCGGGCCGCCTCGGCGATCAGCACCTCACGCCCGGCGCGGGTGAACGGGCTCGAGGAGGTCATCAGTAGCTCCTGGGCAGGTGCAGGACGTGCGACCCGAGGTAGTTCAGCACCATTTCCTGGCTGATCGGGGCGATACGCAGCAGCCGGGCCTCGCGGAAGTACCTGGCCACGTGGTACTCCTCGGCGTAGCCCATCCCGCCGTGCGTCTGCAGCGCGCGGTCGGCGGCCTGGAAACCCGCCTCGGCGCACAGGTACTTGGCGGTGTTCGCCTCCCTGGCGCACGGCTGGCCCCGGTCGTACAGCCAGGTCGCCTTGCGCAGCACAAGCTCGGCCGCGTCGAGCCGGGCCAGCGAGTCGGCCAGCGGGAACTGCAGGCCCTGGTTCATCCCGATCGGGCGGCCGAACACCTCCCGCTCGTTGGCGTAGGCGACGGCCCGGCGCAGCGCGGCCCGGCCCAGCCCGAGCGCCTCGGCGGCCACCAGCATCCGCTCGGGGTTCAGGCCGTCCAGGATGTACCTGAAGCCCTCGCCTTCCTCACCCACCCGGTCGGCCACCGGGATCCGCAGGTCGTCGATGAACAGCTCGTTCGAGCTGACCGCGTTGCGGCCCATCTTCTGGATCGGCCGGATGTCCACCCGGTCCCGGTCCAGGTCGGTGAAGAACAAGGTGAGCCCGTCGGTCTTCTTCGCCACCTCGTCGAACTTCGTGGTCCGGGTGAGCAGCAGGATCTTCTCCGACTCCTGGGCCTTGGAGATCCACACCTTCCGCCCGTTGACCACGTAGTGGTCCCCGTCGCGGCGGGCGAACGTGGTGATCCGGGTGGTGTCGAGCCCGGCGCCCGGCTCGGTCACCCCGAAGCAGGCGTGCAGGTCACCGGTGACGATCCGGGGCAGGTTGCGGCGCTTGAGGTCTTCTGAGCCGTGCACGATGACCGGGTGCAACCCGAAGATCGACAGGTGCACCGCGCTGGCCGCGTTCATCCCGCCCCCGGACGCGGAGACCTCCTCGATGACGATCGACGCCTCGGTAATCCCGAAGCCGTGACCGCCGTACTCTTCCGGCGTGGTGATCCCCAGCCAGCCGGCCTCCGCGAACGCGGTATAGAACTCCGTCGGGAACTCGTGCGCGGAGTCCTTCTCCAGCCAGTACTGATCGTCGAACCTGGCCGCCAGCTCGGCCACCGCCTTGCGGATGATCGACTGATCCTCGGTCAGCTCAAAGTCCACTGCACGTCTCCCGACCGGCCGCCCCGGACAACTTTGATCCAATAGTAACAAAGGACAGACCAAAACGGCAGCAACTCGGGCGGCCGTAACTCCAACGGCGGCTAGCCCGCGGGGACGAGCGGCAGCCCGGACGCCAGGCGTTCATTCCACACCTCCGGACTGCCGTACAACTGCGCGTTGAGCTTGGCCCGCTTGTAGTAAAGCTGCAGGTCGTGCTCCCAGGTGTAGCCGATCGCCCCGTGCAAGGTGAGCGCGGTATCGGCGGCGCGCCCGGCCGCCGCCGTCACCTGGGCCTTGGCGGTGGCGGCGGGCAGATCGGCCTCCGGCTGGCCCTGCTCGACCGACGCGGCGGCGAAATACGCGATCGACCGGGACGCCTCCACCGCCACCAGCATCGTGGCGGCGGCGTGCTTGACGGCCTGGAAGGAGCCGATCGGGACGCCGAACTGCGTCCGCTGCTTGCTGTAGTCCACCGCGAGCTCCAGCATCTTCGCCGCGGCGCCCAGGCTGTCCGCGGCCACCAGCACGGCGGCGCGGCGCGCCGCGTCCGCCAGTACCTCGCCGCCGTCGACGTCGAGCCGCTGGCCCCGCGCGCCGGTGAACGTGACGTCGGCGGCGGACCGGGTGCGGTCAAGCAGCGGGCGGTCCCGCCGGGACACCCCGTCCTGGCCGGCCTCGATGAGGAACAGCGTGCCGCCGACCGGGACGATGAGGCGGGTGGCCCGCCCCGCCCCGAGCACGGCGGGCACCGTGCCCCGCAGGCCGCCCTGGTCCAGGCGCACCGAACCTGGTTCGTCGGGCGGTCGTCCGGCCGGGACCGCGAGCACGGCGAGGTCACCGCGCTCGAGCACCCCCGCCGCGATATCCGGCTGCCCGGCCAGGGCGGGCACGGCCAGCACGGCCGGCAGCCATGACCCCGGGGCCACGGCGTAGCCAAGCTGCTCGGCGGCCAGCGCGAGTTCGAGCAGGCCGCCGCCCTGGCCGCCGAGCTCCTCGCCGAACCCGACGCCGAGCCAGCTGTCCGCGGCCAGCCGTGCCTCGAACGGGCTCACGTCACCGTCGCTCAGCCACTGGCGGATGGCGGAGGTGGCGGCGTGAGCGGCCAGCCATTCGCGGAACGAATCGCGGAACATCTCCTGTTCTGCCGACAGTTCCCATCGCATGCCTGCTCCCCCCTACCTGGGCATCTTCAGTATCCGCTCGGCGACGATGTTGCGCTGGATGAAGGTGGAGCCGCCGGCGATGGCGGTCCCGCGGGCCTGGTAGGCCAGCCGCAGCCAGCGCGCGGTGTCCTCATCGTCCTGGGGATCGAACTGGCCGCCGAGGGGGGCCAGCGAGAGCCGGAAGTCGGCCAGGTCCTCCACCAGCGGGCAGAAGAAGAGCTTGCCGATGGACGTCACCGGACCCGGCGGCCCCCCATCGGCGGCCAGTGTCGTCACCCGCTGGCCGATCAGGTAGTGGATCAGCGCCCGCCCGTACAGGTCGGCCACCTTCTGCCTGATGACCGGATCGGTGCCGAGCGGCCGGCCGTCGGGCCCGGTCCGCGCGGCCACGTCGGCGATGATGTCGTCCACGGCCCGCTTGGTGTTCACCCGTCCGGTCGCGATCGCGACCCGTTCGTAGGACAGCGTCGCCATCGCCACCTGCCAGCCCGCGTCGACCTCCCCGACGACCAGGTCGTCCGGGACGAACACGTCGTCCAGGAAGACCTCGTTGAATTCCGCCTCGCCGAGCATGTGGGCCAGCGGCCGGACGGTCACGCCAGGACTGTCCATCGGCACGATGAAATAGGTGATGCCCTTGTGCCGCGGGCCGCCGCCGGTGCGGGCCAGCAGGATGGCGTGCGCGGCCAGGTGCGCCCGGCTGGTCCAGACCTTCTGGCCGCCGATCCGCCAGCCGCCGTCCGCCCGCCTGGCCTGGGTGCGCAGGGAGGCCAGGTCAGAACCCGCCTCGGGCTCGGAGAACAGCTGGCACCAGATCTGCTCGCCGGTCAGGATGGGCCGCAGGAAGCGCTGCTTCTGCCCGTCGGTGCCGAAGTCGATGATCGTGGGTCCGGCGAAGTCCTCGCCGATGGTGTTCAGCCGTTCCGGAGCCCCGGCCCGGTCGGCCTCCTCGGCGAAGACGGCCCGCAGCCTGGCGTCCGCGCCGGCCCCGCCGTACTCCTTGGGCCAGGAAAGACCGGCGTACCCGGCGTCGAAAAGCAGCCGCTGCCACTGGCGCCAGAACGGCGCCTTGGCCACCAGATCGGCCGGCTCCGGCCAGGGCAGCTGCGGCAGCGCCCAGCCCAGCCACTCCCGGGCCGCGGCGCGGAAGGCCGCCTCCTCTGGGGAATCCGCGAGCTCCATCAGCACCCCTTGCGAACAATTTCATAGGTCTGACCAAAATAATAGGGCCGAACGGACCGGCCTACCAGTGCCACTCCAGCGTGGCCGCGCGGTGCGGTGCCGACCGATCGTTCACGGCAGGAAATCTCTTCCTCATGCCACTGGAGCAACACAGTAAGTGTGGTAGAGATAACGATCGTTTACAACCGGACGCTATGATCGCCTGGTGGACAGGGAACAACGGATCCTGCAAGCGGCCGCCGCCGTCTTCTACGAAAGGGGATTTCACGGTGCCGGCGTCGACGAGCTGGGGAAACGAGCCGGGCTGAGCGGGCCGACGCTGTACCGCTACTTTTCCGGTAAGGACGAGATCCTCGCCGCCCTGTTCAACGAGGCGATGGACGAGCTGGTCAGCGCGACCGCGATGGTGCACGATGACCCGTTCGCCGATCTGTCCCGGCTGATCCGGCACCATGTCGGCTACGCGGTGAGCCGGCGCCAGCTGGTCAACGTCTACCAGCGTGAGGACCGGTCCCTGACCGGCGCGTGGAAACGTCACTTCAACCACAGGCGCAAACAGTACGTGGCCCGGTGGGAGGCCGTTATCGCCCGGTGCGCGCCCGGGGCCTCTCCCCCGGAGGTGGCCGCGCTGACCCAGTCCGTCCTCGGCCTGATCTTCTCCATCGCCTACTGGCCGCCGCAGACCGCCGAACTGCCCGGGCTGGCCGACCTGATCATCACGTTCGCCACCGGGGGCCTGGCGGCGACCGCCGCATCGGGGGCCGGTTGATAATTTCGGTCCGATCATTTTAAACTCCTAACCAACCAGGCGCTTCGAGGCGAGAGGGAAACCGGCGATGGCGTTCGCAACGGTGCATGACCGGTATTCCGAGGCCGACATCGCCAGCTTCTACGCGGACGGGCTGTGGCGGCCGGAAACGTTCATCGAGATTGCCGGGCAGCAGGCGGACCGCCAGCCGGACAAGGTGTTCGTGACCGACGGGACCGCCTCGCTGACCTTTTCCGAGCTGCACGACAGCGCGCTGGCCCTCGCCGCCGGCCTGCACCAGCTCGGCATCGGTTCCGGGGACCGGGTCTCGGTGCAGATGCCAAGCTGGGCGGAGTTCACCCAGATCTCGCTCGCGCTGACCCAGATCGGCGCCATCATGGTCCCGATCATGCCCATCTACCGGCGCGACGACGTGAGCTACGTGCTGCGGAACGCCGGCGTGCGTACCGCGATCAGCTGCGGTCCGTTCCGTAATTTTGACTATCCCGGCATGTACCAGAGCATCCGGCCTGACTGCCCCGAGCTGCGCGACCTCATCGTGGTCCGCGCGGACGGCAGCGAACCCGAGGACGCCATCGCGCTGGAGACCCTGTTCCGCGGCCCGGCGGACCTCGGCCCGGCGGCCGGCCCGGACGATCCGTTCGTGATCGTCTTCAGCTCGGGCACCACCGCCCGGCCGAAGGGCTGCCTGCACACCTTCAACACCTTCGGCTGCGGATCGCGGCTGCTGGCCCGGGCGTTCGGCTATTCCTCCCGCGACATCCAGTTCAACCCGTCGCCGGTCACGCACACGACCGGGCTGATCACCGGCTTCCTGCTGCCGCTCATGCACGGCGCCTCGGTGCACCTGATGGAGGCGTGGGAACCGCGGGCCGGGCTGGCCGACATCGCCAAGTTCCACACCACGGCGGCGGTCACCGCGACCACCTTCCTGCAGACGCTGATGGACGCGTACGACCCGGACCAGCATGACCCGAGCAGCATGCGGCTCTGGGTGGCGGCCGGGTCGCCGATTCCCGCCGCGTTCGTCCGGCGGGCCGCCGCGGTGCTGCCCAACCTGCGGGTGCTCAGCCTGTACGGGCGGACCGAGAACGTCACCACCACGACCTGCACGGTGGACGACGACCCGGAACGGTCCGTGACCTCGGACGGGAAGGCGCTGCCCGGAAGCTCGGTGCAGATCGTCGACTACGAAGGCCGTGAGGTGCCCCGCGGCGAGCAGGGCGACATCGCCTACCGGGGTCCCATGCACATGCTCGAGTACATCAACAACCCGGAGGAGACCGCCGCGCTGTTCACCCCGGAGGGATATTCGCGCTCCGGTGACCTCGGCGTCATGGACGCCGACGGCTACGTCCGGGTCACGGGGCGGCTGAAGGACATCGTGATCCGGGGCGGGCTGAACATCAGCGTCCGCCAGGTGGAGGACCTGCTCACCGCGCACCCGGCTATCCGGGCCGTCGCCGTCGTGGGCATGCCGGACGAGCGGCTGGGCGAGAAGGTCTGCTGCTACGCGGTGCTGAGCCCGGGCCAGGCCCTGGCCCTGCCGGAGCTGACCGACTACCTGCTGGCCCAGGGGCTGGCCATCCAGAAGGTCCCCGAGCGGCTTGAGATCGTGCCCGAGCTGCCGATGACGGCAACGGGCAAGATCCAGAAGCACGTCCTGCGGGCCGACATCGCCGCCAAGCTCGCCTCCGCATGACGGCGGCCGGACGATTCGGGCTGGACGGGCGCGCGGCGCTGGTCACCGGGGCAGGCAGCGGCATCGGCCAGGCGGTCGCGGCCGCCTTCGCGCAGGCCGGGGCGGCGGTGCTCGTGACCGACATCGACGCCAAGGCGGCCTCCTCGACGGCCGCGGCGATCAGGGACGCAGCGGGCCGGGCCGAGTCGTGCGAGCTGGACGTCCGCGACGCCGCAGCGGCGGCCGCGGCCGCTGAGCAGGCCGCCGGGCTGGCCGGCGGCACGCTGCACATCCTGGTCAACAACGCCGGGGCGATCGCGCCGGCCATGTTCGGGAAGATGCCGCAGGAGGCGTTCCGCCGGATCATCGACATCCACCTGGTCGGCAGCTTCGTCTGCGCTCAGGCCGTGCTGCCTTACCTGCCGGCCGACGGCACCGGCCGGATCATCAACGTGACGTCCGCGGCCGGGCTGACCGGGACCATCGGGCAGGCGAACTACGGCGCGGCCAAGGCCGGGATCATCGGCCTGACCAAGTCGCTGGCGCGCGAGCTGGCCCGCCAGCAGATCACGGTCAACGCGATCGCCCCGCTCGCGGCCACCCCGATGACGCAGAACATCCGCGACAACGCCAAGCTGGCCGAGCTGACCCTGGCCCGGATCCCGCTGGGCCGCTGGGCCACCGCGGCCGAGATCGCCGGGAGTTTCGTGTTCATGGCCTCCGACGCGGCCTCCTACATCACCGGCCAGGTGCTGCCCGTCGACGGCGGCACCGTGATGTGATGATCGACCTTTCCCGCCACATCCGCCCGGGGGCCGGGGTGTGGTGGAGCCAGGCCAGCGCCGAGCCCACCGTGCTCGTGCACGCGCTGCTCGACCAGGCGGGCAGGCTCGGGCCGGTGCGGGCCTTCTGCGGGCTTTCCTGGGACGAACGGCTCACCACCGGCCTGCCCGAGAACATCACGGTCATGTCCTACGGCGCTCTCGGCGCGCTGCGCCGGCTGAGCCGGCACGGGCGGCTGGCCATCGTGCCGTGCAGCTACTCGGCGCTGCCGCGGCTGTTCGCCGACGGCTCGCTGCCGGGTGACGTCGGGCTGGTGCAGGTCTCGCCGCCGGACGCCGACGGCCTGTGCAGCCTCGGCGTGGGGGTCGACTACGCGGCCGACGCGGTGGCGCACACGCCCGTGCTGATCGCCGAGGTGAACCAGCGGATGCCGGCCACGGCCGGCTCGCCGGGCATCCCGCTCAGCCGGTTCAGCGCGGTGGTCGAGACCGACCGGCCGCTGCTTTCCGCCCCGGAGCGGGCACCGGACGAGGCGGAACGGGCGATCGGACGGCACGTCGCCGGGCTCATCGAGGACGGTGACACCGTCCAGCTCGGGGTCGGCTCGCTGCCCTCGGCCGTGCTGCAGGCGCTGGCCGGCCACGCCGATCTGGGCGTCCACTCCGGGATGATCTCCGACGCGGTGCTGACGCTGGTGGACAAGGGCGTGATCACCGGCGGCAGGAAGGAGATCGACCCCGGCGTCATCGTGACCGGGGCGGCGCTCGGCAGCCAGCAGCTCTACCAGCGGGTGCCCGGCCTGCCGGTGGAGTTCCGGGCCGCCAGCTACACGCATGCCCCCGCCGTGCTGGCCCGGCTGCGGTCGTTCGTGGCCATCAACTCGGCGATCGAGGTGGACCTGACCGGCCAGATCGGCGCCGAGCTGCGGCGAGGCGTCTACGTCGGGGCCGTCGGCGGGCAGGCCGACTTCTCCCGGGCGGCCTGCACCACAGGTGCGCGGTCCATCATCGCGCTCCGGTCGCGGTCAGGCGGCGAGTCGGCGATCCGGCCGGTGCTGCAAGGCACCGTGACCACGCCGCGGACCGATGTCGACTACGTGGTGACCGAATACGGGGTGGCCCGGCTGCGCGGCGCCACCCTGGCCCAGCGCGGTCGCCGCCTGGCCGCTATCGCCGCGCCCGAGTACCGCGACGCCCTGGAGCGGGCATACTTACAGCTGGTTCATACGTCAGACCTTTAGCTAGCATCGGGAGCCCTGCATGACGAGCGCTGATCACGCGGTGACGGGATCCGAGGGTGGCCGGTCGCAGCTGAAGCTGACGCCGATGGAGGTCCCCAAGGCCTCGGACGTGCTCGCGAACGAGCTGCGGGAACGGATCCTGGACGGCGAGTTCGCCGAAGGCATGGCGCTGCCGCCGGAACGGGAACT
>JBEKGC010000135.1:0-14600 GCA_050013055.1 Streptosporangiaceae bacterium
GGTCCCGGCGGGCCCACGCGGTGTGCCCGGCCGCGGCACCCTTAGTGATCCGGGTTTTGTGGATGAGCCAGGAGCGGGGGCTGTAGTCCGCGTCGTCGGTGTAGCCGCGGCTGGCGGTGAACCCGCCCAGGACGCGGGCCCGGGCGGCGGTGGTGACCGCGGTGATCCGCTCCAGGTCGTGCAGGCACTCGGCTTGCTCGGCCGCGGTGAGCTGGGCGGGGTCGGCGGCAGCGAGGTAGCGCAGGCCGGCCCGGGCCAGGGCGGCGGCCTCGGAGACGCTGGAAAAGGCCGGGGCCTGGGTCATCGGGGGGTCACCTCCTTCGCGGGCTCGCGGGGCCGTGGCTGGTTTACTAGTTCGATTCTAGGTGGATGGTAGGACATTTCGGGGGAACGCCACGCCGAATTATGGTCGATTATCTGCTAGTATTGGTGATGTCGTTGCCATTGATACCCGAATGACGCCGTATTTTGCGAGCGACGGCTGCGGCCGTGTCATGACAGGCCTCCGGCCGACTGCCGCGCTCCTCGGAAGCCTCCGGCCACCCACGCGACGGCGGCTTTGCTGGTCTCCTTAGCTGCGGCGGCAAGCGGAAGGCCACGTGAGAGACTGGCGGCTGTGCGAACCCACGGCCTGCGCTTCGATGTCAACTGCTCGATCCTGTTCACCGAACGGCCGCTGCTGCAACGGCCGGCGGCCGCACGTGCCGCGGGATTTGACGCGGTGGAGTTCTGGTGGCCGTTCACTGAGCCGGTGCCCGCAGACCGGGAGGTCGAGGCGTTCGTCGGCGCCCTCGCCGACGCGGGCGTGCGGCTGGCCGCGCTGAACTTCGCCGGGGGTGACCTGGCCGCCGGGGACCGGGGGCTGCTGTCGCGGCCGGCGGGTTCGGCCGCGTTCCGTGACAACATCGACGTCTGCGTCGGCATCGCCGGACGGACCGGCTGCACCGTGCTCAACGCGCTGTACGGGAACCGCGCGGACGGCGTGCCCCCGCAGGCGCAGGCCGAGCTGGCGCTGGAGAATCTCGCGCTGGCCGCCCGGGCCGCCGCGGCCGTGGGCGCGACGGTGGTGGTGGAGGCCCTGAACTCCTACGACAACCCGCGCGCCCCGCTGGTCTCAAGCTCCGGCGCGCTCGCGGTGGTCCGCGAGGTGCGGGCCGGGGGCGGTGTCACCAACATCGGGTTCCTGGCCGACCTCTACCATCTGGGCCGGATGGGCGAGGACCTGCCGCTCGTGCTGGCCCGCGACGCGGCCGACATCACCCACATCCAGGTCGCGGACGTGCCCGGCCGCGGCGCGCCGGGGACGGGCACGCTGGACTTCGAGGCATTGTTCGGGCAGATCGCCGCGCAGGGGTATCCCGGCCGGGTCGGCTTGGAGTACAAGCCGGCCGATCCGGCGGACAGCCCGGCCAGCTTCTGCTGGCTTTCCGAGTCGCGGTCACATGCAGCCTGACCTGGTCGTCCGGTCCCGGCGGGTGGTGCTGCCCGAGGGGACGCGAGCCGCGTCGGTGATAGTCAGCGGGCCGGTCATCGCGGCCGTGGCCGGCTACGACGCCCGGCTGGCGGCCGCACGTGACATCGACCTCGGCGATGTCGCGCTGCTGCCCGGCCTGGTCGACACGCATGTGCACGTCAACGAGCCGGGACGGACCGAGTGGGAGGGGTTCGCGACCGCCACCCGGGCCGCGGCAGCCGGCGGCGTGACCACGATCTGCGACATGCCGCTCAACTCGCTGCCGCCGACGGTCTCGGTGCCGGCGCTGGCGGCCAAGCGGGCGGCCGCGACCGGGCAGTGCTGGGTCGACGTGGCGTTCTGGGGCGGTGTGGTGCCGGGCACCGAGGCCGCCTTGCGGCCGCTGCACGACGCCGGCGTGATCGGGTTCAAGTGCTTCCTGCTCGACTCAGGCGTGCCCGAGTTCCCGCCGCTCGACGTGGCCGGCCTGCGATCCGTGCTCGGCACCCTGGCGCGGCTCGACGCGCTGCTGATCGTGCACGCCGAGGACGCGGCGGAGATCAAGGCCGCCTCCGGCGCCGACTTCGGCTCGTTCGTGGCGTCCCGGCCGCCGGTCGCGGAGCGGCGCGCCATCGAGAAGGTCATCTCGGCCGCGGCCGGCACCGGGGGGCGGGCGCACATCGTGCACCTGTCCGCGGCCGAATGCGTGGCCATGATCGCCGGGGCCAAGGCGGCGGGCATCCGGCTGACCGCCGAGACCTGCCCGCACTATCTGTACTTCGCGGCCGAGCAGGTGCCCGACGGGGCGACCGAGTTCAAGTGCTGCCCGCCGATCAGGGACGCGGTCAACCGCGAGGCGTTGTGGCGGGGCCTGGAAGCCGGCGTGATCGACTGTGTGGTGTCCGACCACTCGCCCTGCCCGCCCGAGCTGAAGTCCCGCGGCTCGGGCGACTCCGGCCTCGGGGATTTTGGTACGGCCTGGGGTGGTATCGCCTCGCTCCAGCTCGGCCTGTCCGCGGTGTGGACGGTGGCCCGGCGACGTGGACGCACCCTGGACGACGTGGTGCGCTGGATGGCGGCGGGTCCGGCTTCGCTCGCGCGCCTGGCGGCCAAGGGGCGGCTCGCACCCGGGTGTGATGCCGACCTGGTGGCCTTCGACCCGGACGAGAGCTACGTCGTGGACCCGGCCCGGCTCCAGCACCGCCATCCGATCACCCCGTACGCGGGGCGTACGCTGACGGGCCGGGTCCGGCAGACGTGGCTGCGCGGCCGTCCGGTGCTCGATGAAGGCGGAGTGCCTGATGTTGAACCAGTTGGACAACTGCTGAACCGAAGCTAACGGGGAATGATCTGCTTATGGATGAGCAACTTCTGCCGGATCTGCTCCGGTTGCGTGGGTCGGTGGTCGCCGCCAGCGACGAGTTCTTCGCCGCCAAGGAGAACCTGATCAAGCCGGACGCACCGGTGTTCGTTCCGAATTCTTATGGCGCCAAGGGACAGACGTATGACGGCTGGGAGACCCGGCGCCGGCGCGGACCCGGCGGGACGCTGCCCGATCGCACGGTCCGCGACTGGGTGATTGTCAGGCTCGGAACCCCCGGGGTGGTGCACTCGATCGTGGTCGACACCGCCCACTTCACCGGGAACTTCCCGCAGGCCTGCTCGGCGGACGCGTGCTCGGTGAGCGGATACCCGTCCTTCGACGAGCTGGCCACCGATCCCGTTTCCGGTGGCCCGGAAGGAATCTGGCAGGAGATCGTGCCGCGCGGCCTGCTGACCGGTGACGCCCGGCACGCGTTCAGCGTGCGGTCCCGGCGCAGGGCTACCCACGTCCGGCTGAACATCTTCCCCGACGGCGGCGTCGCCCGGCTGCATGTGCACGGCGAGGTGGTACCGGATCCGGCCATGGTGAAGGGCCTGAACCTCGACCTCGCGGCGCTGGAGAACGGCGCCGACGTGGTGGCCCGCAGTGACGAGTACTACTCCCACCCGCGGAACGTGATATCTCCGGGCCTCTCCCGGGTCATGGGCGAGGGGTGGGAAACCCGCCGCCGCCGGAAGCCGGGGTATGAATGGCTGATCATCCGGCTGGCCGGGCACGGCGAGGTCCACCTCGCGGAGATCGACACGTCCTGGTACCGGGGCAACCAGCCCGACACCGCCTCGCTGCAGACGCTGGACGCCAGTACCGGCGCTTCCCTGACCGACGAGAGCGCGTGGCATGCGCTGCTGCCGCCCGTCAGGCTGCTGCCCGACACCCCGCACCGGTTCCGCGTCTACGGCGCGCCCGCGACCCACGTGCGGCTGAAGATCTTCCCCGACGGCGGCGTGGCCCGGCTGCGGCTGTACGGGTCACTGACCGACCAGGGCCTGGCGGCCATGGTGCAGCGCTGGGACGAATCCGCCTGACCGCATGGGCTGACCCCTTGCATGCTCGACGCGTCGCCAGCCCGAATCGACGAGGCGGAGCGCTAGCCTAGTTGTCATGAGCGCTGAGCCTGTGCAGGAGCATGATCCGGATGACCCGGTAGAGATCCTGCGCGTGCTGCCCGAGCGGTTCCGTGAGCAGTTTCTCGACGAGTACGCGGCCGCGGCGGAAGCTGCCCGTAGGCCTGAGAGCTACCGGGCACTTCACGACCTGCTCAGGCTATGGCGGCTTACCGCCGCCGCCTATTCCGAGCCGGGTTTCGAGGCCCGTCTCGCCGGTGTGCGAGAGGCGGTGCTGGCCAGTAGCTCGGAAGGGGCAGTGCCGATCGAGGAGATCGTCCCGGACTGGCCCGCCCGTGTGAACCGCCGGTGACCTATCAAGTCCGGTTCGAGGCCTACGCCTTAGTCCAGCTCCATGGCCTGCCCAGCGAGGCTTTCGACGCGCTGGTGGACCGGGTCGTGGAACTGGTGGAGGCGCCTTGGGACGCAACCGTCATGCCACCCGGCGACGATCCGGCATACCGCCGGACGGTGTTCGGATCCGGGTGGGGTCTGCTGACCTTCCACGTCGATGACAATGCCGAGCTGATCCGGATCTTCGACCTAACCTGGATTGGGTAGGCCGTTGTTTCGCTGGCTTGATGGTCATGCGCCGCGACGCCTACCTGCCGCTGGAGAAATCGCCTGAAACGTGTCGGGTACCGAGAACGCCGCAGCATGATCTCATAAGCCAGATGAGCCAGATCGTGGTCGCTCCGGACAAGTTCAAGGGGACGTTGAGCGCGGCGCAGGTGGCCGCGCATGTGGCCGCCGGGCTGGGCCGGGCCTGCCCGGGGCTCAGCTGCGTCCAGGTGCCGGTGGCGGACGGCGGCGACGGCACCGTCGAGGCGGCGCAGGCGGCCGGCTACCGCCGCGTCGAGTTGAGTGTCAGCGGGCCGGTCGGCGAGCCGGTCACGGCCGCCATCGCGATCCATGACGGAACCGCTGTCATCGAGTCCGCCCAGGCCAGCGGGCTGAGCAGGCTGCCGGGCGGGGTGCTTGCGCCACTGACGGCTTCCAGCCGCGGGGTTGGGGAGCTGATCAGCGCGGCGGTCGGCCTGGGCGCGAGGCGGATCGTGCTCGGCCTGGGCGGGGTGGCGTCCACCGACGGCGGCGCGGGCTTGATCACGGCGCTGGGCGCCCGGCTGCTCGACGAGTCAGGAACCGAGCTTCTGCCGGGCGGCGCAGCGCTGGCCCGGCTCGACCGGATCGACCTGGCCGGGTGGCATGACCTGTCCGGCGTCGAGGTGGTCGCGGCCACGGACGTGGACAACCCACTGCTCGGCGAACGGGGCGCGGCGGCGGTATACGGGCCGCAGAAAGGTGCGTCGGCGCAGGATGTGGCGCTTCTGGAGGAAGCTCTTCGTCACTGGGCGGAGATAGCCGAGCGGACGCTGGGGCACGTGGTCAGGGATGAGGCGGGGGCGGGCGCGGCGGGCGGACTTGGCTTCGCGATGCTGGCGTTCCTGCGGGCGACGACGCGGCCCGGCATCGAGCTGATGCTCGAGCTGCTCTCCTTCCCCGGTCAGCTGCGCGGGGCCCGGCTGGTCATCACCGGGGAGGGCGCTCTGGACGGGCAGACGCTGCACGGCAAGGCCCCGGTCGGGGTGGCCCGCGCCACCGCCGCGGTGGCACCAGGCGTGCCGGTGGTGGCGGTGGCCGGGATCTGCTCGCTGACGGGCGATCAGCTCCGCTTGGCGGGGCTTTCCGCGGCTTATGCACTAACCGACATCGAGCCTGACCTGGCCCGATGCCGCGATCAGGCGGGTCCGCTACTCGAAGATCTCGCGGTCCATGTGGCCCGTGACTGGATCTTGACGTAGCCTCGGCAGTACTGCGCCCCGGCCGGTGCTGGCCGCCGGCGGTACGACGTGATGGCAGCCGTCGACCATGATGGAAGGCTGTGTCTCTGAGTTTGTCCTATCTTCACGATGTTTCTTTGTGGGTCCGCGGCAGCGGGCTTGAGATCGTTCTGCTGCTGACCGGGGCGATCCTGATGACGCGGTTCGCGACCTGGCTGGGCGGCCGGATCACGGCCCAGATCGACGCCAACGCCCGCGAGACGGACACCCTGGTCGCCACGGAGGCCTCCAAGCACCGGCAAGCGGTGGCGTCCGTGATCACCTGGGCCACGCTGGTGATCATCTACTGCGCGACCGGCTTCGCCGTCCTGGCCCGACTCGGTATCCCCCTGACCAACCTGGTCGCCCCGGCCGCCGTGGCGGGCGTGGCGCTGGGGTTCGGGGCCCAGCGCATCGTGCAGGACCTGCTGGCCGGCTTTTTCATCATCACCGAGCGCCAGTACGGCTTCGGCGACCTCATCCGCCTGTCGGTGCCGGGCCTCGGTGAGCCGGCCATCGGGACCGTCGAGGACGTCAACCTCCGGGTGACCACGGTGCGTACCATCGACGGCGAGGTGGTGATCACGCCCAACGGGCAGATCAGCCAGGTGACCAACCTGTCCCGCGACTACTCCCGGACCGTGGTGGACGTGCCCGTGCCCGCCACCGCGGACGTCAACCACGTCAGCGACCTGCTGAAGACGATCGGAGAGGAGGCCTACAAGGACGAGGAAATGCGCGACTTGCTGCTCGACGCGCCGACGGCAATGGGCGTGCAGAGCCTGGATGTGGACCACTTCCAGCTTCGCGTGGTGGCCAGGACGCTGCCCGGCCAGCAGTTCAAGGTGGGGCGGATACTACGCGTCCGGATCGCGGCGAGGCTCCGCAGCGAGGGCATCTACCTGCCCCCCACCCTGGAAACCCCGGAACCAGATGGCACCTCCAACCCCTCCAATGCGTCCGGTGCCGCCGGTCCCCCCGACTCCTTCGGCCCCTCAGCACCGGCTGGGGACTGACTGATGCGACAGCTACGACGGATACGGAACTCCACCTGGATCGTGATCGCGATCTTCGCCGTCACCCTGGTGCTCTGGCTCTGGGTCAAGCCGATGCCGGTGGCGACAAGTTCCCAGGGGACCACTCCGAGCGCTACCACCCCGGCGACGGTGGCACCGACGACCTATACGCCATCCGCCACGCCCACCACCAGCCCGAAACCCACGGTTACCTCGCCGCACCCGTCCCGGACGGTCAGCCCGACCGCCAGCGCCACCCCGACCCCGACCCCGTCCCCGACCTCGTCGCCGTCCTCGGTCGTGTCGCCCGCCCCGACCAGCACGACCACGGCGTCACCCGGATAGGTGCCGCAGGCCGTGTCGCCGCAGCCGCTCACGACAGCGGCTTGCGCATGACGATGCGGGTCCGGCCGCTGCCGCCATAGTCCTGGACGCGGATCATCTCGGTGAAGCCGAGGCGCTGGTGAAACGCCACGGAACTTTCGTTTGCCGGGCCGGTGATGGCCTTCAGCGCGACGGCGCCGCGGTCGCGCGCCGCTTGCTCGAAGGTCGCGTACAGCGCCCGGCCCAGCCCGAGCGTCCGAAAGTCGTCGCGCACCGCAACGAAGTGGATGTACCCATCGCCGGCCGGCGCCACGAACCCGAGCAGGTACCCGGCGATCTCCCCGCGGCCCAGATCCCGCGCGACGAACGCCGTATCACCGAACTCCAGGAAAAACATGGGGTGGTGCAGGTACCGAGGCAGGTCCCGGTCGCCCCAGAAGCGCTCGAAGTTCCGCAGGATCTCAGCCAGGTCCCCATCGCGTACACCCTCGATAGCGACATCGCTCACAAACACTGGGTTACCACGTCATCGGCCGATCGCGCATTCCGTTTCTTCTACCCCGGTTGATACCGGTGTGCATCACGTTACCCTGGCGTCCAGTGGTACGTCGCTCTCCGGAATCTTGTGGAAGATTTGGCTTCTGTGGAAGATTCGGTACCCGATAGAGGCTGTCGCACGGCTATCTGGCGGCCCGCCGCCGGTAGCCCCGTTCCCGCGCGCCCCGCCCGCCTCACCTGAACCTCTCGCCCCGGCCCCGTCCGCCCCGCCAGCGATTGTGGATAGTAAGCATCGAAATAAGGAGCTAATTATCCACGATCTCCGGCCTGCGGCCCCGCTCGTTCCCCTGGCCCTGGTCCCGGGCGGCCTGCCATGTACGCGGGAAGACCGCCACGGCTCCAGTTCTGACCCAGGACACCCAGGAGTCACGCGACACCCTCGATAGGGTACCAAACTCGCTACTAGGGCCGTATGTTCTGCGATAATTTCATCGGTTGTCGTACTGGTGATCGATGGGTGGTTCTGGTGGGGCGGGGCGGGCTGGTGAGGCAGACGCGAGGCGCCGACGTTTCATTCCTGTCGTCCTTCACCCGGCCCGGCGGGTGATACGCGCGATCCATATCCTCGTGGCATGCTCCCGGTCTACCTGGCCGCAGCGGCCCTGATTCTCTTCGTGGCGGGCGTGCTGCGCGATCCGCGCAGCTTCAGCAACGCGGTCTTCTTCGGCCTGGCGCTCGCGCTTGGGGCGCTGGCCGCGGCGCACCGGCTGGCGGATACCTCGGGGCCCACGGCCCGGCTGGTGGCGCTGGCGCTGGGTCTGCTGGTGGCGTTCGGGCCGGTCCTGGTGGCGGGCTACCTGGTAGCGAACGGCATCACCATGGCGCGCAGGGAAAGCTTCCGGCCGGGCAACCTGCTGGCCCTGGCGGCCGGCCTCGCCATCTTCGGGCTGCTCGGGCTGATGATCCTGACGCTCCTGGCCAGGTCCCGTGACCTGACGGTGTTCTCCACAATTGCCGCCCTGCTGTCTGGCTACGTCACGTTCCTACTGGTGTCGTACATCATCTACGCGTTCGTCTACAGCCGGATAACGGGACTGCGACGTGCCGACTTCGTGGTCGTGCTCGGCTCCGGCCTGGCCCGCGGCGACCGGGTCCCCCCGCTGCTGGCGAGCAGGCTGGAACGGGGCCGCCACGTGTACCAGACGCTGGTCGGACGGGGTAAGACCCGCCCCGTGCTGATCGTCTCGGGCGGCAAGGGCAGCGACGAGCAGATCTCCGAGGCGGAGGCGATGGCCCGCTACCTGATCGAGCGCGGGGTGCCCGCGGACCACGTGCTGCGAGAGGACCAGTCCAGCACGACCGAGGAGAACCTGACGTTCAGCCAGGCGATCATGGAGCGGTCCCGGCCCGGCTACCGGTGCATCGTGGTGACCAGTAACTACCATGTGTTCCGGACCGCCATGCTGGCCCGCCGCCTTGGCGTCAACGGCCAGGTCACGGGATCGCGAACCGCGGGGTACTACTGGCCGACCGCGATGCTCAGGGAATTTGCCGCCGTGTTCCTCAGCTACAAGGTGGTCAACTTTGGCATCTGCGCGATGATCGTCGCGCTGCCCCTGGCCTTCTTCATGGTCGAGGGTTGATAGCGTCACGGTCGCGGCTGTGGTCAGGAGGCGTTGGGCCAGTACGTTTCTTTCAGCTCCAGAGGCCCGGAGCGGCCAGGGTCTTGCGTGACCTCAAGCAGGGCCGTCCCGGCCGCTGCCTGAACGCAGATCAGCAGGCCCTTACGCAGGTTCACTATCGGGACCCACCGCGAATTAAGGATCAGCTCGCTGGCACACTTGTCCTGGGCGGCCTGGGCAGAAACGTCCAGCTTGAAAGGATCGTTGAAAGTAAGCTCCGGGACGCCGTTTCCCTGCGCGCGTTCATAAACGCCATCCTCCAGGCCAGGCGAGGCCGCAGACCCGAACGCAAGCGAGATTTTCTGGACTTGCCCCGCCGGTTTGAGGGGAAGCAGGCGGATCTCGCGGACCAGGCCGCCGGAGCCAGGGCTGACAGTGGCGCTCGGGTGCGGGCTGGCCGGTGCTGAGCTAGCTGCGCCGGCACTGGTCGGAGTATCCGGGACGAAAAAGGTAGGCCCGGCCACCGGACCCTGACCTGAGAAGGGCGGACCGCCGAGGAGGACGTCCGTCGCCACGAGCGCGCCGATGACGATGACGGCTGCGCCGACGATAATGGTCAGCCGGGGAACAACGGTCGGCCGAGCGCTGGCACGTGGTGTGCGGCTCAGTCCCTGTGCGGGCCGGGCAGCGGGCGGGTCCTCGGGCTGATGACGCAGATCCCGCGGCGGCAGGACGGGCACGATACCGAGCGTCGGGACGATCTCAAGCGGCTGCTCGGTCAGCAGGCGCAGGAGCGCCTCAGCGCCGGCCACCGTGAACTCCCTGACCACATAGTGGGCGGTTGATGCGGGAGCCAGCCACAGCGGAAGGTCCTTCGGGGTGCCGCCCGGCAACACCACCGGCACCACTCGGTCCAGTCCAAGCCGCTGATTGGCGTAGAAGACCTCCCGGATCATCCGGGCCTCCCACTGCACCCCCTGGCCCACATCGGACTTGGCGTCACCCTCGGCCCGCCGCTTGTACTCCGGAGAAGCGATCACCAGCACCCGGTCGGCGTCACGCACCTCACGGGTCGTCCACTCAGCCCAGTCCACCCGCCGCCCGGCAGCGGCCAGATCCAGGCGCGCATCCACCCCGTGACCGCGTAGAAAGAGCCAGAAGTCGCGGACCCGCTCCTCATGGGCAGGGTCGTCGTGGGCGTAAGAAATGAACACCCGCACCGGCGTCTGCTCGTCTGACATATCAGGGCCAGGCTACCTAGCGCGGCCGCCGGTAGCGCGGTCGTATTCAACGAGGGCGGCGGTCACCGCGTCGATCTCGTCGGGCAGGGCGCGGGCGCGGTTGCGGGCGGCCTGGCGCAGGCGGGCGGCCAGGGCGGGATCTGTGAGGACCGCGCGGATGGCGGCGGCGAGCCGGTCCGGGTCGCCGGCCGGGACGAGGAGGGCGGCGTCCTCGCCGGTGAGGTCCGGGATGCCGCCGACGCGGGTGGCGACGATGGGCACGCCCGTCCGGAGCGCTTCCTGCAGGATGAGCGGCTGGCCTTCCCACACGCTGGGCAGCACGAACACGGCGGCGGCGGCCAGCAGCGCGGGCACGTCGTCGCGCTGACCGGGGAAACGCGCGTCGATTCCCAGCGTGACCGCCTGGTTCTTCAGCTCGGCCGCCAGGGGACCCTCGCCGGCGATGACCAGCACCGGCTCGGGCTTGAGGTCCCGCCATCGGGTGGCCGCCTGGAGCAGGGTGGCGAAGCCCTTCTGCGGGGCGAGCCGGCCCACGGCGAGGACGACGGGCCGGTCCGACTCGGCTTGCGGGGCGGGTGGGGCGGGTGGGGTGGATGACGGGAGCGGGGCGGGGACCAGGGCGGGGCCGACCCAGGAGGCGCCGGCGGACCGCATTCGTGCTTGCAGGTCCGGGGAGACGCACAGGACGGAGTCGGCGCGGCGGGCCACGATCAGTTCGAGGACGCGGTAGATCGCGCCGGTGAGGCCGCCGGCCGCGGGCGCGTTGTGCACGGTGACGATCAGTGCGGGCCGGGCGTCGTACACGCTGGGCCGGACGAACGCCACGGCGATCGCGGCCAGCGCCCCGGCCCGCAGGCCGTGGGCGTGCACCACGTCGGGACGCCAGGCTCCGAGCAGGCGGCGCAGCCGCCGGATCGCCGCCAGGTCGCGGCGCAGCCGCGGCCGGTCCGCGATGTCGACGGGAGTGAAGCCCACGCCGGGGACGGCGCCGAAGCCGAAGTCGCGATCGGTCCGCGCGGGCCCGAACACCTCCGCGGGCACCCCCCTGGCCGCGCCGCCCGCGGCCAGCATCAGGACGTGCCGCGCGGTGCCGCCTGTGCTGGTGCCAAGCACGAAGGCGACCTTCATCTCCGGATCACGCGGCGGACCACCGCGCGCAGGTCTCCCCCGTCGGCCCACGAAACGACCGCGAAGAACGCCACCAGGACGGCCGCGCTGGCCAGCAGCGTGACGGCGACGTTGGGCAGGAAACCGGTCACCGGGAGCCCGGCCGTCACGCCCAGCCCGGCCGCGGTCCCGGCCAGCGCGCCGGCCAGCCCGGCCAGGGTGGCGCGCGCGCACCCGTGCAGCGCGGCCGGCCCGCGGACCCGGCGAACAATGACCAGCAGCGCCACGCCTGAGCCGGTCAGACCGATGGTCGTGCCCGCGCCGAGCCAGGGGACGACCGCCGACGGGGACACGAACGGCAGGATGGCCAGATCCGCCACGATGACAAGCAGCCAGCCGCCGCTGACCGCCAGGGACGCGGCCCGGCTCCGCCCGTAGGCGTAGAGCACCCGGGACAGGTTCGCCGTCAGGCCGTATCCGAGGAGCCCGGGCGCGAACGCGGCCAGCGCGATCGCGAGTTGCCTGGCGTCGGCGGCCGAGTCGGCGTGGGACTGGAACACCCGCGCCAGCGGCACGCAGGTGCCTGCCATCCCCGCCACCCCCAGCCAGGACGCCACCGTCACGGCCCGGGTGGAGGTGGCGGTGGTGGCGTCGAAGCGGTCATCGCGGGCGGACAGCTCAGGGAAGGCGCTGGTCGCGATGGGAACGGCGAGCACCGCGTAGGGCACGAAGAACACCGCCCAGGCGAAGCTGTACAGCACAAGCGCGTCCTTGACGCCGCGGGAGTTGGCCAGCACGATCACCACCGCCACCGAGGCGTCCTGGGCGATGAGGGTCGCGACCCCGGCGGCGGCCAGCGAGCGGACCCGCGCTCCGGCCCCGGCCGGGAACCGCAGCGTCGGCCGGAGCCGGAGGCGGAGCCGGACGGCGGGCAGCAACGGGGTCGCGACCAGGGCCGCGACGCCCACGGTCGTCCCGCCGGCCAGCACCACCCAGGCCAGGGTGGGCACCGGCCTGAGCATGTCCTGGTAGCCGTGGCCGACCACACCGAACCAGAAGTACGCGCCGATGACGACCAGGCTGGACAGCACGGGCGCCAGCGCGGGCGCGGCGAACCTGCGGCGGGATTGCAGGATGCCGTACAGCACCACGGCCAGGCCGTAGAGCAGGATCTGCGGCGCGAACACCACGAGCATCCGCGCGGCCAGGGCGACCATCGCGGTCCGCGGGCACCCTGATGCCCCGCCGATCAGCACCGACACCAGCGGCCGCGCCACCAGCGCGACCAGCGCGCTGACCGGGACCAGCAACAGCACCGCCCAGGTCAGCAGCGCGGCGGAGGTCTGCCGCACCTGCTCGCGGTCCAGGCCGGGGCCGGCCAGCACCGGCACCACCACCGCGGTGAGGGCGCCCCCCATGACGATGTCGTAGATGATGTTCGGCACCATGTTCGCGGTGGTGTAGGCGGTACCCAGGCACGAGGCCTGCACCGTGTGCGCGAACACGATCTGACGGCCGAACCCGATGACCCGCGCCGCCATGGTGATGGCACCGATCAGCACCGCCGCTCGGCCCATCCCCCAGGTCCGTCGCCGAGCGCTCCCCCGCTCGGCCACGGGCACGCTCACTCCTCCGGTGGCGCCGCGGGCGGGACCGGCCGCCGTCCGGCCATGTCCAGCCGGTGCAGCGCCGGGGTGCGCTCGATGACCTTGGTGAAGCTGACCTTCTCGCTGGCCGCGGTCAGCCCGGTGATCCCGGCGAGCAGGGCGATCCTGGCCGGACGGGGCAGGCCGGCCGCGCTGGCCCCGAGCATCGCGCCGAGCGCGTTGGCGCCGGCGTCACCGAGCATCGCGCGCTCGGCGAGGTCCTCGGGCAGCAGGGCCAGCGCGGCCCCCAGCGAGGCCGCCGGGCCGGCGACACCGGCGGCACCGGCGGCGGCGACGGCACCGACGGCACCGGGAGCGCCGGCGGCGACCGCGACCTTGATCGCGCGCCCGGGACGCAGGTCAAACAGGTTCAGCAGGTTCGCGCCCCCCGCGATGAGCCCGGCGTTGAGTCCGATGTCCGCGGCCGGACCGCCGGCCACCACCGCGGCGAGCAGGCCGGTGACGCCGATGCCGCCCAGCTTCACCGCTCCTGTGGTCACCTCACCGTGCCGCAGCGCGCCGAGATGACCGCGAAAGCCGCGCCGGTCCCCCGAGCCCGCCAGGTCGTCATAGGCCCCGAACGCCGCCGCTCCGACGGCGGCCAGCACCGCCGCCGCGTCGGCCCGGGGGCGGCTTGACCCGCTCATGACCCGCACGCCCGCCCGGGCCAGCACGCCCGCGATCGCCCCGGCCGCGACGGCGGGCCCCTCGAGCAGCGTGACCGGCTCGCCCCGGTGGTTAGTCCGCGACCATGTCTTGATGCCGCCCGGCGGACGCCGGTTCAGGGCGGCGTAGCCGAGCCTGGCCGCGCCCGCGGCGGTGGCTCCCGTCGCCAGGCTGGTGATCAGCCGCAGGCCCGCGGCCCGAGCTCGGGGCCGGGCGGCACCGCGGCTCATTACTTCGCCTTCTTGTTGCTCGACGGCGTGGTCGTGGCGCTCGGCGACGCGGACGCCGACGGTGTCGGCGCGGGGCTCGGCGCGACGGCGGTGGCGCCGTTGGCCGCGAACCCGTAACTCGCGGCCTTGGCCCCGCCGAGCATGGCCGCCAGCGCCTGGATGACCACGGTCTGCCCGGAGACCAGGTCCGCGTCATCGACGGTGGAGACCTGGTTGGCCACGTCGTTCGAGCGCAGGACCGCGATCGGGCTGCCCGCGCCCGAGCCCGCCTGGGTGCCCGCCACCACGGTGGCCGAGCTCTTGGCGGCCAGTTCGGTGACCAGCGGCACGAGCACCTGGTCCAGCTGGTCGGCGCTGCCGTCGGCCGGAACGGTCTGCGGGGTCACCACGACCACCAGGCTCGCCTCGGTGGCCGGCTGCCCGGTGGTGGTGAGAAACCCGGCCTGGGCGTACGCCGCGAGCACCGACTGCGCGTTCCCGCCCTGACCGG
>JBEKGC010000136.1:0-14616 GCA_050013055.1 Streptosporangiaceae bacterium
CGCACGGGCCGCCGGATGCTCCGGCCTAAGCCGCCTGCTCCGCCAGCCCGGCCGTGGCCTTCGGGTGGCCGATGGAAAGCCCGGTGGCCGGGTCGAAGAACTGGAGCCGGCTGGTGTCGACGCTGAGTTCCACGGGCTGCCCGGGCCGGACCTCGCTGCGGGCTGACACGCGGGCGGTCCACAGCGACTTGCCGCCGATCAGCGCGGCCACCGAGTCATCTTCGTCTTCGTTATCGGCCGCCTTGGTCAAGCTGGCGTGCTCCACCGGTGGCGCGTCGATGGTGAAGATCACGTGGATCTCGCTGCCAAGCTCTTCTGTGACCCCGGTGGTGACCTGCATCCGCGCCCACTGGGCGTTGGCCAGGCGGGCGTCTTCGAAGTCGGAAGGCCGGATGCCGAGGATGACCTTCTTGCCGATGAAGTCCGCCAGCCCCTGCTTGGCCTCGATGACCCCGGACGGCACCGCGAGCTTGTAGGCCTGGAAGAGGTACTGCGGCGTGTCGACCTGCTGCAGCCGCCCGTCTCGCAGCACGCAGACGCGGTGGCCGAGCGTCATGGCCTCAACCTGGTCGTGCGTCACGTAGACGGTGGTAACGCCGAGCCGCTCGTGCAGCTGGTTCAGCGAGGCGCGCATGGACACCCGCAGCTTGGCGTCCAGGTTGGACAGCGGCTCGTCCATCAGGAAGGCCTGCGGCTCGCGGACGATGGCCCGGCCCATCGCCACCCGCTGCCGCTGACCGCCGGACAGCGCGGACGGCTTGCGCTTGAGGTATTGCTCCAGGCCGAGCATCTTGGCCGCCTCGTCGACCCGGCGCTTGATCTCGTCCTTGGGCGTCTTGCGCAGCTGGAGGCCGAACGCGAGGTTCTGCTCGACCGTCATGTGCGGGTACAGCGCGTAGTTCTGGAACACCATGGCGATGTCCCTGTCCTTGGGCGGCAGGTCATTCACCACGCGATCACCGATCTGGATCTTGCCCCCGGTGATCTCCTCGAGCCCGGCGATCGACCGGAGCGCGGTCGATTTGCCGCAGCCAGAAGGACCGACGAACACCATGAACTCGCCGTCTTTAACGTCAAGACTCAGATTGTCGATCGCCTTGACGCCACCTGTGTAGGTCTTTTCCACGTGGTCGAGAATGATCTGTGCCATGCCGGCAGCGTAACCTCGCTGTGACTTGGCGGTAAGTACGCGCGACCCGATGTTACATTAGCGTAAAGCTCGTTATCATTTCGTTATCTAATAAATGTCGTCGCCGGGTGCAATCGATGACGCTAACGTGACCACGTGGAAGAGATAGATCGCAAGATCGTTTCGCTGCTGACGCGCAACGGCCGGATGAGCTTCACCGAGCTGGCCAGGCAGGCTGGCCTGTCAGTGTCAGCGGTACACCAGCGGGTGCGCCGCCTCGAGCAGGACGGCGTGATCAGGGGATATGTCGCGGTGTTCGACCCCGATGATGTCGGCCTGCCGCTGACGGCGTTCGTGTCGATCAAGCCGTTCGACGCCGCGGCCCCCGATGACCTGCCACAGCGGCTCGAGCACCTGTCCGCGATCGAGGCCTGTTACAGCGTCGCGGGCGACGAGAACTACATCCTCAAGGTCCGGGTGCCCTCCCCGGCCGTGCTCGAGGACCTGCTGCAGCAGATCCGCACCGTCGGCGGCGTCTCGACCCGGACCACGGTCGTGCTCAGCACGCCGTACGAGAACCGCCCGCCGGACCTGTGATCCCGGGTCAGGCGACGCAGAAGACCCGGTCCGGGGAGATGCCGGGCACGTCGGTGCCGGCCGGAACGATCGCGGCGGTGCCCCGGTAGACCCGGATCGCGGCGGTGACCAGCGGCACCGGCGCGGCCACGATCGTGGCCCCGGCCAGCAGGGCGAGATCGAGCAGCGAGGTGTAAGCCTGCCCGTCGCCGCACGGCGGTCCCACGACCACCACATCCCGGTGGCTCAGCCCGGCCGGCCCGGACGTGTTATCCGCTGGCCCGAATGCCTCGGCCATCTGCCCATCGGCCTGGTGCTTGCCCGCGCTGAGCAGCGAGTGGAACGACATCGTCCCTGTGGCCTCGCCGAACGTGAAGACCTGCCGCACCCGGGAGCGATCGGCGGCCTGCCCCGCGACCTCGGCCAGCGGGGCCGCGGTCATGAGCAGCCGCACACCACCCTCGTTGAGCTGGGCCGCGACGTCAGGCAGCGCGGTATCGGGCCGGATCGGCAGGACGATGCCGCCGGCCGCGCGGATGGCGTTGACCGCGATCGAGAAGCTGGCCGCGTCCTGGACGAAGACGGCCGCGGTATCGCCGTCCGCCAGGCCGCGGCGGCTGAGTCCGTGCGCGGCCGCCCTGATGATCCAGGCGAAGCGCGGCCACGCGATCACCGTGCCCGCCACGGCGTCGATGAGCGCGGCCTGATAGCCTACCTGGCCAGCCAGCTCCAGGATGCGTTCGGTCATCACGCGGGGCGCGATGACCGAGCGCAGGCTCTCCTGGTCCGCCTGGGTGCGCGTGCCCGTGCTGACACCGCGTTCCACCGGTACCTCCCCGCCCGACTGCGACAACAGGCGGGTCCTGGCGTGGAGCCGGGACCCGCCCGGCCTCTGCCGCCGGCTTGCCGGTCCCCACCCCCCCTTGGGAACCAGCCGGCGGCGGGTTTCACGACCCGCCGCCACCGTGCGATAGCGACAGTTGAACGTTAGGCGGCCGGGACCCGCGCGCACATGCGCAGAACTGTGTATTCCGATGTGCATCTTGACGGGCCGGGTCGCGCCCCCGGCTGCATATCAGCGGCGGCCACCTCAGCCGGGTGGCTCGTGGCGGCTGGCCCATGAGGCAACCTGTGTACGTGAGGTGAAGCCGAGCTTGGCCAGGATGTTCGCCACGTGACGAGCCGCGGTCGCCGGGCTGATCACCAGCTCGTCGGCGATTTCCTTGTTGGACAGGCCCTGGGCGATCAGCAGCACGATCTCGTGTTCCCGCGGGGTGAGCGGCGAGGCGGACCTGTGGGTGACGCTGTCACGCCGCGGGCCGCTGACGGCGCCCGGGCGTGCCTGACCGGGCCGGCCAACCTGGCCGGGCGGCTCGGGCTCCCCGGCGGCCGGAACCGGTGCCTGCGGCCGCGAGGCCAGGGCGTACCTGGCCGCGTCCTCCACCGTCATCTCGCGGCCGCCGGTGAACAGGGCGTCGGCCGCAGCGGCGCCGAGCTGCCCGCGGGTGAAGTCAAGCACCTGCTCAATTTTCGGGCCTATCACGGCCAGACGGCTCACCGCCTCCCGCAGCTGGCAGGCGGCGCCCGCCAGGGTGGCGGCCTGTTCGGGCTGCTGCCTGGCCACCGCCAGGGCCGCGAACGCCTCGAGCCCGCGGGCGATGCCGAGCCGCTGCCCGCACATCTGGTTCAGCCGCAGGCTTTCCGCCATGCTGTCGTGGGCCAGGTCAAGCTCGCCGCCGGCCAGCGCGATCCAGCCGATGCCGGCCTGGCAGCGGGCGATCTCGGGCCAGGCGTCGAGCTCGGCGAAGATCTCCATGGCGTCCTCGAAGTACCGCGCGGCCACCTTGTCGTCGCCGCGGGCCCGCGCCAGCGTCCCCATGCCGTATTCCACCGTGGCCACACCCCAGTGGTTGTTGTCGCGCAGCACCTCAAGCGCCGTCTCGTAGGCGCGCTGGGCCGACTTCAGCTTGCCCTGCCGGACCGAGATGGCGGCCCTGGCCGCGAGCGTGAGCCCGCTCTCCCAGTCGTTGCCCGACGTCTGCGCCGCGGTGATGGCCTCCTCCATGTAGCTGATGGCGTCGCCGAGCCGTCCCGCCCGCGCCGCGGCCTGGCCGATGACCCGCAGCGCGGTCGGAACGGTGACGTCATCATCATGGGCCCGGCTCAGCTCCAGGCTCTCCTGCGCGCAGCGCAGCAGCGTGTCGTACTCCTGCAAGTCGAAAGCGATCTCCGCGCGGCAGGCCAGGGCGCGTCCCCGCACCTGCGCCGAGACCTCGTCCCCGGCCAGGAACCGGTCCAGCCAGGTGGCCGCCTCGCGGGCGTCGCCGTGCGGTACCCACATGTTGCGCAGCCCGGTGCACAGCCGTAGCCCCTCCTCCGCGTGCCCGTCGGCCAGGCAGGTGGCGAGGGCGATGCGGAAGTTGCCGTATTCGGCGATGCCGCGCTGGAAGGTGGCCCGGCGCACCGGCCACGGCGGTTCGCCACGGCTGAACATCCCGAGGGCGGTGTCTTCGACCAGCGCCAGGATGTAATCGCGATGGCGCCGCGACAGGCCCGGCTGCTCGCCCGCGGCGGCCAGCCGCTCGGTGGCGTACTCCCTGATCGTGTCGAGCAGCCGGTACCTGGCATCGCCCGCGGCCTCGCCGTCCAGCACGACCAGCGACTTGTCGATGAGGGAGATGAGCAGGCCGAGGACCGCGTCGGCCGGGATACTACCCCCGGAGCACACCTGCTCGGCCATGTCCAGGTTCCAGCCGGAGAAGATGGCCAGCCGGCGCAGCAAGATCTGCTCAGGCTCCTCGAGCAGCTCGTAGCTCCAGTCGACGGTGGCCCGCAGCGTCTGCTGCCGGAGCGGAGCGGTCCTGTCACCGGAGTCGAGCAGCTGGAACCGGTCCCGCAGCCGGCCCGCGATCTGCTCGACCGACAGCGCCCGGACCCGGGCCGCGGACAGCTCGATGCCGAGCGGTATGCCGTCGAGCGTGCGGCACAACCGGGCTACCTGCGCCACGTTGTCCTCGGTCAGGACGAAGCCGGGCCGGGCGCCCGCGGCCCGGGCGGCGAAAAGCCGGACCGCCTCGTGGGTGCCGGCACCGATGCCGGTGACGCCATCGGGCGGCAGGTCGAGCGGGGGCACCCGCCAGACGGTCTCGCCCCGGACCCGCAGCGGCTCCCGGCTGGTCGCGATGATCCGCAGCCACGGGCACCGGGCCAGCAGCAGCTGGACCAAGATGGCGCAGTCGCCGACCTGGTGCTCGCAGGTATCGAGGATGAGCAGCATGTGCCGGGAGCGCAGCGCCTCGGCCAGCGTCTGCGCGAGCGGCACGCCCGGTTCCTCACGCACTCCGATCGTGGTCGCGACGTGCTGGGCGACGGGGCCATGCCAGTCGGCCAGCTCGACCAGCCACGCCTCGTCCAGGTCACCAGGAACCCCGGAGCCCTCGTCCTGCCCGCCCCCCAGCACCTGACGGGCGAGCCTGACCGCCAGCCGCGTTTTACCGATACCGCCGGGACCGCTCAGGGTCAGCGCCCGCACCTCGCCAAGCAGCCGGGCCAGTTCGGCGAGATCGCGCTCACGGCCGACAAAGCTGTTCGGCTCAGCTGGCAGGTTGCCGCTGAGGAAAGCGGTGGCGGACGGCATCGGTCCTCTGCTGATGTCACGCGTGCCGAAGGGGACACGTCAAGTCTCTCACCGTACCCGCTCGCACGCGCCGTAGGCGATCAGTTGCCCGGCCCGGCCTGGCCGGCTGAGATGACGACCGGGATGGCCTCGGTGTACCTGACCCGGCCGAAGTACATCACCTTCACCAGCGCCCACCACTGCGACCCGGGACGCTCCGTGGCCGGGACGGTCACCGCGAACCGCAGCGTCGTGCTCGCCTGCGGCGCGGCGCTGAAACCCTGCGCCCACGGCCCGAGGGCCGGCCAGCTGCCGAACGGGGAGATGAGCTGAGCCTCGCCGTGCAGCTCGGACGCCAGCTGGTTGGTCACCCGGACGGCCAGCTCACCCTGGCCGCCCGGGGCCAGGTGCAGCTCAGGCGTCAGCATGGCCAGGCCGACCTCGGCCGCGCCCGCGAGGTAATCGGCCTGCATCACCTCGATCGTCTCCTCCGCGGACAGGTCCGGATCGGGCCAGCGGGGTTCCCCGATCGCCACCATGGCCGTGTCCTCGATGAGCTGGCCGAACTGGTCCCGGATCCGCGCCGCCACGAAATAGCGGCCCGCCGCCGACCCGGAGGCCGCCCGGACGGTCAGGTCCCAGGCCGCGTACTCGCCGGGCGCGAGGTCATACGCCAGGTCCCGGTCGGCGGTGACGGTCATCCCGGCCGGGACGGACAGCTCCGCCCGCCCCGACACAGGTTCCGCGGCGCAGCCCACCGTCAGCGTCAGCGTCCCTGGCTCGCCTGGCCGGGTCAGGGCGACGCGGGTGGGGGACAGGTGCACCGCGACCGGCAGGTTCCCGGCCGGCGCCGGGCCCTTCCCGTGCAGCCAGTACCGGGTGTGAACCGGCTGGGCCGGCCCGGCGGGCGATACCGTTTCCGCCCTGCCAGCCGCCGGGCCAGCCGCCCGGCCGGCCGCCGGGGAGCCCGTCCTCACGACCAGGGTCACCGTGCCGAAGGGCGGCATGGCCACCTCGGCGGTCCCGGCTTCGACCGGCAGCGGAGCGCCCTGCGACTCCTCGATCAGATCGGTGAGCCACGCCGCCGAGATCCCCGCGGCGAGCCGCACGCGCGCGGTGGTGGCCCGGCCCTGCGTTTCCCGCAGCCGCACCGTGACCGCCATGGCCTCGTCCGGGTTACCCGGTGCTCCCGTGATCGCGCCCGCCCGTCCCGCGGCGAGCGGGTTGCCGTGCGGCTTTACCGCGCTGAGCATGACGTTGGCCGGCTCCACGGTCAGCCGCCCGGCGGCCGCGCCGCGGCCGGCCCGCGCGGTGGCGGCCGGTCCGCCGCCGCCGTGCACCGCGGCCACGGTGACCAGCTCGTGGTTGTAGTCCTCGGCCTGCCGGTTGAAGCCCGCCGTGCGCCAGTCACCCGGGCCGCAGGCCAGCGCGTACTCGAACGTGTGGCTCCAGTGCTGCCAGGCGAAACTGCCGCCGTCCGGCGTCGTCCGGCGGTCGCCGTCGATCCAGATGCCGGACGGCCATGCGCTGCACGACCGCATCAGCGACATGTGCAGGGTGCCGTCGGGGGTGACCACGGCGCTGGGCGTGCCCCGGTTCAGCAGCGCGACCGACCGGTCGGCCAGCGCCGCCGCCGGCGGCTGGTCGCCGCCGCCCTCGCCGGTCTCGTCGGCGTCCTCGGCCTCGTCGGGCTCGCCCGCGTCCACCAGGGCGTCGGCCAGGTCCTCGGTCAGGTCCGCGATCGCCACGGCCAGCTCGGCCGGCCCGGTACCCGCGATGATCAGAACCGGCAAGTCGCTGGGCCCGCGCACGTCCGCGTCCGGCCCGAAGGCGTCTTCCCGGCAGCGCGCGGCCGGGACCCACAGCCGTGCCGTCCCGGCTCCGCCCGCCAGCCGGGCCGCCAGCGCCTTGGCGTAGCCGGGTCCCGCGGCGGCCAGCACCTCGCCGGTGAAGCCGTTCACCTCGGGACCGCCCAGGCAGATCCGGACGTCGGGCAGGTTGGAGTCGGCGTCGATCGCGCCGTACCTGGAGCCCTCGGCCTGGCTGCACGTCGCGGTCACGCCGGCCGCCGCCAGCGCGATCATCAGGTCCCTGATGCCGCTCCGTTGTTCGTTCGGGATATCGGTGCAGACCACCTCGGCCACGCCGATCGCCTGTGTCAGCGGGCCCGCCGGGTCGCGGCCCGTGGTGCGGACCCGCGCCGTGGAGCCGAGCCCGAACCACTGGTACGCGGGGCTATCCAGGGTGTACCAGTGATCAGCGGAGTCCACGTCCACGACCCCGAACGACCGGCCGATCACCGCCGTCGCCGTCTGGTACAACGGCAGGCCGCCGGGCACATCGGCGGGGAACCGGACCCGGAGCAGCCGGTCGCGGCCGCGGTACCCGTCCACGTGGGTGCGGAACTCGACACGTTCCGCGCCGTCCCACAGCAGCGTCTCCTGGGTGACCTCGAGCCCGTCGAGGGTGAACGAGGCCACCAGCCGGGATCCCGCCGGGCACCGCTCCGCCCGCACCCGGGCCGGGGCCGCCGCCGAGCCGGTTCCCTGGCCTTTGGGGGACAGGTGCCACGGACCCTCTCCGTGCCGGGGATGCTGCGCGTATTCGTCCTGGATCACCAGCTCATTGCCGGGGGCCGTCAGCACGGAGGTGCCGGTGCGCTTATCGGTGACCGACACCGTCCCGCCCCGGTCCGGATCCGCCGTGACCAGGTACGCGTCGTTCTCGATGGCGAGCCCGGTGACGTTCTCCCAGCCGTTGTCTGCGCTGGCGGGCACCGCGCTGGCTGGCACCGAGCTGGCTGGCACCGCCTGGTAGGTCACCGACCCCAGCGGCGGCACCGCGCGGGCCGCGAACGTGAGCGTGACCTCCGCCAGCGACCCGTCGTCCCGCCGCCGGGCCCCCTCGGCCAGCGCGGGTACCGGCTGCCCGGCCTCGTCCCGCAGTTCCAGCCACCTGGTCCCGTCGTCGGGGGCCTGGACCGTGACCCTGGCCATCCCGTCCCGCGTCCGCGCCAGCGGGTTAACCACGGTGACGGCCAGCCCGGTCGCCTGGGCCCCGGTCAGCTGGGTGACGGCGTCGCGGCGCGCGGCGCAGCCGAGTTCCCACGCTTCGCGCCAGCCGCCCGCCAGGTCCAGGTACACCTGGTCGGACTCGACCCCGGTGATGGCGTCGTGGTGGGCGCCGTAGGCCAGCAGCCGCCAGGCCCGGTCCAGCGCCACATGCGGGAACGGCGCACCGTCCAGCCAGGCCATGGTGGCGAGCCGTTCGGCCTCGATCACGGCGGTCTCGATGGCCCGCTGCGCCTGCTTGGTGTCGATGTAGGAGACGTCCTTGCCGGTGTACACCGGGCCCATGTCCCTGGTCTGCGGGGTGATCCAGGCTCCACCGGAGGCTTCGCCCCGCACCGCCGCGAAGAATTCGGCCGGCACCGCGGTGGTGAACCTGGGCCACACGTACCGCTGGTTCCAGTCCCGGTGGATGTCGGTGACCCAGCGGGCCGGGATGACGTGGTCCGCGCCGACCGGCAGCATGACGTTACGGGTGGCGGCGACCTGCGCCAGCGCCCGGAACTGCAGGTACGCCTCGGCCTCCGCGGCGGCCAGGTCCGGCAGCGTGTGCAGCTTCCAGCCCGCGCCGTAGTGCTGGGCCATGTAGGAGGTGAGCAGCCCGCGGCCGTCCGGCGAGAGCCACTCGAACTCGCTGCTGAACTGCATGCGCCGGTTACCGCCGCCGTCGGCGCCGGCCGGGCCCCACTGGTGGAACGGCCCCCGCGCCCACGCCGAGGAGGTCAGCCCGGCCGCCGCCATCAGGCCCGGATACCCCGGATCATGCGCGAACACGTCCAGCATCCAGGCGCTCCTGGGGTCCCCGCCGAAGACGTCCCGCTGGAACCCGATGCCGTAGACGGCGTTGCGGATGGTCGACTCGGCCCCGGTGAGGTTGGTGTTCGGCTCGTTGTAGTTGCCGCCGACGATCTCGACCCGGCCCTGCGCCATCAGGGCCCGCAGGTCCTCCCGGTCCTGCGGGTAGGCGTCGAAATACGGCTTCAGGTAGTCGAGCTCAGCCAGCACGAACTTGTAGTCGGGGTCCGTCCTGGCCTTGTCCAGGTGGGCGCCGACCAGCTCGAACGCGCTCCTGACGTCGGGCACCCGGCCCTCTTCGTCGGGCAGGCTGAGCCGCGTCTGGGTGAACTGGCCCTGGGTGTTCCACCAGATCGGGTCGTAGTGGAAGTGGCTGACCATCCACATCGTCCAGCCCGGCTCCGCCACGGTGATGTCGGCGCCGGCCTGGACCTGCCCCGCCTGGCTGTCGACCGCGACCGTCACCCGCCGGGTGCTGCCCGGCTGGTAGGGCGCCGCGACCTGCACCGGGACTTCGACGGCTCTTTCCTCGCCTTGAGGCAACCCGGTGATGCCGAACGGACCCTGGTCTGACAGCCCGGGCCCCTGAATGCGGACGGTGGCGGACGTCCCGGGCCCGTCGTTCACCAGCGTGACCCGGATGACCTGCAGCGGGCGCTGCGTGGTCCCCACGAACAAGTCTGTTGATTCAACCCCGGCGATCCGCATCTGCCCATCGTTACATGTGCCTGGGCCCGATCACAGGGCGGTCCCGTGCCGAAGCCGGCGGGTGAACGCGCGCGTCGCGGCGGCGGGGTCGTCCGCCTCGGTGATGGCGCGGACCACCACCACGCGGCTGGCGCCAGCGGCGAGCACGTCATCGAGCCGGCCGAGGCTGATGCCCCCGATCGCGAACCACGGCCGCGCGGGTCCGGTCCTGGCCACGTGCGCCAGCAGTCCCAGGCCGGTCGCCGGGCGGCCCGGCTTGGTCGGTGTCGCCCAGACCGGCCCGGCGCAGAAATAGTCGACGTCAGGCTCGGCCGCCGCCGCGTCGGACTGGGCCGGGCTGTGGCTGCTCCGGCCGATCAGCATGGCCGGGCCCAGGATCCGCCGCGCGACCGGAACAGGCAGGTCATCTTGCCCCAGGTGAAGCACGTCGGCTCCGGCCGCGAGGGCCACGTCCGCCCGGTCGTTCACCGCCAGCAGCCTGCCGTGCCGCCGGCAGGCGGCGGCGAACACCTCAAGCAGCGCGAGTTCCTCGGCCGCCTCGAGCCCCTTCTCCCGCAACTGCACGATGTCCACCCCGGCGCCGAGCACGGCGTCGAGGAACCGGGTCAGGTCACCGGAGGACCGGCGGGCGCCGGTGCACAGGTAGAGCCGCGCGTCCGCCAGCCGCGCCCGCACGTCGTTCGTCATCGCGCCCCTCAGCTTATAGTCTGGACTGCCGGAACAATTCCGGCCACGGGAGCCCGCGAGGGCTGAGAGGGAGGCGCAGGGGCCTCCGACCGTCGTACCTGATCCGGGTAATGCCGGCGAAGGGAGTGCCCATGGCCGTGACCACCGATGTTGCCTGGGCAGGCGATGTCGTCGTGGCGGGCGGCGGTGTCATCGGCACCGCGATCGCGTGGCGGGCCGCGGCCGCCGGGCTCCGCGTCCTGCTGGTCGACCCCGATGACGGCGACGCCGCGTCCGGCGTGGCCGCCGGGATGCTCGCTCCGGTATCCGAGAGCCTGTTCGGCGAGGGCGCGCTGCTCCGTCTCAACCTGCTGGCCGTGGCCAGGTTCGGAGGGTTCGCGGCCGAACTCGAGGACCTCACCGGTCAGGACATCGGCTTGCGCCATGAGGGGACCCTGGCCATCGCCTACGACCGCGGTGACCTCGCGGCGCTGACCCGGCTGACCGCCTTTCGCCGGTCGGCGGGGCTGGCCGCGGAGGAACTGGACAGCCGGGCCTGCCGCCAGCTGGAACCCTTCCTCAGCCCCGACGTGCACGGCGGCGTGCTGTTCGGCGGGGACTGGTCGGTGGACAACCGGCGGTACGCGGCCGCGCTGCGGGCGGCCGCGGCGGCCGCGAAGGTCCGGCTCACCCGCGACCGGGTCACCGCGGTGCGCAGCTGCGACGGGCGGGTCCGCGGGGTCCGGCTCGCGGGCGGGCAGGACATCGACGCGGCCATGGTCGTGGTCGCGGCCGGCTGGGCGTCCGGCGGGATCGGCGGGCTGCCCGGCCCGCTGCGGTCCGCGGTCCGGCCGGTCAAGGGCCAGCTGCTGCGGCTGCGTCACCCCGCCGGGATCCCCGCTGTCATCAGCCACACGCTCCGGGCCACGGTCCGCGGCGCGGAGGTGTACCTGGTCCCCCGCGCGGACGGTGAGGTGATCGTGGGGGCCACCTCGGAAGAGCGCGGCCCGGACCGGACGGTCACCGCCGGAGCCGTTCATGATCTGCTCCGCGACGCGATGAGCGTGCTCCCCGTGACCAGCGAGCTGATCCTCGCCGAGACCTGCGCCGGGCTGCGGCCGGGAACCCCGGACAACGGGCCGATCGTCGGCGGCTGCGGGATCGACGGGCTGCTGCTGGCCACCGGGCACTACCGCAACGGCATCTTGATGTCACCGGTCACCGCCGATGCCATCGTGGCGTGCCTGACCGGCCGGGCGCCCGCGGCGCCGTGGGAACCGTTCACGCCGCAGCGGTTCAGCTGCGGAGACTCCCGGTGAGCGTCCAGGTCAGGCTTAACGGCGAGACGCGCGACCTGCCGGAAGGGACCACGCTGGAGGCCGCGGTCGCGGTGCTGACGGCGGCCCCGGCCGGCATCGCGGCCGCGGTCAACGGCGACGTGGTGCCCCGGGGCTCGTGGGCGCTCACCGCGCTCCGCGACGGGGACCAGGTTGAGGTGGTTACGGCCGTACAGGGAGGATGACGTGAGCGATACCGATCTGCTGACCCAGGCCGGGCCGGAGCCATGGGTGCTGGCCGGCCGTCAGCTGAGTTCGCGGCTGATACTCGGGACCGGGGGAGTGCCGAGCCTGGAGGTGCTGCGCCGGATACTCGCCGCCTCGGGCACCGCGCTGAGCACCGTGGCCTTGCGGCGTGTCTCGCCGGCCGGAGACGGGGAAGGCTCGCTGCTGTCCGTGCTGCGGGAGGCCGGGGTGGCCATCTTGCCGAACACCGCGGGCTGCCACACCGCGAGCGAGGCGATGATGGTCGCCCGGCTCGGGCGGGAGGCGCTGGGCACCGACTGGGTCAAGCTGGAGGTGGTGGCGGACGATCAGACCTTGCTGCCGGACCCGGTGGAGCTGATCGACGCGGCCCGGATGCTGGTCCGCGACGGGTTCGTGGTGCTCCCGTACACCAACGACGACCCGATCGTGGCCCGGCACCTCGAGCGGGCCGGCTGCGCGGCGATCATGCCGCTCGGCGCTCCCATCGGATCGGGTCTCGGCGTGCGCAACCCGCACAACATCGCGATGATCGTCGAGCAAGCCGGCGTTCCCGTCATCCTCGACGCCGGGATCGGGACGGCCAGCGACGCCGCGTTCGCGATGGAGCTCGGCTGCGACGCGGTCCTGATCGCCTCGGCCGTCACCCGCGCGGCCGAGCCCGGACGGATGGCGACCGCGATGCGGCTGGCGGTGGCGGCCGGATACGCCGCGCGGACCGCGGGCCGCATCCCGCGCCGGTGGCATGCCCAGGCGTCCAGCCCGCTGGCCGGGCGGCCTGAGCTGTGAGGGCCGAGCTGTGAGGGCCGGGCCGCCGCGGGTGCTGACCATCGCGTCGTCCGACTCGGGGGGCGGGGCCGGCATCCAGGCTGACCTCAAGGCGTTCGCCCGCTGCGGCGCGCACGGCATGTCGGCGATCGTGGCGCTCACCGCGCAGAACACGGTCGGGGTCCGCGCCATCCACGAAGTCCCGCCCGACTTCGTGCGGGCGCAGGTCGACGCGGTCCTGGACGACATCGGGGCGGACGCCGCCAAGACCGGCATGCTGTTCTCCGCGCCGTTGATCGAGGCGGTGGCGGCCGCGCTGGCCGGGCGGGGCCTGCCGCTGGTCGTGGATCCGGTCATGGTGGCGAGCTCGGGCAGCACGCTGCTGCTCCCCGAGGCGATCGGGACCATGGTCACCCGGCTGTTCCCGCTGGCCACGGTGGTAACCCCGAACCTGCCGGAAGCTCAGGCGCTGACCCGGACGGTGACCGAGGATCGCGCGGAGCTGGCCGAGCGGCTGGTCGCGCTGGGCGCGCGGGCCGCCCTGGTCACCGGGGGGCACGGGGCCGAGCCGGTGGACCACCTCTTCGACGGGGCACGGCACCTGGCCATCCCGGTCGCCCGGCACCGGGTGGCCGCGACCCACGGCGCGGGCTGCACGCATTCGGCCGCGCTCGCGGCCGGGCTGGCCGCGGGGCTTCTGCTGGCCGAGGCGGCCTGCTACGCGGCCGGGGTGGCGGGGGAGGCGGTCGCCCACGGGCTCGCCATGCTCGGTGCGGGCGACGGGCCTGTCCACGTCCTGTCGGGTTGTGAGTTCAGCCCGGTTCCCGGGCCAGGCCGGGCGGAGAAGACCTGATGAGCGGCAGCTTCAGCGACGAGCTGTGGGCCGGCGTGACCGGCATCTACGCGGCGATACTGGCCCATCCGTTCCTGACCGGGCTGGCCGACGGCAGCCTGCCGCCGGACGCGTTCGCCTTCTACGTCGTCCAGGATGCGCTGTACCTGCAGCGCTACGGGCAGGCCCTGGCCGCGGTGGGCAGCCGGGCGCCGGTGTCCGCGGACACCGCGATGTTCGCCCGGCACGCGGCGGGAGCACTCGAGGTCGAGCAGAGCCTGCACGGGTCGCTGCTCGCCGACCTCGGCATCGATCCGGGCCAGGCGGCCCGCGCCGAGCCCGCGCCCGCGAACCTGGCGTACACCAGCTACCTGCTGGCCACCGTCAGCGGCGGCTCCTATGCGGAGGGGGTCAGCGCGGTGCTGCCGTGCTACTGGATCTACTGGGAGGTGGGCAAGGAACTGGTCCGCCGCGGCTCCCCCGACCCGCGTTACCAGCGGTGGATCGACATGTACGGCAGCGAGGAGTTCGGTGACGTCGTGCGGGAAGTCCTGGCGGTCACCGACCGGCTAGGCCCGGACCTGCCGGCCGCCGAGCGGCACCGGGCGCATCACCACTTCCGCACCTCGAGCCGCTACGAGTGGATGTTCTGGGACATGGGCTACCGGATGGAACGCTGGCCCGTCTGAGTGCCGCGGGTCACGCGGCCTGCAGCTGCCTGACCACCGCCAGCGCGTCGCTGACGTGCTGGCCGATGTTCATCATCGAGCTGAAGACATGCCGGACCGTGCCGGTGCGGTCGATGACGTAGGTGACGCGGCCAGGGACCACGCCAAGCACGGACGGCACCCCGTAGCTCTTGCGGACCCGGCCGCCGCGGTCGCTGAGCAGCGTGAACGGCAGGTTGTGGCGGCCGG
>JBEKGC010000137.1:0-14347 GCA_050013055.1 Streptosporangiaceae bacterium
GGCATCTGGCTGCCGCAGCACGGTTACAGCTTCGCCCGGACCCCGCTGTGGGCCGGCATTTACATGGTCCCGCTGACCATCGGGTTCCTGCTGCTCGGCCCGCTCTCCGGGATCTTGTCCGACCGCTACGGCGCCCGGCTCTTCGCCACCGTCGGCCTGATCATCTCCGGCGCGTCGTTCCTGCTGCTCGAACTGCTGCCGATCAACTTCAGCTACATCTGGTTCGCCCTGCTGATCTTCATGTTCGCGGTCGGCATGGGACTGTTCTTCTCCCCCAACCAGGCATCGGTCATGAACAGCCTCCCGCCGGAGCAGCGGGGCGCGGGCGCGGGGATGCTCAACACCTTCCAGAACTCGGCCTCGGTGCTGTCGATGGGCCTGTTCTTCACCATCGTCACCCTCGGACTGGCCTCCCGGCTGCCCAGCCACCTGTACAAGGGACTGGTCGCCGCGGGGGTCAACCCCAGCGCCGCCCACCTAGTGGCCAACGAGCCGCCGATCGGCAGCCTGTTCTCGGCCTTCCTGGGAGAAAACCCGATCCAGGAGTTGCTCGGCCCCACCGGCGCGCTCAGCAAATTGTCGCCCAGCCAGGCCGCCTACGTGACCGGCCGGTCGTTCTTCCCCCACCTCATCGAGGCGCCGTTCGCGGCCGGCCTGCACCTGGCGTTCACGTTCGCCGCCATCGCGACGGCCGTCGCCGTGGTGGCCTCCGCCGTCCGCGGCCGCCGCTACATGCACCAAGCCGAGCCGGTGGCCGAGGAACTCGCCGAAGGCGCCGCCCAGGTTGCCGGGCTGATGGGCCTGGACGAGACCGCCGCGCTGCCCGGCGGCAACGGCAACGGGTCCGCCCGGACGCGCGGGAACGGGGTGCGCGCCTCAGCGAGCTCCGGCCCGGACACCGAAGCCAGCCCGTCAGCCGAGAACGCCTGATCCCGTTGGGCATCACATCGAGCACAGGTACCGCCGAACCAGCCGCGGGCAAACCGGCCGCGGGCGGGCCAGCTCAGGAGGACGAAGGCGGACCGGGACCGTTGCTCGGCATCGGGGCCGCCGCGGCCCGGGCCGGCGTCTCGGAGCGCGCCCTGCGGTATTACCAGCAGATCGGGCTCATCACACCGTGCGCCTGCACCCCGGCCGGCACCCGCCGGTACTCCGAGGATGACCTGGCCAGGGTGGCCCGCATCCGCCAGCTGCAAGTGCTGCTCGGTTTCAACCTCGACGAGATCGCGGTCGTGCTGCGCAGCGAGGACCGGATGGCCCAGATCAAGCGCAGCTACCACCACGAGCAGACCAGCGACGTCGAGCGGCGGGAACTGGTCGGCGAGAGCCTGCGGCTGCAGCGTGACCTGCGGGCGACGGTGGAGGCCAAGCGGGCCGCCATCGAAGGGTTCCTGGCCGACCTGGACGCCCGCATTGTCCGCGCCAGCGACCTGCTCAGCCAGATGACGGCCCCGGCCTCATGACCGGCCGTGGCCGCCGGCGGGCGGGATTACAGATACCGCAGCGCCCCGGCCGGGGACTCGACGCAGTCGGCCACGAACCGCAGGAAGCCGCCCGCGGTCTGGCCATCGCAGACCCGGTGATCGAAGGCGAGCGTGAGCTGGGTCAGCTGCCTCGCCGCGACCTGGCCGTGGACGATCCAGGGCCGCTCGATGATCCGGCCGATACCCAGGATCGCCACCTCGGGATGGTTGATGATGGCCGCCGAGCCGTCGACGCCGAACACGCCGTAGTTATTGATCGTGAACGTCCCGCCGGTGAGCTCGGCCGGCCCGAGGGTGCCTCGCCTGGCCCGCAGCGTGCTGTCGGCCAGCGCCACGGAAAGCTGCTCCAGGGTACGCGCCTGAGCGTCCGCCACCACCGGCACCAGCAGGCCCCGGTCAGTCTGCGCGGCGAAGCCGAGGTGCACGGCCGAGCCCGTCACGATGACGCCGTCCTCGACCTTCGCGTTCAGCTCCGGATGGCGGCGCAGCCCCAGGATCGCGAACCGGGACAGCAGCGCCAGCAGGCTGATCTTGGGCTGCGCGTCGCCGGCGTTCAAGCTCGCGCGCAGGTGCACCAACTCGGTGGCGTCCGCATCGACCCAGATCGTCGCCTCGGGGATCTCCCGGCGTGACCGGCTGAGCTTGTCGGCCGTGACCTTGCGGATGCCCTGCAACGGAGTCCGGGTTACCTGCTCGGCGCCGGCGGCCGGCGGTCCGGTCTGGGCCGGCCGCCGGAGCCCGATCGCGTCCTCCACATCCTGCCTGGTGACCAGGCCATCACGGCCCGAGCCGCGGATCGAGGCCAGGTCCAGGCCGGCGTCACGGGCGAGCCGCCTGACGATGGGGGAAACGACGGGGACGCGGCCGTTCGAGCCGGCCGGCCGTTCGGTGATCAGCATGGACGGCTCGTACTTGGCGGGCCGCCGCCGGCCGGGGCGGGCCGCCCTGGTGCCATAGCCGATCAGGACATTCCCGCTCTCGCCGTCGGCGCCGGACCCGGCCGCCTCATCGCGGACCGTGATGAGCGGGTCTCCTACCGCCAGCAGGTCACCGGGTCTGGCGTGCAGCTCCGCCACCCGGCCTGCGAACGGGACAGGGATGGCCACGACCGCCTTGGCCGTCTCGACCTCGACCACCTCCTGGTCGACCGCGACGATATCTCCGACCTGGACGTGCCAGCTGACGATCTCGGCCTCGGTCAGGCCCTCACCCAGATCAGGCAGCACGAAGGGGGCCATCTAACCGGCCACCTGGACGACCGGCGCCGTTTCCCGCCACTGCAGCCTGTCGATCGCGGCGAGGATGCGGTCGACGCTCGGCAGGTGGTATTCCTCCAGGCTCGGCGGGGGGTAGGGAATGTCAAAGCCTGCCACCCGGAGGACCGGGGCCTCGAGATAGTGGAAGCACTGCTCGGAGACCCGCGCGGCGACCTCGGCGCCGTAGCCGCAGAAGCGGCTCGCCTCGTGCACGACGACGGCCCGGCCGGTGCGCTTGACGGACGCGGTGACCGTCTCGTCGTCGAAGGGCGCCAGGCTCCGCAGGTCGATCACCTCGACGCTGCGGTCATCGGCCTGCGCCGCCTCGGCCGCCTCCAGCGTGGTGGCCAGCGCGCCGCCGTAGGTGATGAGCGTGACATCGGAGCCCGAGCGCCGCACCACGGCGCGGTCAAGCGGGCTGCCAGCGTGCGCCGAGACAACTTCGGAGGACCAGTACCGGCGCTTGGGCTCCAGGAAGATCACCGGGTCCGGGCTCTTGATCGCCTGCCGCAGCAGGACGTAGGCGTCGGCAGGTGTCCCCGGGGTGACCACCCGCAGGCCGGGGGTGTGCGTGTAGTAGGCCTCGGATGAGTCGCAGTGGTGTTCCACCCCGCCGATGCCGCCGCCGTAGGGAATCCGGATGACGATAGGCAGCTCCACCCGGCCCCTGGTGCGGTTACGAAGCTTGGCCAGGTGGCTGGTGATCTGCTCGAAGGCCGGATAGGCGAAGGCGTCGAACTGCATTTCCACCACCGGGCGCAGGCCGTTCATCGCCATGCCGATCGCGGTGCCGACAATGCCCGATTCGGCCAGCGGGGTATCGAACACCCGGGTTTCCCCGAACGCCGCCGCCAGCCCGCTGGTGATCCGGAACACCCCCCCGAGCGTCGCCACGTCCTCGCCGAAGACGAGCACCGTGTCATCCTCGCTCAGCGCATCGGAAAGGGCCTGGTTCAGCGCCCCCGCCATCGTGACGGCCTGGCCGGCGGCCAGCGCCCGGTCCTGCTCAGCGATCATCGTCATGATGGGTTCTCGCCTCCTCGAGGTCCGCCAGCTCGGCGGCCAGTTCGTGCTGCTGCCTGCGCAACTCCGGCGTCCGCTGGGCGTAGACGTACCGGAAAAGGTCAGCCGGATCGTGACGGGCGTCGGAGTTCATGCGCTGCCGCAGCGCGGCCGCTTCCGCCTCCGCCTGCGCCTCAAGCGCCGCGGCGACGGCGTCGGAGAGCAGGCCCCGGCGGCCGAGGTGCTCGCGCAGCCGGGTGACCGGGTCGCGGGCGAGCCAGCTTTCGACCTCCTCGCGAGAGCGGTAACGGGTCGCGTCGTCGGCATTGGTGTGAGCCTCGACCCGGTAGGTAAGCGCCTCGATGAGAGCTGGTCCGGCACCGGCCGCGGCAGCGGCCACCGCGCGCCGCACCACGGCGTACACCGCGGCGGCGTCGTTCCCGTCCACCAGCGTCCCCGGAACGCCGTAACCGATGCCCTTGTGGGCCAGCGAGGGAGCCGCTGTCTGCTTGGCCAGCGGGACGCTGATCGCGTATCCGTTGTTCTGCACCAGGAACACCACCGGCGCCTTCCAGACGGCCGCGAAGTTCAGCGCCGCGTGCGTGTCGCCCTCACTGGTCGCGCCGTCGCCCAGCATGACCAGGGCGACCATGTCCTCGCCCTTGATCACCGCCGCGCGGGCCATCCCCACGGCGTGCAGGGTGTTGGTGGCCAGCGGGGTGCACTGGGGCGCGACCCGCTTGTCGTAGGGGTCGTAGCCGCTGTGCCAGTCACCGCGCAGCAAGGTCAGCACCTCGACCGGGTCGATGCCCCGCGCGACCAGCGCCATGGAATCGCGGTAGGTCGGAAACAGCCAGTCCTGCGGGCGCAAGGCCGCGACCGCACCGACCTGGCACGCCTCCTGCCCGCGCGCCGAGGGATAGACCGCGAGCCGCCCCTGCTTGGTCAGCGCGGTCGCCTGGGTGTCGAACCGGCGGCCGAGCACCATCATCCGGTACAGGGCCAGCAAGACCTGGTCACCGGGCATGTCCAGGTCGTCGCCGGGGATAACCTGGCCGGCCGCGTCCAGCAGCGCGACCGGAGTCGGTCCAGGCAGAAGACACTCAGGCGTCATCGGGCTGGTGGCCACGCGCACTCCTCGGCAGCTAGTACAACTGGCACCGATCATGCGCTACGTTTCGCTATATATCTAGATTGGCCGAGAAATTACAGACATCCGCTCGATAAGGGCTATTATTTTGGATAAATGGACCTAACGGATCAGGCACGGACGGCGGCTACTGGACAGGTGGTCGCCCTGGATCAGACCGACCACCGGCTGCTGGAGGAACTCAGGCAGGACGGCAGGCTGTCCATGCGGGCCCTGGCCGAGCGGGCCCATATCTCCCGGGCCGGATGCTACGCGCGGGTCGAGCGGCTACGGCGGGAAGGAGTGATCACCGGCTTCACCACGGTGATCGACCCGCGCCGCCTCGGGCCGTCCCTGTCGGCTCACATCTACCTGCGCATCAGGCAGCACTCGTGGAAAGACATACGGCATGAGCTGGCCCGCATCAGCGAGATCGAGCACGGCCAGCTGGTGACCGGAGAAAATGACATCGTGCTCTTCGTCCGCACGCGTGATGCCGAGAGCCTGCGCGCGCTGGTGCTTGACCGGCTGCAGACGATGGACGGAGTGCTGTCAACCCACACTGTCCTGGTTTTCGACGAGCTCTGAGACTGCCAAGATGCGGCTGACCATCTGGGTGCGCCCCGGCGCCGTCCATCCGGGGATCGGCGGCGAGCAGGGCGGCGCGCTGATCGTCCGGGTCAGCGCGCGGGCCGTGGACGGGCGGGCGACCGAGGCGGCGCTGACCTCGGTGGCTCGCGCCTTCGGTGTCCCCCGCCGGGCGGTGACCCTGGTCACCGGAGCGTCGAGCCGGACCAAGGTCATCGACGTGGCGGCCGGCGATCCGGCGGTTCTCGCGCGGCTACTGGCCGGCCCGCCCCGCTCCGGCTCCTGACACCGGCCGCGCTGGTTTTACCCCGCGCGCACCGGCTAGGCCGCCCGACCGCGCGGCTACTGCTGGTCAGCCGGGCCGGACGTGTCAGCGGCCCTGCTCTGGTCGGCTGCCGTGAGCACCGGGCTTTTCAGCAGCTGCCAGGCGCGGCTGAGCGCCACGCCGAACGTACCGATCAGCACGTAGGTGAGATCACTGACGAGGTCGGCGTCATTCGGGTGCACAATGAGCGCGACGGCCAGGCCGAGCTGGAGCCCGTAGGCAAGCAAGCTGGCGACGAAGATCACGGTGTGCCTGGCGCCGGGGTGCCCCAGATGCAGCCGCAGGGTGTGCAGCACGCTGAGGACCGCCAGGACGGCGGCGCCGACACCAAAGTGGTGGCCGGGGATGAGGGCCAGCAGCGATACGAAGAAGGCGTCGACGAGACCCGTGAAGCTGCTCGCCGCGAGCCCGCGGACGGCTGAGTCGGCGCGCGCGCCGACGATCAGCCCAGGTCTCAGCGCGACGACCACGAAGAGCAGGCCGATCAGTGCGCCAGCGGCTTGCGACGCGGCCTGAAAGTAGCCCAGGTAGCTGCTCGGGACCACGTCAGTCCTCCTGTCCGCCTCCGACCAGCGCGGGTTGACAACGGCCAACCGGGAGGCGACCCCTCCGAGCTGGGTAGCGCGGGCTTGACGTTACGGCTATGCCACGTGTGAGCCTACGGCCCGGATCGGGTGTCGCCGGTCAGGCTCGTCCGGGACCCGGGCGCGCGACCTCGGCGATGGCGGCCAGCAGGGGCGTTGTCATCGCAGCCGGACCGGTCCCGCCGTCAACGTAACACGCACTATCTTCCTTCTCCTTGAGAAGAATTTGCGTGTTACGCAAGTTTTAGTATGGTGACGCCATGACATACGCGCCTACCGCTCCGGGCCCGGGGCCAATGCGTCGCCGGGACCTGCAGAAGGAACAGGTCCGCCTCGACCTGGCGCTCGCTGCCTTCGAGCTGGCGAAGGCGGCGGGCCTGGCCGGTGTGCGGGTCCCGCAGATCGCCGCGGCCGTGGGGGTGTCAACCCGGACGTTCAACAACTACTTCCCGAGCAAGGAGGCGGCGGTCGTCTGGCCGGCCACCCTGCGCGGTGCCCGGCTGGCCAGCGATCTGGCCGAGCGCCCGGCGGGCGAGTCACTCGCCGAGGCCCTCGTCGAGGTCATGGCCGGTCTCTACGGACCGGGCGGCCAGCCAGGGCTGCCCGAGAACTGGCTGGATGGGTTCCGCGTCCTGGTGGCCGCCGAGCCGGCGCTGCACGGCGAGTACCTGAAGGCTCAGGCGGTCGGCGAGCGGGCCCTGGCCGAGGTGATCGCCCGTCGCATCGGCGCCGCGGCAAGCGATCTCGAACCGCTGCTACTGGCCGGCGTGGCCATGGCCGCCGAGCGAGTCGCCGTCTTGCACTGGCTCCGCCAGACTGGGCCAAGCACGGCGCTGGCCGACGTCGTCCGCACCGCGGTCGGCATGGCGGTCAGGGGCATGACCGGACCGAGCGTCCTTCTCTCCTGATCACCGCCACGTGGTCGGCCGGCTCACGACTGACATGAGGAGGATCATGGCCAACCGGTGGAGTCTGACGATCGACTGTGCGCACCCGGCGAAGCTGGCAGAGTTCTGGGCGCTGGCACTGGGCTACGTGCGGGCACTCCCGCCCGGAGAGTTCGCGAGCTGGGAGGAATGGCTAACGCACCACGGGATCCCGGAGGAGGAGTGGGACGACGGCGCCTACCTGTCTGATCCGGACGGGGTTGCCCCTAGCCTGTCCTTCCTGAAGGTGCCAGAGCCGAAAGTGGTGAAGAACCGGGTGCACCTGGACGTTCAGGTGGGCGGCGGTCGCGACAATGTGCCATGGGAGGTGCGGTGGCCCCGCGTGATCGAGGCGGTCGGGCGACTGACGGCCGCGGGCGCGACGGTGATACGCGAAGACGGAGAGCCGGGCAGGCCCGACCATATGGTGATGGCCGACCCGGAGGGAAACGAGTTCGACCTGCTCTGACAGCTGCCTGGCCCCGATGTCGGCCAGCGCCTCGTCCGCTGGTTAGCCGCCGGGCGGCTGTACGCATACGAGGACATGCCGTACTGTCGGGCCCAGGTACGCGCCTTGCGGACGGGAGGCTGGGCCAAGGATGACAGACATCGATCCGCACGCGGAGATCGGGCTCAATTACAACGACGGGGATCTGCATGTCATGATCCCGATGGTCGGCCACGTCACCGACATGTGGTGCCAGCGTTATGAGGCGCTGGCACGAGCCAAGGACTTGCAGGCAAACGTGTACGAAAAGCGCGACGGCCCCGCTCGCTTGTTTCTCACCGTGCCGATGAAGGCCGAGGGCAGTGCCGTCGCGGCGATGCTGGACCTGGCCCGCGCACTGATCGCCGAAGCAGACGCCGTGGATCAGTCTCCCGCGGCTTCGGACGCACCGGAGGCGGTCGTCCGCAGGTGGTGGGCGAGTCAGCAAGCCTGACGAGAATCATCTAGCAGCTGAGCCTCGTAGCGGTACCGCCGGGCACCGTCGGCGGCCGCGAGACGGCGACGCCCAGGCTACATGTTCGTGCTGGGCACGATCCGAGGGCGGAGCCTTGAAGCCCGCTCAGGCCGCCGTTGCCTCACCTAACTCGCGGTGAAGTCCCTAATCGCCGTCTACTGGCCGGCCCCTGCCTCTAGCTGACCTCTCTATCCCCTCCTCCCGATGAGGGTGTCGCGTGACTTCCGGGTTTCCTGGGTCAGAAGTGAAACCGTGGCGGTCTTCGCGCGTGCATGCCGGGCCGCCCGGACCAGGGCCGGGGAGCATGCCGGGGCCGCAGGCCAGGGATCGTGGATAGTTAGCTTCTGATTTCGACGGTAACGATCCACAATCTTTGGAGGGGGCGGGCGGGAGATCCTGGTGAGGCTGGCGGGGCACGCGTGAACGGAACTACCGGCAGCGGACCGCCGGATAGCTCTGCGACAGCCTCCGATAGATGCCGGGTCTACCGGGAAATGCCTGCCTGCATGCGCTGCGCGAGCAATGGGCGCGGAGGTGTCAGGAGTGTGTGAGGATCCTTTCCCGCGCTCCCCGGCGTGCCCACCATGGAGTGTGGCACATGACGAAGGCGAATTGGTCGCCGTTCCGCACCGCCGGAAGCGGCCGGCGCGCCGCCTGCTGCTCGCGGCCGGTCTGGGCTTCCTGCCCGGCCACGGCGGCGAACCGCTGCTGCCAGCATCGGGCGTCCTGATCGTGGCGCGAGGTGTAGAAGGGCAACTCCGCCAGCAGCGGGATCAAGCGCACCGCGTCGAACCACAGCGACGGGTGAATCACCCACCCGCTTGACTCGGCTCCTCGAGCATCCCCCGACTCTTTCAGACAGCCGACCCGGCATCAAGGGCCCTCATGGAGGGGCGGCTCCAAGCTTGATACACCGGGCCACGAGGAAGACCGGCTGACGGTCGGCGTCATGGGCCGGGTCCCAGTCCGGCTCAGGAAGCGGCTCGGTCAGCTCGTCCAGCCACAGGCCCTGGCGGCGCAGCGTAGCAAGGTAGGTTGACAGCGTCCGGTGGTTGGCGCCCACGAGCCGGCGTAGACCGGAACGGACCCCCTGAGCCGTCCAGCGTCCCTCGTCGTAGTAGCGGCCGGAGGCTGGCCAGGAACCCGAGATGTCCTTGGCCCCCGTGAAGCACGGATGCACGATGGAGAAGGCGAAGCAGCCGCGCGGCTTCAGCGCATCGCCGACCGCGGCGATCGCGGCATCCAGGTCGTCAATATCGGAGAGGCCGAAATTACAGGCCGCCACGTCGAAGCCGCCGTCGAAGCCGCCCAGGGACCCAGGTATGGTCACGTCGTCGTGAAGGTAGCGGACGCCAAGCCGCTCATCCTGCTCGGTCTCCCGGGCCTTGGTGATCAGGGCCGCTGAGATATCGATGCCCGCCACATCGGCTCCCCGGCGCGCAAGCTCGCGCGTTATGCGCCCGTGGCCGCAAGCTACGTCGAGGACGCGCAGGCCGGCTACCGGGCCGAGCAAGTCGAGCAGGGCCAGGGAGGCTGGATCGTCGATCGAATCGAAGCCCTCGATGTAGAACTCCGCCACTGCGTCGTACCGAGCTTGAACCATGCCACCGACTGTAGATCCTGGGTCTGCTGGGGCCGATCCCGCCGGGCGGTCGTCCGCCCTGAGCGGTCACGACGGGTCCCGCCCTCGCCAGCTAACGACTGGCGGTCTTTCCGCCGCCTTGGTTGACTCGACCTTATGATCACCGAGCCGATGCTGGCATCTTGGCTGCGGGGGCACTGGAACCTCGCCGACGTTCGCATCGTCGTTCACAACGGTGGCATGGGCTCGGTGACGTGGTTCGTCAGTGCCGACCCTGACCGGTGGGTGGCCAAGGTAGTTTCACCGGCCGCGGGTCGCTCGTTTACTGGCGGCCTGGGTATGGCGCGGTCGCTGGATGCCGGGGGGATCCCGGCCGGGGACCCGGTGCCCGCAGTGAACGGTCAGCTCGCGGGCAATGTGGGTGAAGGGTGGCTGGCCCTGCTGACCTGGGTGCCCGGCCACCCGCTCACCAGTCAGGATCCGGCGGAGCGGGAGCTGCTGGGAAGGACCCTGGCCCGGGTGCATACCGCTCTCGCTCGCTACCCTGTCGCTGGGGCGCAGCGGTTCCACTGGGTCGATCCGGACGCGGGCTATCTATCGTTGCGGCCTTGGCTGAGGCCCGCGATCAGCTCGGCCCTGGAGGCGCTTGACGCCGCTGATCCCGCCAGCATGTCGTGGGGTCTGCTGCACGCCGATCCCGCGCCGGGCGCATTCCGGTTCGACCCGGCTACCGGCCGGTGCGGGGTCATCGACTGGAGTTACTACGTGTACGGGCCGTTGCTCTACGATCTGGCCTCGGCCGTCATGTACGTCGGCGGGCCGGACCATGCTGGGGAGCTGATTCAGGCTTACCTGCGTGAGGGCGTCCTTGAGCATGCCGAGGTCCACGACGCCCTGGCGCCGATGCTGCGATTCCGGTGGGCCGTGCAGGCGAATTACTTCGCCTGGCGGATCGCCGAGAACGACCTGACCGGCATCAGCGGGCCGGGCGACAACGAGCAAGGGCTAGAAGACGCCCGCCGTTCCCTGGCTTTCTGATCCCAACCGTTAGCCGCTTCGCCCGCCACGGCCCGGTCTCCGGCTTCTCCGGTGCCAGCTGCCTGGTCAGGCGCAGTTTGTCTCGCCTGGCTCCGTTCAGAGCCCGAACACTTCCGTCACACGCTCGGTCAGGTCATCTTCGCTCAGCCTGGTGCCGACCTCGATGGCAGGCAGTTCGAGGTGGTCCGTTTCCTCCCGGAGCAGCCCGGTGAACATCTGGTCACGTTCGAGCAGGTTACGCAGGGCTTTTTCGGGCTGGCTGGTCTGGCCGGGTATCTGCCACAGCGAGCCCCGGCGGGCGAACGCGGCCCGGCGGAACTCGGGCGTCGGCAAGAGCCAGACGGCATGACCAGGCTTGGCCAGCAGAGGTTTCACCAGGCGCGGCAGCAACCGGAAACCCTCGGCGATCACACCGGGTTCCGCGGGGAGGTGCAGCAGGTCTTCGACGATCAGGCCGAACAGTTCCCCCTGGAACCAGTGAAAGCTCTCCAGCATGGCCTCGGGAGATCGATTCACCCATCGCTCATCCATGTCCATAGCCTTAAAGCTGCTCAGCAAGGGAGCGTCTTGCGGCCTGAAGCGGCTGCCATGGTCCGACATCACGTCGTCAGTGGCGTACACACGCAGGCCGTGCCGGGCGGCCACCCGGCGGGCGATGGTTGACTTGCCCGCCCCGCTCCCGCCGCCGATCCAGTAGACATGCCCGAGCTGCGCGCGAAACGCTGTGGCGTCGGCAATCTCTCCGTGTCGTTCGGGTCGCATCCTTTACCTAGCCGTGCTGACACATCCGCGCTAACGGTACCCCGCGATCATCAGGACAATGATCACGGCAATCGCAACGGCCGAAGGTATCAAGATCATCAAAAGGATGTGCTCGAGGACCCAGTCCTGGCGTGCCTTCCGTTGACGTTCCTGCAACGACATTCTGGGCCTGGGCGGATGATAGCCAGGGGGAGGATCGTGCAGCACGAGCGGCTTGGCCCCGCCACTCCGGAGCGGCCGCCGCGGCCCACCGATCCAGACCATCACGCCTCCCGCTGCCTTCTGCCGCCAGCCTAACGCTGTCCAGGACGCCGGAGATAGATAGCGACCACTGAGACCGGGGCCGAGGCGATAGCCCTAGTGAGAGGATGCAACCGGTGGCGGGGCGATGACAATTTGGGTGCTCGGGTCGTAGCGGTTCTCCGGGGTGCCGCAGACGATAATGCCGGCGCGTTCCCAGGTCCGCTGGGCGGCGTTGAAGGGTATTTCCTCGGCCATCCACCCGTCCTCATCGAACGGCGCTTCATCAGCGGGCCTGTTGGCCACGTCGGCCGCCGGGCGATTGGCCGCCCGGGCGGCGCCCCGCCGTCCTGCCTCCCTCTCGTCGGCTTGCACCCAGATCAGGGTGTCGATCAGGTGCGCCACCTCCCGGCGCCCGGCACCGTCCCCCTCGATGATCAGCAGCGGGCAGCCGACCGGGACCTCAAGAGATCCTTCCCGGCCGTGCTGCTCCCATCGCGGCGGCTGGTAAGTGACCGCCCGACCGTGCCGCACGGGCACCAGGATCCCGTCCGTCAGCAGGTCGGCCCAGCCGAAGCGGGAGTGTTCCCAGGCGATGTCGTCGGTGTGGATGACAACAGATCCGGGGACCAGTTCGCTGATCCGGGCCGCCAACGTGGTTTTGCCGTTGTTGCTGCGCCCGTCTATGGCCAGCACGGCCGGACGGCCAGAACTGCTCGGGTCCGGTCTCCGCCTGGTCACCGCATTGACGACCGTGCTGAGCAACTCCACCCGCCACGGTCCGGCTTCGGGCTCTTCCGGGGCTAGCTGCAAAGCCATGCTCCCATCATGCCGCCTCAATCTCAGCTATCTTCTCGGCAGCGCCGCCGGAGTGTTGCTTCTAGCTCCCGTCGCCGCTTTGTGATACCGGGCGAGCAAGTCACAGGATCACTTAGTCCGCCTCGCCCAGTTTCCCGGTGTGACCCAAGTCTTGCCGCGTGCTTCCAGGCCTGGCTCAAGGCCGGTGCCGGCCTCAAGCGAGACCCGGCACCGGCCAGAACATCATGCCTGGCCGCCTCATAACTGCTGGCACAGCCCCTGGAGGGGTCCCCATATGGGCCCGGCCGGGCAAGTCGGCTGTCCAGCAGGTTGCGGCCGGGGGCTTGAGGCTGACTTGATCCCCGCCCATAGTCCGATGATGAGCAGAATCATGATGACCCATCCAATCCCAATCCGCCGATTCACCGGCTTCCTGGGCGGTCCCGGCGATCGCCTCGGCAGGCGTCGCGCGAGCAGGTAAACGAGGCCCCCGACCACGAGCAGGACGCCGAGCAAGGTCGCAATCAGCACGACCGAGGCCACAAGCCCTTCCATGTCTGGAACGTTACACCGTGCGCAGCGGACCGGGGCATGCCAATATTGCTGGCCTATGGTACTCGTCGCCATCCAGCGACTGGAGTGGACGGCGTAATACGATGTCGGACCGGGTGAGGCCCCGCGTTGAATCAGTGCAGCGCCTGGCCTACTGCTTAGGAGGGCCAACCGTGATCCTCCCGAAGGTCCGGGATCCTCGCTTCGTGACGATCCGCCGTGGTGGGACCCTCACTGATCCGGATCACCATCTCCTCGCTCTTTGGGCGGCGTCTGGCGCAGAGCACGTCCTTGACCTCTTCGAGTCGGCTCAGCCTGCGGACCTACGGCCGCGTCAGGCCATCGAGCATGCCCGGGCCTGGGCGCGTGGGGAGGTCAAGATGATGGAGGCGCGCGCGGCGGGCGGTCATGCGATGGGGGCGGCCAGAGACCTGCGTGGGCCAGCACGGCATGCCGCGTACGCTGCTGGTCAGGCTGGGGTCGTCGCACACGTCGCGGCACACGAGCTCGGTGCCGCCGCCTATGCGATTAAGGCCGCGCGTGCTTCCGCGCCGGAAGGCGAGGGTGAGGCCGCGGGGCAACGTGAGTGCCAGTGGCAGCGTGACCAGCTCCCTGAGGCGATTCGTGACCTCGTGCTTGACGACCAGCGGTTGCGCAATGAGATCTGCTGGTCGGTGTTTGATTGCTGAGTGCGCGTCGAGGCGTGAGTCGCTGGTATCGGGCAAAGGGATGAGGAGGCGCTCCGAATTGCTGAAAGGGTCCCGCGATCGCGATGACGGTTCTGGTGCTACCACTGATCTTCGTGTTCACCGCGCTGACCGTGCTGGTGTTCGCGTTCGGTGCCCGGCGGCTGCTGGGGCTGCGGTTTTCGTTCCTGCGCACGCTGATCGCAGGCGTCCTGGCGTTCCTGATCGCCTCGCCAATAATCACGGCCATTAGCGGCTCGGTGGTCGCAAAGCGAACGAGCGTCCTGCCCGAGCTGTGGTTCGTGATTCTAGGCGTGACGATCGCGCTGGTGGTCGGCATGGTGTTCCTGGTCGTGGCCGAGGCGCTGGTGCCGAGCGGGTCGGTGCCGGGGCTGGTCTACGTGCTGCGCGGGATGCGCAGGCGGATGGGCCG
>JBEKGC010000138.1:0-16497 GCA_050013055.1 Streptosporangiaceae bacterium
GGGAAGACGAGCGTCCCGCTGGTGGAGGTGTAGTCCGTCCCGGCGACGGCCGAGCCGTCGCGGGTGCTGTAGGGCACGCTGACCGGCGAACTGGAGGCCGCGCCCGAAGGGCCGCCCAGCAGTACCGGGACGTTGATGGTGCCGGCGCTGTTGTCGGCGACGGCGCCGCGGACGTACAACCCGGGTGTCGAGGCGGCCGGGGCGTCACCGGTGATGTCGACCTGGGTGATGGCGCGGGCGATGGTGGAGTCCGCGCTGTTGCTGTACAGGTTGAGGGTGAATTCCTGGAAGCCTGAGGTCAGGCTGATGCCGCAGTTCAGGAGCGGGATCCGGATGGTCTGGGTGGTGACGCCGGGTTCGAAGGCGAGGGCGCCTTGCTGGCCGACGTAGCCGTAGCTGGTGCCAGAGCACGCCGTGCGCGAGGAGGTGGTGCCGTTGGCGGTGGTGTAGTCCACCGTCACCGGGTTGACCCCCGGCGCGGTGAGCGTCACGTTGAGATTGACCGAGCCGTCAGCGGCGCTGACCACCACGTCGGGCGGCGCCAGGATGCCCGGCGCCGTGACCGGGGTGGCGGCCGCAGCCATGGAAGTCGTTGCCCTGACTGAGGCTGCTTGTGATGCAGACGCCAATCCAAAGACAGCGCCGCCTGTGACCGTTGTCATTATCAGGGCTACCGTCCCGCACGCTCGCCAGCCCCTTCGCATCGATCCCATTCCTACCCCCTCGCGGTCCCGCCCAGATGGCGGAGCAGTAGCCCCAGCGTGAGCCCGGCCAGATACTGGCGCCAGGGGCCGCACGGCCCCATCGAGCGCGCCAAGTGTGGGCCGAACGGCCCATTCACCGCCCGGCCGCTGGTCACCTCCCGCCAGGGAGGGCCAGCAGACTGGCTGGACCGAGGCATCGCGCCTGCCCTCGGCAACGAGAACGTCGCGGCTCGAGGCGAGGTTTCCCTGATAGCCGACGAACTCGTCGGCCTACGGTATGACCGCTCGTGCGGGTGTGGCACCGGTTCGGGCTGGCCCCGCGCCGCACCGAGGGGTGTCAGCCCTGGAAGAGGCATACATGATCATGATGAACGCTGCGTTCCACGACTTGAGGCGGACGCGCGGCGTTCCGGCCGCGGCGGGGGAGCCATCCGGGGCCAGCCTGGGCGCCTTGTCTCCGGACAGGATCCCAAGCGCGGCGAACACCAAGCCGAAGACCAACAGGATCAGGCCGATATCCGCGCGAGCCGTCAGCCGGACGACGGTGTGAAGGGAGCCATCCGCACCACGTCGCCCTGTGAATCTGCCACCAGGTAGGCATTGCGGTAGCTGTCGCTGACATACACCATCACCGCGGGCTCGAGATCGGTGTCGGGGAAGGCACCAAGGACGATGATGTAATGCTCGGTTGGATGAGCCACGCCTAGCCTGGTGTCGGCCGTCTTGAGCAGGCTGGGCAGTTTGTCCCAGTTGATGGCGCCGGCATCGAACAGCACGTCGCTGGACGTCAGGGCCGCGCCCGGAGAGGTGTCGGATACGGTTCCGTCACGGTAGATGTAGTTGTCATAGACGGTCGGGTCAGACTTGGTGGGGGCTTTGGCTGCCACAAAATCGGAGTAAATGACCAGCTGAACGAACTTCGTTCCACCGGTCACCCCGCGCAGCGCCCTGATCGCCATGCGCACGCCTTGCGAGGTCAGCAGATCCTGGCCGACGGCCGGAGACGGCGCCATGATGGCCGAACCTGGCGATCTCCCGGCGCTCGCGTCTTGTGACGCGAGTGATGTAGCGGGCGGCGGGGAGGTTTGGCGCGCCGGGTCGTGGCTTGTCGGCGGCGAGCTGCTGGTCAGGAACCATGGCAGCACGCCGAGCAGTCCGATCGCCGCTGCGCCGGCGATCACCGGCGTGCGCCTGGTGCCGTTCCGGCCCGGGCGGGATGATCCTCGCGCCCGTGGCGCCCGCAGCTGATGCTGGTAGCCGGTCGGCGGACGGCTACCAGCATCGGCGGGACCGGCTGGGGCATCCCCGGCAGCGGCCAGCATGCGGTCGAGCGCGGCCGCGTCGGGACGGGCAGCGGGGTCGCGGGACAGCATAGCCGCCAGCACCGGGGCGAGTGGCCCGCTCCGCACCGGCGGCGGGATCGGCGCGTCGAGCACCGCGGCGAGCGTGGCGAGCACGCTCTCGCGACGCAGCGGGCTATGTCCCTCGACCGCGACGTACAACAGCATGCCCAGCGACCACAGGTCCGAGGCGGGGTTGCCCTCCTCGCCCCGGATACGCTCAGGCGCCATGTACTCGGGTGAGCCGATCAGCGTACCCGTCCTGGTCAGGCTCGGGGATTCAGCCAGCGCCGCGATGCCGAAATCGGTCAGTACCGGGGCGCCATCGCGGCGCAGCAGGACGTTGCCCGGCTTGACGTCGCGGTGCTGGATACCCGCCGCATGCGCGGCACTCAGCGCGATGAGCACCCCCCGGGCGATCCGGATCGCGTCCTGGACCGGCACCGGACCGTACCGCAGGCGGTCCTCGAGCGAACCGCCGGAGACGAGCTCCATCACCAGCCAGGGATGCTGGAGTTCCGCTGAGTCCACGATGTGATAGATGGTTACCACATTCGGATGCTGCAGCCTGGCCAGCGCGCGGGCCTCCCGTAGCACCCGTTCCCGCAGCACCCGCGCCTCGGTCGGGTCCGACGCGGGCGTCGCGGCCGCGGCAGCGCGGACCTCCTTGAGCGCCACCTCACGGTGCAGGGCGACGTCCCAGGCCCGCCACACCAAGCCCATGCCTCCGCCGCCGAGTCGTTCCACAAGCTCAAAGCGCCCATCGATGATGCGCCTGCCTGAAGCCCGAGCGGTCTGCACTGCCGGATTATACGAATCGCACCCTAGGTGCCGCGCCCGGAATGCGACTATTGCCGGGTGGGGTCGTCTTCACAAGCGCAAGCACCCGGCCGCGGTCCCGTTCATGGGCCGGAGGTGCGGATAACTGGTCTGTCAGGTCACCAGCCCCGCACTTCGCTCACGGTGCTGGGGCGGCCGGGACCGGTTCGCGAAGCGCGGGTCTTTCAGGCCCTCGAAACCATCACCCGCAGCAGCCGAGGTGCGCATTAGTTTGAGCCAACTCAGGTCAGAATGCCCTGGAGGGCCAGGATCCGGCTACAAGCTTTGGGCTGAGTCGACCAGTGCGGCCATCTGGCTGGCCTTCAGGTCAAGCTCGGCCGTGTGCTGGCGGAGCGCAACCAGGCCGGCGGCAACCTCGGTGGCGTTGGCGACGAAATCGCCGGGCCAGATTTGCCGCTGGACCGGCTCGCATAGCCACTCGAACTCGATTTCAACGCCCGGAACGCTTATGGCGTCGATGTATTGATCCACCGCGGCGGCGAGAGTTCGCGTGGTCCGCTGTGCCTCAGCCCGAAGCTCGCGCTCGATCTCGCTGGTGACAAGCTCGACCGTGTTCTCGAGCCGGGTGAACCACCGAGAGGCTTCGGTGAGTTCCCAGGCGGCTCCCGGAGAACCCGTGGCTTCCTGATCTTCCGCCCCGCCGGGCTTGCGTTCTGGTCCTGGTGTCTCTGAGGGCCACCTTATTTTGCTGATCAGCGGTCGGCCGACCCGAAGGAATATGCTGCCGCAGTCAGCGTGCAGGCTGAGTAGCTGCCTGGTCGCCTCGGCGATTGTGCGTGCTCCGCGTGCCTGTGCCGTATCCGAGAATTCCGACAAGATGGCGGAGTTATCCGGCCCGGCGGGCACGGTCGCCTCGGTGAGCTCGCGGCGCAGGGCGTCGGCTACCTCGCCCAGCAACCGGTCCACCGAACGGGCCAAGGCTAGGTCGGCTCTCGAAAATACCTTGATGGCTAGGCTGCGCGCAGCGTTATACGAGCGGTCGAGTTCATGCCCGATCTCGATGCCCTTGTCCGCACGCTGGAACGTTTCCAGCCACTCTTGCTTCGATCCCGCGCCCATGCCGTCGTCCAGCCACGATCGCATCTCGCGGGCGGCCTTCTCGATCTCCTCGCTGACCTCGGGGACGGGAGCACCGGACTCGTACAGCCCGTCATACTCGTCACGAATCCGTATCAGCTGCATGCCGACCATGTTCCTGAGCCTCCGGGTCCTGTCCCGGTTCCGTCTCTCCTCGTCGGGCAGGTCGGCCAGCCACCTGCCGATCCACTGCGCTAGGTGGCCAGCCAGCGATCGCATCCGTTCCGTGGTATCTGTCACGCGAGCGAGCACCACTGCGGCCGCGTCCCGGTCCATGGAGGCGAGCCGCTCGGCGAGCATGCCAAGCACCGGCGCCAAGACAGCCCGCGTGACTTCCTCCGGAGGAGCGGACTGCAGGTCGCACACGCGCACGTCCACCCCCAGGCGGACGCCGTCGGCAGTGGCCCGGGCGAACGCGCTCTCGAAGTAGTCCGCCGGGAGGCTGGCGTCCCGGTTGATGAGCTGGTGCACGAAGTCGCTGCGCCGTACGCCGGCCGCGACGTCGTCAGCGAGCTGGTACGTGTCCCAGTCCAGGTCGTCGGCCAGCCCTTGCGTCGGCCGCTTGACGAGGTACAGCACGTCGGCGTTGTTCCGCAGATCGGCGAGGAACCGCCGGTGCACGTCCAGTCCCGCCTCGCCGGTGCCGGGGATATCCACCAGCCCGAGCGCGGCCGCGCCGACATCGGGAAAGGCGCAGAAGATATCGACGGAGCGGACCGCATGGTACGGCCGGTAAGCGGAGTTCCCGTCCGGGTAAGCGATGAACGGCCGCAACTCGTCGAAGGCGACGTGCTGGGTACCGCCTCGCAGCAGGTCCTGGTAGCTGGGAAGCGAATCCTGGGCTTGCCGCAGCCGCCAGCGGTACCGTTCCGCTCCGGCCTGGCCGACCGGGACCCCGGGGTCGCGATACCCGGCGAAGCGCCGGAACTCCTCCACCGAAGCCGGCGCGGGGCCGGGGATCATGGCGAGCTCGTGGAGTGGTTCGAGCACCTCGGCGCGGAATGAATCCCAGGTATGCAGGTGCAGCTGGGCGCGTCCGGACCCAGCGCTCGGCTCGTGGAAGATCCGGCTCGGCGTCGCGGTCGTCATGGTGTACCGGTTCGACGGGATGACCTCCTCGCTCAGGCCGCTCAGCCTGCGCAGCAATGTGCTCTTGCCGGCGCCGGCCGGCCCGATCACCGCGATGTTCACCGTGTCTCGGTGCACCCGCTGGCGCAGCACCCGGACATGCTCCGACGTCAGGGCGATCGGCTCCGTGACGTCCGCGGCACGTTCCCGTTGCCAGGCCCCGCCCGGTGCCAGCTCGGCCAGGTCGGCGACTAGCCCCGCCAGCGGGGCGTCGTCCGGTCGGCGGCCGCTGATCGCGGCTGCGCCGAGATCAGCGGCCGATACGATCAGAGCGCTGAAGGATTTCGTCAGGCGGTCCCAGACCTCGGACATATCCTCGACGAACGTGCGCTGGGACGCGCGGCGGTCCAGCGCAGCGGCAATCTGCTCGTCGATGGGCCTCGGGCTGGCTGGCGGCGGCTGGGATTCAGCCGGACGGCCCAGCCGGTCGAGAATCATCGTGGCTATATGGGCGAACGAAGGGCTCGACGCCGCGGCGTCGCGGATGTCCGCTACGCTCGCGCCGATGGGCACCGCGGCGAAGCTGCGGCCGTGGTTGTGCCGTTTCGTGAGGTAAGCGCTGGTCATGCGCAGCAGGTCGACCGCCTGCGCCCGGGTGATCGTCGCCATCAGGACCTCACGGGTACCGTCCGCGAAGTCGTAGCGGGCTTCGGCGTTGCCTGCCGGGTCCTCGGGCGGCGTGACCTGGCGGAGAAGACCGCTCAGGAGCACTTCGGCCAATTCGGCGGGTCCGGTGCCCGTTCCCATGACCTGCTGGACGAGACGCATCACGGGCAGGCTGAGCGGTGCCACCGCGGAAAGCAGCCCGGCCAGGCGGTAGGCGGCGGGCGAGGCGGAGGCGCGGAAGTCGCGGACTCGGCCGGACGCGTCGGCCGGTACCCGGTCGTACCCGCTGGCGACCAGGTCGGGGTGGCGCCCGGTGTCTCCGGCGGCATCCGGATGAACCAGGACCGCGGCGGCCGGAACTCTGGCCGGGCCGACGCCGACGGTCAGCTTCGCCCAGCGCCCGAAGCTGGCGGGCGTCACCTCGAGCAGTGGTATCGCGGCCGCCACGGGCGGGTCCAGTTCTTCGTCCCTAGCCGGCTGATACCGCGGATGGACCATCCGGCTCCGGTCGGCCGTGGCCGCGCTGTGGAACTCCGCGACCACCGGGCGGAGCCCGGTCCGGTCCCACAGGCGTTGCGGGAGCGGCTGAATGATCGCGATCGCACCCGCCGAAGCCCACCGGGCCAGCGCTTGCTGGAACAGGCCAGAATGCCAGCGCGGATGCACGCCGTCGGTGACCACTAGTACGAGCCGGCGTCCCGACCGGTCGAGCAGCTCGCCGGGTTCGTGTTCGGCCAGTACGGGGGACTCGCCGCGCAGCGACGGTCGCGGCGCCCCGTCGGCCGCCAGGTAGCGGACCCGTACGTCGCGGAAAACGCCGAGACGCTCGCACAAGAGCCGCAGCTCGGTGATCATCGCATCCCACAGCGCCATGGACGCGCTCGTGTCGACCACGAGAACGAGGTCGATGACGCGCTGCGGGGCTGGTAGATAGGCCGGCCACCACATGCGCAGTTCGGCGCTGCGATCCGCCGTCGCGGCCTCATCGAGGACCACGCTGTTGAAGGACGCGCGCTGGCGGCGCAGCGGACGCAGGGCCCGGGCTAGGCCCAGCGCATCCGGGAGCCCGCGACTGAGCGATACGCGTACCGGCGGGCTGAGCGGTGCCGAGCCTGACGGCCGGGGCGCAGGCTCGGGCCGGTCCGAGCTGACCTCGGCTTTCCCGTTGGTGTTACCGTCGCGGCCAGGTCCGGCCGGCGGTCGCACCTGAGCCGTCGGCGCGCGCGCCTCCGCTGGGACCGCCTCCGGACCAGCTTCAGGCGACTGGGCCGGTGTCCGCTCCGACATCAGCACCGCGAGCCACAGCACGTCGGCCAGTTCGTCTGGGGCGAGTTCGGCTCCTACCCGGCGCAGCACCTGGTGCAGGTCACCGATCGTCATTCGGGCGGCCTGTCAAGGTGTTGCAGCAACGGCAGCAGCGCGGCGGCGAGCTGCTCGCGGTCCTCACCCACTGGGCGCAGGCCAGAGCAGGTCAGGAAGACGGCATTGAGCAACTGGTCGGTGGCCAGTTCTCCGTTGTCGCGATGGCTCAGGAAAACCTCGATCACTGCGGCGGAGCGATCTCGGAGCTCTGGGCCCAGGTGGGCTTCCACGATCCGGGCGAGTTTGTCCCGGTCGGGGGGATAGAGCCGAAGCGGAAGGCAGCGGCGCATGAACGGGGCCGGGAACTCCCGTTCTCCGTTGCTCGTGATGATCACCAGCGGGAATTCGTCGCAGCGAACCCGGCCCCGCTCGATCGGCGCGGTCCCGTCGTCGGCCGTGGTGACTGTTACCGGCCCCGCGGCGGCGGGCAGCCGGGCCAGCTCCGGGATGACGTATTCACCTTCCTCGAAGACGTCGAGCAGGTCGTTCGGCAGGTCGATGTCGCTCTTGTCGAGTTCGTCCACCAGGAGCACCCGGGGCCGCTTCCCGGGAAGCAGCGCCGTGCCCAGCGGTCCCAGGCGGATGTAGGCGCCGATATCAAGCGGCTCGGGGGGCTGCCGTCCGGCGCTGGCCTCGTGTTCCCGGAAGTTCGTCTCCTGCAGGCGGCCGATGGCGTCGTAATTGTACAAGCCGTCATGAAGGGCAGCCTTGCTGCTGATCGGCCAGCGCAAGACCTCACCGAGGCCGAGCTCGTCCGCGACGCTGTAGGCGAGCGAGGACTTGCCGGTGCCGGGCCCTCCGGTCACCAGCAGCGGCCTGCGCAGGTAGAGGGCGGCGTTGACCTGATCGATATCGGCTGGCTCCGCCTGGTAACGGGCCCGCTGCCGACGCTGCCGACGCCAGGGCGGTGCGGGCGGCAACGGCTTGCTGGCGTCGGTACCCGTTCCGTTCCCGGAATAGGCCAGGTAGTCGCCCATCGATAGCTCCATTCGGGGTGAGCTATGGCTCGGTCAGGGGGGTTAGTAGCCAAACCCGGTTCGGATCGTCCCACAGCAGGCTCAGTTGGCGGCCATGATGATCGTCGGTCCCCACTGCCGCGGCCTCCCGGCGCAGCGCGAGAACCCGGGCGGGCAGATCGCAGAGCTCCTGGTTGTCCAGGAGCGCCTCGAGGAGCGCGCGAGCCTGGCCTTCTCCGGGGGACGCTCGCAGCCAGATCGCTGCGGGCGCGCCGACCAATAGGCCCGTCTCGAGCAGCTTGGCCGCATCACTGCGGAAGCATGGCGCGGACACCAGAGCCAGGCATGCCATCTGGTCCTTCCACAGCAGGCTCGCGTAAAGCTTTTCGCCCGCATCGTGGACGGGATCTATCCAGCACCAGCGGGTGGCACCAGGGTCTGCGCCACGGGTAGAAAGGGCTTGCCACTTGCTCTGCCACCAGCCGTGCAGGCTGGGCTTCATCATCCGCTGTAGGTCCCGGACGACCACCTGGTACGCCACGCCAATCGGGTAGTCGCTGGCGCCTGAGGGGGCTGATGCCTGATCCGGGGGCGAATCCGGCACATCCTCCGGCACCTTCCACTGATCGAATTCTTCGTTCAGCAAGTCCCGGTCCACAATGAACTCCACGGAGAGCCTGCTGCGGTCGACCGTGTCAACCAGCCCCGGCAGGATCTTCTTCAGGTGCTCACGGTTCCGCTCGAGGGATACGTACTGCGTCTCCTCTTTCTTGTCGAGGACGGTCCGGCCACGAAACATGGCGACCGACAGCCGGTAGCGGGCGTCGCCGTTCTTCTCGCGCTCAAGCTTGATCATCAAGTACGGCTCGTTCTGTGCCGCCTCCGGCGACTGGCGCAGGTCACTGACCGTGTTGAGCTGAGTCGGGCCATCGGCGGCTTTTTGGGCCCAGCGACGGATGATGGCGGCCAGGTCGTGATGGAGCGCCGGATCCCCGGCCCTCCCGATGGCGAGCCGTGCCACCTCGAGCAGCAGCGGAAACTGATCGCGGCTGACAAAGGCATCACTTAGCCGATCCAGGAGCGTCCGCAGATCGTGATCGCCCGACTCGAACTGGATTCCCTGGCGGCTCGCCACGTCGTAAATCAAGGACCTGATGCCGGGAACCCTTTCCAGAAGCCCGGTGAGGTCGGGAATCAGCTCCGTCATATTCGGATCGTCCAGGGCACTCAGCCGCGGCCCGAGGAAATAGTAATAGCTGTTATTCTGCTGCCCGGTCCCCTGGACCGGGCCCTTGGCTGTCTTTATATCCTGTCTGACGTCAGGAACACCCGGAACGGGAACTGCTGAGGCGGCGCTTTCCGCCGAGCCTAGTGCCGGTTGCCGGGGTAGCCGGTCCCTGTGCCACCAGCCGGGCATCACCGCTTCTGTTCTCCGAAGGAGTTGAATTGAACTCCGTTAGCCTGTACGGCTCCGTAGTTGTTGTCGATGTTCTGGGTTACGTTGCCCTCGGAGGGGGCCGCCTGCGCGGTCTCGCTGTCGTGCTCGCGCGCCCCGGTCTTCCGATCGAGAATAGGCGCTAGGGCTAGGGTTACCGCGAGCACGCTCAGCCCAGCCGAGATAATCCCCGCGATCGACCCCCAGCGGGCCAGTTCGGTATCGGAGTGGTGCCAGCCTAGCCAGATGGTAACGGCGGCGCCCACTCCTAGCAGGCCGAGTACCGCGAGAGCGAACAGCGCCCGACGGATCATTTCCCCTCCCCAGCCCTGTCCCCCTGAATGGTAGCCGATAGTGCGACCGTGAACCAGGTGCGTCTTTCAGTCCGATGCATCCGCAGATAGCTGGCGGTATCGGCCAGCGTGCGACCTCGTCGGTACTAGGGGCGTTGCCTGCTGAGCGGTGGGGGATGGCCGCGTCGGCCGCGAAGACTAGCCGGGACTTCGGCGCGGTTACCGGCATCGCCATCCTCGGTGCTGTCGTCAATGCCGAGCTGCGGCCCGGGATTGTCAGCCGCATGACGCATCTGGGCACCTCGCCCGCGCTTCAGCAATATGTGTTGCAGGTGATAAAAAAGTAAGCATTCACCCCGGTGAACGGTCGGTGATGATGGCGCGAGTTTGACTGCGTTGTTACGGGGAGATTGGCCGGGCTGGGGGGTAGCCACGGGTTTGCGGTCATGAGCTGGCACAGGATTTTGTCGGCATCGAGGCCGTGTTTGCGGCGGTGTCGGGGTAGCTGCGGATATCGAGGCGGTCCTGGGTGACGTCGTCGCTGGTCAGGCGGCCGGATATCTTCTGCTGGGTCTTGCGGGCGGACAGCCCGCTCGCTGAGGTTGTTCGTTGGCCAGAGGCTGGTATCGGCCGTGAATCGGAGCACGTCGGCCTGCCGGGTCTTGCAGAACTCGAGGAGCTCGCGGCCGGCCTGCTGGCTGGTCTTGTTCTTCGGGCCTGGGACGCGGGTGACGGCGGCCAGGCCGATGGCCTGGCTGTGGCAAGGCGGCGCGGGCCGCTTCGTGTTGCTCGCGCACCGGCCTCCAAGCGGCTGGTACGGCGAAGGCATGTCACGTCGCCACTGGCCAGCGCCCGCAACCCGAATTCACGTGTTAAGGGTAGAAACATCCGATATATCTAAATATGTAAGGTAATTAGTTATCCTCTGAAGGTTCCATCGCATTAACTTCTCATTTCCCTTTTGTTTGGGCAAAAGTCATCCGGCAGGGCAGGAGATAGGCGCAGGTAGAAGGACGCCCGGCGTAGCCTTAAATATGCCGCTAATCACCGTGCCGACCGGGGATTTCGCGGCCGGGCCTCTCGCCGGGCACGTTTTCAGCCTGATCGCGCACTCGCGGATCGTTTACCAGATCGAGCATTCCGGGCCGGTGCAAGCGGTCATGAGTACGCTGCTTGCCACCCTCGCGGTCTCCGCCGTCAATCTCTTGCTCAACCGCCAGCGCCTGTCCTGGCGGGTCTACTCGGACGAGCCCCTCGACCCTATCCCGGCACAGGCCCAGCGGATCAAGAGACTCGTGGCATTCGAGATCTACCTCAGGGACACGAGCGATCCGGATAACGGCGCCGGGATCGGGCGGGGCCGGCCGGTCGTGAAGCCTGGCATCGTCCTGATCCGCGTCAGGAACTCGGGCCTGGCCACGCTGAAGGGGAAGAAGCATCTCACCGTTCCGCTGACTTTCCGGTTTCCCGGCCGGCAGGTGCTCGGCGCTTTGGTGGATGACCTGGAGCGCGGCTACGCGGAGGTCCTCGAGTTGCCTGTCAGGTACGACAGGCCAGCTCTCACCTGGCCGCAGCGGCTGCGGAGCCAGCTCAGCCTCCGCCGGGAAAGCCAGGCCGGCGGGACGGCCGGGACGGGCGGCGGCGCGGCGGTCACCGCACCGGACGCGGCGGGCAGCACAGCTAACCTGCCGGTCGACTACGTGCAGCTCAGCAAGGACACCTTCCGGCTCAAGCGCAAGGGCCGGTTCACCCTCATGGTGGTCCTTTCCGGCACGCCGGCCCGGGACCAGAACGCTCCGGGCGATCCGCCGCGGCAGAAGATGCCCGTCGAGCAGAAGTCTGACCTCCTCGACGGCGAGATCGATGAGGAAAGCCCGCGCGGCGGCCCGAGGACACGGTCGCTGATCGTCGCCGGGCTGACCGGGCTGCTTCTCACCGGGCTGATCCTCGGCCTGCTGCTCAGCCCGCCGCCGCCGGCGGCGGTCACCGCCATCGCCTGCCACGGCGGCAACCTCACGCTCATCGGCTCCACCGCGTTCTCCCCGGTCGCCAGGACGATCGCCGGCGGCTACGAGAAAGGCTGCCCGGCGGTCCGCATCACCGTCCCGGCCAGCAACAGCGGCTCGGGCATCGGCCTGCGGGACCTGCTCGCGGCCGGGACCCGCGGCCAGGCAGCGGGCCTGATCGCGATGTCCGACGGTCCGGCGCCCGCCGCGGACCGCGGCCTGGCCGGGAGCCCGGTCGCGATCATCATCTACACGATCATCGTGAACAGCGCGGTCCCCTTCAACAACCTGACTGCCAGCGACATCAAGGATATCTTCAACGGCACCAGCACCAGCTGGAACCAGATCCGCGGCCCGGACCGCCTCCCTGGCCCGGATCTCCCGGTCAAGATCATCAGCCGCGAGCCCGGCTCAGGATCCCGGAACACATTCGACCAGCAGGTGCTGGCCCTGCCCGCCGCCGCGGCTGCCGCCAGCTGCACAAGCGACGCCAGCCCGCAGATCGCGAACGGAATCGACTGCGTAACGTCCACCGCCGGCATGCTCCAGGCGGTCTCCGCCGTCCAGGGCGCGATCGGCTACGCGCAGATCGGCGACGTGGCGACCTACCGGAGCGGCGGTATCCAGGCGGTCGCGATCGACGGCCTCGACGGACGCTACGGGGATATCGGGCGCACGCCGGGCACCTACGCATTCTGGACGGTCGAATACCTCTATACCTATGGCCCGGCCGCCGGCCTCGCGAAGGCATTCCTGAAATACCTGGGCACACCCACCGCCGTATCCGACCTGGAGGCTGCCCAGTACACGCCCTGCCCGGCGAACGGTACCGGGCGGCCCGGAATGCTGTGCGCGCAGGCTGGTTCCTGAGCGGAACCACCTCTGGTCATTTGCGCCGCGGATGGGTCACTAGCTACCTTGTCGTCAGCGGCGGGCGGGCGCATCCTGGATCTACCTAGCCGATGATGTCAGGGAGGTTGGCCGATGAGCCGGTCCATAGACCGCGCAGCGATTGACCGGGTGCTCAAGGACGCTGTGGACGCCGGCGCGGTACCGCACGTTGCCGCGATCGCCGCGGACGCCGATGGCGTGTTTTACGAGGCTGGCTTTGGGCCGCGCGTGGCTGGTCAGGACGGTGAGGTCACGGCCGGCACCGAGTTCGCCATCATGTCGATGACCAAGATGGTCGTCACCGTGGCCGCGCTGCAGCTGGTGGAACAGGGCCGCCTCGACCTTGACGCTCCGGTCGACACCTACTGTCCCGAGTTCGCCGAGGTCAAGGTGCTTGAGGGCTTCGGCGGGGACACACCGCGGCTGCGCGCGCCGGCCAGCCGGGCCACTGTCCGGCACCTGGTCACCCACACCTCCGGTCTGGCCTACTGGTTCTGGAACGAGGACATCGCCAAGTATGAGAGGGTCACCGGCCTGCCCAACGTCGTGCCCGGCCGGCTCGATGCCTTGAAGGCGCCGATGACCGCCGACCCCGGCACCAGGTTCGTCTACGGCATCAACGCCGACTGGCTCGGACGCGTGGTCGAGGCGGTCACCGGCAAGGGACTCGACGTTGTGGTCAAGGAAGGCGTCACCGGGCCGCTCGGCATGGACAACACGTCGTTCGTGCTGACAGCCGGGCAGACGGCCACCCGGGCCGCCGTGCACGTCAAGGACGGCAGCGGCAACTGGGCCGACGCTGGCGACATCATCAACCGCACCGACCCAGACTGGTGGGCCGGCGGCCACGGCCTGTACTCAACGCCGCGCGACTACGCCAGGTTCGAGCAGGCCCTGCTGCGCGGCGGGGAGTTGAATGGCGCCCGGATCCTCACCGACAAGACGGTCGACGAAGCGTTCCGCAACCAGATTGGCGAGCTCGACTTCCCGGCCGAAATCCCGACCGCCGACCCGGCTTCCAGCGGCCCGCTCAACTTCGGCCCCGGCTACAAATGGGGCTACGGCCTCCTGCTCAACACCGCCGACCTGCCCGGTCGCCGCCGGGCCTACACCGGCGCCTGGGCCGGGCTGTTCAACACGCACTTCTGGATTGACCGCACCAGCGGAATCTGCGCCTCGATCTACAGCAACTCGCTGCCCTTCATCACCCCGGAGGCGCTCCAGCTTTACCTGGACTACGAGACGGCGCTTTACGCAGCACTCTAGCCCGGTCTCCACCGCGCGCATACCACGCGCGCATACTGGGTGGCTCCCTCTCCCGCTCTGACCAGTCACGGAATCCGGGCGGTACCTCGGCCCGCTGGCGGGACTCGTCGTGGTACTCGGTGAACCAGCCGTGCCGCTCGGGGCAGGCGGCATCGCATGCGACGGCCCGTTCGGGATAATTAAATTCTCTTTTCCGAACGAACTGTGGTGCTTACCGGAGGTGATCAGCTACTACAGAGACTGAAAGACTAGGGTCCTGAGTTTAAAGCGGTTCCGGCTGGATGCGGCTGAACAGCGTCCGGCCGATGGCCAGACACGCTCAGCAGACGGGCCAGCCGGCACAGAACGGGCCAGTCACCCACCCCGCCCGCCTCGCCCGTGCTGGTCTGCTCCCGCTCGCGAGCAACGACGATGTGCCATCGTTGTGGTCCCAGCAACAACAGCGGACCATCGTTGTGGTCAGCCCGCGCCGGGTGGTCCGGGGGAATCGGTCATCTATGTCCAGTGCGCAAACAGTCGCGGCTGCCTCGCGGTCAGCCCTTCCCGCCATCTGCGGACCTTCTTGAATGTCCTGAGCCGCTTGTACTTCCGCTTCGCCCAGCGCACCAGGTAGGAGTTGATGCGCTGGAGCAGGCGATCAGACAGACACAGACCTCGACAATTCAATCGACGGGGAGGGCCTGACTACTACCGACGCTAGGTGTCGATACCAGCCTATGCTGGTTACACTGACCGCCACTATGATGCGGTGGCCTTTGTCAACCGGGTAGATGAGCTAGCAGCCCTGTACGCGTGGTGGGAGCGACCGAACGCGCGGCCGGCGCTCGTCTGGGGCCGGGGAGACCGCGGCAGCAGAGATCGCCACCTTGTCCCGGCAGATAGCCGCCGTCCTGCCCGACAGGATGCGGGATCTCGTCACTCAGCTATGTGGTCTGCGCGAGAGACGCCGTCGAGCACCCGGACACCCAGACCCGGGCAGTGATAGCTGCTGACATCTTCACCGCGTGATACGGGAGCTAAGGTGAACCTCTGGCGGCGAGTTCACCTCGCCCGACGGGCGGTCTGCTCCCGAGAGAAGTCCCGATGACCAGCATCTTGGCGATTGCCGAAGGCGTCGCAGGCATCGCGATCCCGGCAGTGGGCCTTGTCTATACGTACACGTCCAACAGGCACGCGCAATATGACCGAGTCCTCGCCATGACGGACCAGTCGTGCACGCCACCGGTCTCTGATGACCGTCACGTGGCTGGCATTGCATTCGAGCCGACCTCAAAGCATGCATCAGGCAAAGCGGTGAAGCTCAGCGAGCCGGGTTATCGGTCGGCGATTGCGGGTCTCCGGCGGCCGGCCAGCAGCATCATCGCGCGGCCGCCTTCCACGGCGGCGAGCTGCTCCTGCTCCCCGGCCAGCACCAGCTTGCAGCCGTTGCGCGCCGCGTGCTCTGTCAGCGCGGCCAGGTGGGCCGGGGACACCATCGACCTTCGTCCACCTCGATCAGCGAGCCCGGCGGGATGGCGTCCAGGTCGGCCAGGAGCCGGGTCGTATTCGCCGCGACGCGGACACCGGCGTTGCGGTGCTCGTTGGTGGCGTTCTGCGAGGTCGCGGTACCGAACACCGGTCCGTTCCACGCCCGGGCGGCGGTGGCCAGGACGTGGGTTTTACCGGTCCCGGCCGGGCCGGCGATGCCGGACTGGCCCACACGGTGCAGGGCAGGGGTATTTTCGTCACTTCTCGCCACCCTGAGGACGGGTGACGCGCACCTGAGCAGTATCGCGACGAGGCCGATCTCACGTCCTCAGCCTGAAAAACGAAGGTCCCGGTTCGGCCCCTGGCCTATAACTATCCGGAGCTCTGCGCGTGATCGCCGCCGGGCATGCGGAAGTACCGCGTGACCCGGCTCCATTTAGTGCAGCAGCGGCGGCCCTTGCCGGATCCTGGCCATCGCGCCGGCCGGGTCGCAGCGCCACCAGCCCAGCGCTTCCACCCACCAGGTGAGCCCGGCTTCGCGGTAGGCGCCCACGTTCCGGCCGCCGCGGTCAGCCGCCGCGCCGTCGGTGCGGCCTTCCAGCGCAACAGCCAGTGGCGGGGCCCCGTCTTCGCGGTGCTCGCGGATGTAACCCATGACGGCGGCCAGTTCGGCCGGCGGCATGGTCTGTCCCAGGCCGTAGCCGGTGTGGGTGGGCATCACCCCGTCCCAGCGGGCCGCCCGCCGGAACGGCGCCTTGTTCGGCCACCGGCCACCGCACCAGATGGGAATGCGCGGCTGCTGGAGCGGCGATGGAAGCATGGTCACGCCGGTGACGGTGACGTGCTCACCGTGGAAGGTGACCGGTTCGCCGCGCCACAGTTCCGTCAGCACCTCCAGCGACTCGTCCAGCCGGGCGGCGCGCTCACGCAGATCACCTGGTTCCCCGAACGCGGTGAACTCCTCGGGCACTGACCCGAGCCCGGCGCCGAGGATCAGCCGGCCACCGGACAGCCGGTCCAACGTGACCGATTCCCGCGCGACCTTGCCGACCCGGCGGCGGGCCAGCTGGTTCATCAGGACACCGAACCGGATCCGGCTGGTGCGGGCCGCCACCGCCGCGATGAC
>JBEKGC010000139.1:0-14246 GCA_050013055.1 Streptosporangiaceae bacterium
GTCGCCGCCGGTACCTACGACGACTACCTGAGCTCCTACGCGCAGAGCGTTCGTAACTTCCGCACTGCCGTCGTCATAGGGTTCGGGCACGAAATGAACGCCCCGTGGTACTCATGGGGGTACGGGCATGTCTCGCCGACGACGTTCGTGGCGGCCTGGCGTCACATCGTGACGCTGTTCCGCGAGCAAGGCGCCGACAACGTCACCTGGCTGTGGACCATCCAGGCTGATGGGAGTACCACCGGGCCGGTCGGCTCGTGGTGGCCCGGCACGGATTATGTGACCTGGATCGGCATTGACGGCTACTACTACCGCCCGTCCGACACCTTCGCGAGCGTGTTCGGCAAAACCATTACTCAAGTCCGGACGTTCACCGGCCAGCCGATCCTGTTGTCGGAGACGGCCGTCGGTCCCGACGCAGGTCAGTTCGCCAAGATTCAGAACCTATTCAAGGGGATGGCGGCGTACAAGACGCTCGGGCTGGTCTGGTTTGACAAGGACCAGCACGGCACAGGCACCGGCATCAGCCATCAGGACTGGCGGCTCGAAGACAGCCTGCAGGCTGAGCTTTCGTTCAGTCAAGGCGTCCGATATGAGCTAACGCCAAGCCCACCTGGGGGCTAGGCAAGCCGGGAAAATCACCAAACCGCACGCTTCTATGGGACATGAACTGTACCTTTTCGTAGGCGGCAGTCTTAACTTGAGGAGGTTTTAGCTACTTTACGTAATGTAATCATTACATTAGACGAGGTGGGGAGTATGACCAATGAGTGCGTGGTACTTCCCGACGTCGGCGTATGCGAATTGTAGACAATCGACAAGGTGCCGGATCCCTTTTCACCACCGTGGCCGACTGAAAGTACGCATTTAAATGGCAGTCAGAAGCGCTGACAGCTGCAGACCGGGGATGATCGTCAGCCAGTATTCGCCGGGAGACGCCGGGACGTTCGGATCGACCGGACTTCGCGGTGACACCGGGCTGCCGGAGGCTGTCACCCACTCACCTGCGGTCGCGCAGGATCATGGCGGCCACGCCGTGATCTCAGCTCGAGCCGGGTTGTCTGCGCTGTCCCGGCTGGCGCCCCGACGGTGGCCGCTGTACGCGGTCCTGGCCGTCCAAGCCGCCCTGTCCCTTCGGCTCGCCTGGTCCAACACCGCTTTCCAGGACGAGGCCCTCTACTTGCGCGCCGGGCACCTGGAATGGGCTCGGTGGCTGCACCAGACGCCGATCCCGAACTTTCCCGCCTATTTCTCCGGATCGCCGGTGATCTATCCGCCTCTTGGCGCACTCGCGGACAGCGTCGGCGGCCTGGCGGCCGCGCGGATCCTGTCGTTGTCTTTCATGCTGGGGGTTACCAGCATGCTGTGGGCCACCGCCGGCCGGCTGTACGGCCAGCGGGCAGCGCTGCTGGCGGCAGGATTGTTCGCTACCCTCGCCGGGACGCAATTCCTGGGCGCCCTGGCCACCTTTGACGCGCCGGCCTTGTTCCTGCTGGCCCTGGCCACATGGCTGGGCGTGCGCTCGGCGGACGGCCGGTCCGGGACGCGGATCGCTCTTCTCGTCGCCGCTGGGATCACCCTGGCGGCCGCCGACGCCGTTAAGTACGCGACCGTCCTCTTCACGCCGGTCGTATTCGCTGTCGTGGCCTTGGCCGTCTGGCGCAAGCACGAGGGACGCGCCTGGCTGGCGGCCGTGGCCTGGGTGCTTGGCCCATGGCTCACGCTGGTCGTCGCAGCCGTCGTGGTGGGCGGCCGCAACTACTGGCTGGGCGTCACCACCAGCACGTTGACCCGGCCGCCAGCGGATGTTCCGGTGAGCACCGTCCTGCGCAGCGCGTACGTGTGGACGAGCCTGATTCTCGTCCTCGCCGCTCTGGGTACGGTCCTGGCCAGCCGGACGGAGGTTCGCGGGAGACTTCTGCCTGCCGTGCTGACCGTCGCCGCCTTGCTGGCGCCGACCGAGCAGGGCAGGCTGCACACGACCGTCAGCCTGCAAAAGCACGTGGTGTTCGGGGCCTGGTTCGCCGCGATCGCCGCGGGTTACGCCATGGCCCGGTTGAGCCGAGTCGATCCGGGCCACGGCTGGGCCCCCGTGATGGCGCTGCCCATTGCCGCCGCCACACTGTTCGGCTCGATGGGACAGGCGGCCGCCCTGTTCGAGGTCTGGCCGAACGCCGCCGTGGCCGTCAGCACCCTGCGCTCGGCCATCCCCTCTCATCCTGGCCACTACCTGGCCGAAGACTATGACGTTGAGGCCTACTACCTGCGCACGGAAGTCCCCTGGTCCCGCTGGGCGAGCACCTACTACTTCAGCTATGGCCAGGAGCTCCCCGGGGGACCTTCTTACCAGGCCGCGATCAACAGCCATTACTTCTCACTGGTGATTCTCGACTTCGGCGATACCACGGCGACCGACGGCCAGATCATCGCGGACATGCGGCATGCGGGCGGCTATTACGTACTGGCGCGCGCGGGCCGGTTCACCATCTGGGCCTCACGCGTGAGGGGTCGTGCTTCCGATGACTAACCTCGCGGTCGCGCCGCCATGGCCTGAGAGCTACCTGCCTCAGCCTCCCGATGACCAGGAGAAGTACAAATATTTCGGCAGCGCGCGCCGCTGGGTGTTCGGATGGCTGCTCATCGCCTCCGCCGGGGTGCTGTACGGATACATCCATGTGGCCGAACGCGCCTGGCTCATCGCCCCGCTCATGTGGCTGCTGCTCATGGTCATGGTGCCGCCCGTGGTGATCAACTTCTGGTTGCGAATCGGACGCCCGAGACTGACCCTGGCCGAGCACCAGGCCAACGTGGCCAGTTACCGGGAGCACGGCGAGACCGTGGATGTGTTCCTGCCCAGCTGCGGCGAGCCGCTGGCGGTGCTCGATAACACCTTCAGTCACGTGAGCAAGATGAGCTGGCACGTTCCGACGACCGTCTACGTGCTCGATGACTCCGCGCGAGACCAGGTACGCCTCCTGGCGGACACCTACGACTTCCGGTATGTCGTGCGCCCTGACCCGGGCGCGATGAAAAAAGCCGGCAACCTCACCCATGCCCTCAGCATCAGCTCAGGAGAATTCATCGCGGTCATCGACGCCGACTTCGCCGTCCGCCCGGAGTTTCTCTGCGAGACCATGCCGTACTTCTCCGACCCGAAGATCGGCATCGTGCAGACCGCCCAGTATTACGACGTCAGCAACGGGTCGTTCTCCTACATCCAGCGCTATGCCGGGACCCTGCAGGAGATCTTCTTCCGGTTCATCCAGCCCGCCAGGGACCGCTACAAGGCGGCGATCTGCGCGGGCACGAACCTGGTCTACCGCCGGGCGGCGGTGGCGGCCGCGGGCGGCTTCGCGCAGGTACCGATCGGCGAGGATGTCCACTCCGGAGTGAAACTGTGGTGGGCCGGCTACGAGACCCGCTACCTGCCCCTCTGCCTGGCCAAGGGCGTGGCGCCCACCGACTTCGCGTCGCTGGCCAATCAGCAGGCCCGCTGGTGCCGATCCTCGATGATGGTGATGATCGACCGGTATTTCCTCGAGGCGTCGCTCACCTGGCAACAGCGGGCCGCCTTCTGGGCCGCGTTCCTCTACTACATGTCGTCGGCCGCGCTGCTGCTCACCGGACCATTCCCCACCCTGACCATGATCTGGTTCTATCCCGGGCGCATCTACCCGCACAACTACCTGCCGCTGCTGCCTGCGCTGGTCGCGAGCGTCTTCGTGTTCCCAGTGCTGAGCCGCGGCTGGCGTCCCACGATCTACCGGGTTTGCATGATCAACTCGTGCTGCCACCTGTACTCGGTGTGGTACGCGATCCGCGGGCGGGTGGCCGAGTGGGTGCCGACGGGTGCCTCGCCCGACCGGGGCCAGGTACCCGTCATGGTCAACCGGATCCTCTGCACCTGGATCGTGGCCGTTCAAGTGCTTCTGTGGTCAGGCCTGGCACTGCGCGTTCACCAGTACGGATGGGGGCCGTACTGGGTCACCGAGATTCTGGCCGGCGTTCAGCTCTACATGATGGCGCCGCTGCTGACACCAAGCAAGGGCGTCTGGAATCGCGCCGGGACGAAGGCTGCTGAGGCCGCGATATGAAGACATCTGCCCGCCTTGACACGGCCACCAGCACGCCTGCTTCACCCCACGCCGACAGCGGGATCACAGGAAGAGCCTCATCATGAGACATCGCAACGGTAAGGGCGCATGGAGGCGCCGACCGATCGTCATGACCGTCACGGCACTCGTGGCGGTGGCTGCGATCGCGCTCGGCATCACGTTTTACAACATGTCTTCGGACCCGACCGGGCCGCTGCCGGTCACCTTGCCTCCCGCGGCGGCTTCTTACCTCGGCGTCTACGCCAAGGGCCTCCCTGCCTCATACGGCCAGGTGACGGCCTTCACCAAGGCTACGGGGGCCAAGCCAGATATCGTTATGTACTACAGCGGGTGGTTCGTTCCTTTTCCGAGCAGCTTCGCCGATCAGGTGGCCGACAACGGCGCGGTGCCGCTGGTGCAAATGAACCCCGACACCGTCAAGGTTGCCGCGATCGCTTCCGGAAAATATGACGCTTACCTGAGCTCCTACGCCGAAGCTGTCCGCGCCTACCATGATCCGGTCATCCTGAGCTTCGGCCATGAGATGAACGGCAACTGGTCTCCGTGGGGTTACACGAGAACGTCGCCCGCCGTGTTCGTCGCGGCCTGGCGGCATATTGTCACGCTGTTCCGGGCACTCGGGGCCCGGAATGTGACGTGGCTATGGACGGTCAACATCATCAACGACTCACGGGCCGGCAATGTCGACAGCTCGCTGGGCCAGTGGTGGCCGGGTGCCTCGTATGTGACCTGGGTAGGAGTCGATGGCTATTACCTCAAGCCGTCCTGGGAATTTGCTCCCCTCTTCGGGCCCACCATCGCCAAGGTCAGCACACTGACGAGCGACCCTATCCTTATTGCCGAGACGGGGGCGATGCAGACCGCAAGCCAGCCGTCAAAGATCACCGAGCTCTTTGCGGGCGTCCGGTCCTATGGTCTTCTCGGGTTCGTGTATTACGACTCGACGAACACCGTGAACCAGCAGTTCGTCATCGACAGCCCAGCGGCCATCGCCGCGTTCCGCGAGGGAGCCAGCACATACCACCGTCCCAACTCGTAACCGGAGTACCTCATCTGAATGTCCTGGGAACCAGGCGCAACACGGGGGGTAGGAGGCACTAAGGCTTTGGTTGACACACAGCGCATGGGGCGACACCGCCAGGCGCAGCGAGAAGGAGGCCGTACATCGGTCCGGCGCCACGGAGCAAGGCTATGGGCGACGATCGCCGCCGCAGGCGTAGCAATAGTCTTGGCCGGAACGCTCGCGGGGTACCAGGCGTGGACTTCGGCCCACGCTCGGCAACCTGCAGGACAGCACAAGGGTCTCGCGACCACCCCTGTCTCTTATATCGGGCTCTACCCGCATGGCGCCCCTGCCTCCTATGCACAGGTAGGGGCCTTCACCGCGGCCACCGGAGTCAAGCCGGACGTGGTTGTCTACTACAGCGGATGGCTGGAGCCATTCCAGGTCGCCTTTGCTACTACGGTAACCAACGAGGGTGCAATACCCCTGGTGCAGATGAACCCTACGCACACCAGCGTCGCCGCCATCGCTGCCGGACAGTACGACAGTTACCTGCGTACCTACGCGAACGCTCTCCGCGCCTACGGTCATCCGGTCATCCTGAGCTTCGGCCACGAGATGAACGGTTACTGGTACACCTGGGGATACACGCACACGTCGCCCGCGACCTTCGTCGCCGCCTGGCGGCACATCGTCACCATCGTCCGGGCTTCGGGAGCGCAGAACGTGACCTGGCTCTGGACGATCAACACGATCCAGACGAACACCCAGGTTCCCGCTCCAGGACCCTGGTGGCCAGGCAATGCGTACGTGGACTGGGTTGGGATAGACGGCTACTTCACCAACTCGTCCTCGGTGTTCGCCTCCGTTTTTGGCCCGACCATCGTCAATGTGCGTTCCCTGACCCACAAGCCGATCCTCATTTCCGAGACCTCGGCGACTCCAGCCTCCAGCCAGCCCGCGAAAATTGCCGATCTTTTTGCCGGCGTACGCCTCTATGACCTGCTCGGGTTCATATGGTTCGACTCTATCGATAAGGTTGACTGGCGGCTCATCACACCCGCAGCCCTGGCCGCGTTCCGCCATGGCGCTGAGATGTACTACCGGCCATCTTCATGAGCGAACGACTCTGTGTGACCAGCGCATGTGAACAAGGGCGCGCCTCTCGGCGGTTGGCATCGGCGGAGGCTCAATCCAGCCACAGTCCAGCAAACTCACCCTTCTATAACAGGAGAGTGGCATGACACAGTCGTACACGCGGTCAGCCGCCCACCAGACAAGTCGCCGGCGAGCCACGAGGATGAAAAGGCGTGTCGCCATCGTATGTTGCGCTCTTGTCATCATCGTTACCGCAACCACTCTGACCATTACCAAACCCTGGGCTACTACTTTGTATCACCCTACGCAATCCGTACGTTATCTCGGAGTCTACGAGCCAGATGCTCCCGGGACCTATAGCGGGGTGAACCAGTTTGCTCAGGCTATTGGCAGGCAGCCAAACCTTGTGTCTTACTACAGTCCTTGGCTTAAGCCATTCCAAGCAAGGTTCGCCACCTCGGCCGCGAAGCACGGCGCAACAACAGTTGTTCAAATTGACCCCGAGAACATCTCATTGGCGAGCATAGCCAGTGGCCGCTATGACGCGTACATCCGCTCCTACGCGACCCAGATCAAGGCGTTCAGGAAACAAGTAGTAATATCATTCGGACACGAGATGAACGGAAACTGGTACTCATGGGCAAATGAACATACATCTCCGGCGGTATTCGTCGCTGCCTGGCGGCACGTCGTCAACCTGTTCCGCACAGTTGGCGCAGGCAACGTTACTTGGATGTGGACCGTCAACGTAATCGATACGAGTATTCCCATTCCTGACCCTGCACCTTGGTGGCCTGGCAGCGCGTACGTGAACTGGGTGGGGATCGATGGCTATTATTACCTGTCATCGCAGAGTTTCGCCCAGGTATTCAGTCCCACCATTATTTCCGTACTCAAGCTGACAAGCGACCCGATACTTATAGCAGAAACGGGTGCTGCGCCTACCGCAGGACAGCCAGCAAAGATTGACGACCTTTTCGCCGGTATCCGCTCATTCGGACTAGCAGGATTCATGTGGTTCGATGAGAACACCCAAGGTCGAGTCTGGCGCATTAGTGATTCGAGTGCGTTTACCGCATTCCGTCAGGACGCCAAGAAATATATGAAACCCCCAGCCGCAGCCCGCAGCTAGGCGGGGATAATTATTTCGTATTATCCGGTCCCTTAACTTCGTGCTTCAGCGTGATTTTCTGCCAACATGCTAGTCGATCAGGCTGATCGGACTACCCCAAACCGCCAGCTTGACTTTCGCAAGAGCCAGGACAACCTGTGGACAAGCTGGCATGCTTGTACGTGCCACTTTCGGAGAATATGCACGCTGACCAGCACCCGTGAGCAGCCATCCGAGCCTGGCCTGTGGTCAACAGCGGAGGAGATTGTGTACAGTCGCACCGGCCTGGTACTGAGGTTGGACCCTGAGATCACAGCGGTCCATTGCCCATCTGAATGTGGCCACGGAGACGAGGACCGCTCACATAGCGTTACCTACGCCGCCCCTCGGCCTAGTACGCGCAGACCGGACGAGAAGTGGTCGACCAGCCAGCTGAGTCCAGCCAGCCTCGAGGGAAGCGGGACATCGCCTCTCCGTTACCATGCTTCAACGTTCGGTAGTGGCACGTGGGAATTACATGACGCTTCGACCAGCCAGCAGAAGCACGCTACTCCGGGTGCGGGTCCTCGTTCTCGCATCGCTCAGCCCACGTAATGATGCCAATCATCTGTTCCGGCATCCTGCCAGCGGCTCCGCGCACCCTTGGCACCCAGCTAGAGCTGTCATTGGCGCGGCTACCCCAGCGGGCTACACTCTCCTCTCCAGCACAACTGGTTTTTTCTATGGCGGCATGCTGGAGGAACTCTCGCATGCTTGAAAGTCAACACGGAGTGAACGGCAAGACATCTCTGGCTAATTCGGTAACGGTTGTCGTATGCGCTTATACGACTGATCGCTGGACGACTCTGCGACATGCGATAGATGTAACTTTGAATCAAATCAACAATACCGATGAGCTGCTTGTGATCGTGGATCACAACGACAAACTCCTCGCTCAGTGTCGCGATCATCTAAGGGGATTCAGCGTTTTCCCTAATCGTCACCACCGCGGCCTCTCCGGGGCGCGGAACACCGCTCTTGACGAAGCGCGTGGATCCATCATCGTTTTTCTGGACGATGATGCTATCCCGCATGAAGGATGGCTCGATGCGCTTCGTGCACCCTATATCGACGAACGAGTTTACGGTGTCGGCGGCTTCGCTACGCCGCATTGGCTAAGCGGCCAGCCTGAGTGGTTCCCGAAAGAATTTCTCTGGGTAGTGGGCTGCAGCCATTGGGGAATATCCGCAGCTCCGCATCAAGTGCGGAACCTGGTTGGCGCAAACATGTCATTCCGCAAGGCAGCTTTCGATCAAGTTGGTGGTTTTGCCGAGCAAATGGGCCGCATCGGAGAGCGGCTGTTGGGCTGCGAGGAGACCGAGTTTTCTATTCGATTGACGAATGCTAATCCAGATGCCATTATAATGTATCAACCTTCGTCGAAGGTTGAGCACCAACTCATGCCAGATCGTGCTTCTCTGGGATATTTTGTCAGGCGCTGCTGGTCGGAGGGTATCTCGAAGGCGGAACTCTCCCGACGGGTAGGCCGTTCGAGAGCACTGAGTACGGAGCGTCATTATGCTTCGCGCGTACTGCCGAGAGGTATCTGGAATGGGCTTGAGGACTGTGCCGGTGGCAATCTCTGGGGCGCTGCACGTTCAGCGGTAATTGTGCTTGGCTTTGCGTCAACTGCCGCCGGTTACTGCATGGGCGCTATATTTTCCCCCCTTTCACCGACCGGGGAGGCGACGTAGTGCAGCCGCCTGATCCTTTTACCATAAAATCCCCGGCAGCCCTCGAATTTGATGATCTCGAATCAGGACAGTTGTCCCTGACGCCAAGAATTCGCGTCCTAGTAGTGACGGCTCGTTTCTTTCCTGATGCTGGAGGAACAGAGACTCACACTCAGGAAGTCACCCGGCGAATGGCGATGCGAGGTGACCTGGACCTTGTCATCCTAACGACAGACCGTTCGGGTAGCCGTTTGAGCAGGGAAGAATTCAAGGGATTCACTGTCCTACGGTGCCGCGCCTATCCGCGGCATCGAGACTACTACTTCGCACCTGGCATCTACAGCCGAATAATGCACGGAGACTATGACATTATTCATTGCCAGGGGATTCACACAGCCGTTCCGGTTCTTGCTATGCTCGCTGCGCGCCGAAAGGGGACTCAGTACATAGTAACGCTGCACACTGGTGGGCATTCGTCCTACCTTCGGGGCCGGCTCAGGAATATTCAATGGCGCGTCTTGGGACCGTTGCTGCGACGGGCGGCAATGATTATTGCAGTAAGCCGCTTCGAACAGAAAATTTTCGAACGCGCATGTTCCATTGACCCAGCACATTTTAGGATTATCCAGAACGGGGGCGAGCTATCAGCCAATCAAGTGCCTGTGGAAGTAATTCCCGGCCGAATAGTTTCGTGCGGTCGGCTTGAACACTATAAGGGGCACCAACGTGCTGTCGCAGCTCTACCTATCGTGCGACAATCAGTCCCTGACGCGACGCTGCAAATCCTAGGTGCTGGCCCGTACGAGAAAAAACTGCGGTCGCAGATAAAGACACTCGGCCTAGAGAAAGTCGTCACCATCGAATACATCAGCCCAGCGGACCGCGAGCGAATGGCTGAGTCTCTAGGCCGAGCCGCAGTAGTCGTTGCTCTTTCAGCATACGAGTCTCATCCTCTAGCCGTGACCGAGGCACTAGCACTAGGGATCCCTACTATCGGGTTTGACACTGCTGGGCTTGGTGACCTTGTGGCAGACGGATTGGTCACCGGCATGGACCACAATGCATCTCCCGCAACTATCGCCCAGACCCTGGTAGGAGTGCTAAAAGGTCAACGTCCGAGCGTTCATGCTGAGTTGCCGACCTGGGATGCCACTGCTACTGTTCTTGCGGGCGTCTATATAGAAACCGCGAGAGTCGCGTCAAGAACAGTGCGCTTGTAAGAATGTCATGGATCTCGCAAACCGGACCGACTCAACCCGCCGCCTCGACTCGGCGCGGCTTGACGGACACCTTCAAGGGATCAAAGCGGTAGCAACGAAGCGATGGTCCGATCCTCTTTCGCGTGGCGGCATGGCACTTTTGGCAAATACTGGGTTGACCGGGGCCCTTGGTTTTGGTTTTTGGATCATAGCCGCTCATATTTTTTCCACATCCGCTGTAGGAGTGGCCGGTGCCCTCGTTGCGGCGACTACGCTTTTCGCTGGCCTAGGGCAGCTGAACCTATCTGGAATGTTGATGCGTTTCCTACCTACGGCTGGCGGTAGAAGCAGGAGACTTGTACTCGCTGCCTATATCATTGCCGCCTCAGGTTCGGTATTTCTTGCGGCAATATCGCTTACCGCTATCAGGATTTTCGCGTCACCTGATTCCCCGCTGAGGCTCGGCATGCTTGAGGCGACTAGTCTTGTGCTCGCAGCCGCGGCCATGGCAATCTTTACGATTGAGGACAACGTTCTCGTGAGCCTGCGGCAAGCGGTTTGGGTGCCGGTCGAGAATGGTGCATTTGGAGTGCTCAAAATTGGCATTCTTTTTATAGTAATGCAGATAGGCACGGGCTTTTCCCTGTTTAGCGCGTGGATGATCTCCCTCACTTTGATAATTCCGATCATATCTGCCGTAATATTCTTCAAATTCCTGCCACCAGCACCCAGGCCGCGACGCGTCACGAAATTTGGACCAGTGATGCGAGCGAACATCATTCGCTTCGCAGCTGGCGACGCGGTTGGTGGTTTTTTCACTCAAAGCTGGACCTATCTACTGCCCATCATTATCACCGCATCACTCGGCGCGTCGGCAAATGCACTTTTCTATACATCATTTCTCTTTTCGAGTACACTCGACCAGGTTGCTGCTAACTATGCATCACCCCTTACAGTCGAGGGTGCGCACAACCCTGAGAAGATGGCGGCCCTAATCCGTCAAGCCTTGCGACAAATTTTTATGATTATCCTTCCAGCTGTTGCGGTGCTTGTGCTTATTTGCCCTTGGCTGCTCCATGCATTTGGCGACAAGTATACCCGCGCGGCTCCGCTGTTGGAATTGCTTCTGATCGCGTGCTTGCCCAAGGCGATTTCGACTGTTTATTACGCTTACTGCAGGGTCCGACGCAATACCCACAAATCCGCGATTATACAAGGTTACGTGTGCACCGCTACGCTGATAGCCGTTGCCTTGTCGGACCATATACTCGGCCTGACCGGCGTAGGTATTACCGTCGTGACAGTTCAGTCATCGGCCGCCGCGGCCTCAGGATTGGCATTGCGTAGAGAACTCTATCACGCTCATCACAAGCGGGGTCGGCACAGGCGTCGACACGACGGCGATGAGCTGACAGATTCCATTTATCTTCCAGTTATTGAGCGGTGAATAGATGCACGTGATGCACATCATCGACAGTATGCACGGCGGCGGAGCAGAAACATCGATCCTAGAGATTGCACCCGCACTTAGAAGCCGAGGCGTTCAAACGTCTATAATAACGCTCCTCAAGGATGATGGCTGTCTCGATGGACGAATCGATGACCTTGGGATCACGTGCACTCGATTGGGACACCGCTATTCGCCGGGCACCATGCTTGAGCTTCGAAAAATGATTTCCACAGAAAAACCTGATCTAATTCATACCACTTTGCTCTTTGCCAACCTTGCGGGCCGGATTACGGCGATAACTACAAGGATTCCGGTCGTGACGACCTTGGCCAACACAGATTACGGACCAGAGCACAGGCGTAATTCGCGCTACGGGCCTTGGAGTGTACGCGCAGTTCAGGCCGCTGATATGGCGAGCGCGCCGCTCACCACCCGATTTCATGCAATTTCCGCCAATGTGGCCACGGTGATGAGTCACAGACTCAAGATACCGATGGATCGTATAGAGGTCATCTACCGCGGGCGTGACCCTGCAAGGCTGGGTACACTGACGGCGAATAGGCGGCTGCACGCTAGGAGGGCACTCGCAATCGAGACCGACGCGCCTGTAGTGCTGAGCGTGGCCCGACTTGACTGGCAAAAGGGCGTCGATACAACCATAGACGCTTTCCGCCGCCTGGTAAAACATTATCCACGTGCTGTCCTGCTTGTCGCTGGCCGCCCGGGCAATGCAAGTGCGGTCATTCGGGCTAAGGCTCAGGACTGCTCGATGATTCGATTTCTTGGCCACCGAACCGACATACCAGACCTTATGTGCGCCGCGGATGTGCTATCGTTTCCGTCGCGTTGGGAAGGACTAGGTGGCACCCTCGTCGAGGCGATGGCCCTGCGGCTTGCCGTCGTGGCATCTGACATAGCGCCCCTGGCGGAGACTATTGGCGATGTCGGATGGCCCCTAGTGCGACCGGATGACGGCGCGGATCTTGCGGAAGCCTTGGCTTCGGTACTTGCCCGCGGGGCAGTAAACGAAAGACGGAAGGAGGCTGGAGTCGAGCGTTTCCAACAGGTCTTTACCGCCGACGCTGCCGCCGACCGGATGGTGAAGTTCTACCGAGAAGCCTTGATAGAGGCCCGGCGCCGTCGATGAGGCAGGTCGGCCCGTTTGGCAGTGTCCTGATCTGTCCCCCTTCCTGGAGGCGTCAATATGCATATTTTTCAGTTGACTGACTTCTACCGCCCCGTCATTGGTGGCCTGGAAAGGCATGTGGAGACGCTCTCCCGCGAGCTGGTCCGGCTAGGGCACACGGTGACAGTCGTGACGCTCCAAACCGGCGATGATCCCTCTGAAGAAACGCTTGATGGTATACGCATCGTCCGTATCCGCGGCTGGAGCAGCAGGCTGACCGCATATCATGCGGATGCCGCTCGCCCGTTTCATCCAACTTTTCCAGATCCAGGCGCTTTGGCGGTGCTTCGCGGCCTGGTTCACCAGGAGCGTCCCGACGTCGTACATGATCACAGCTGGCTTCAATACTCATACTTCCCCCTGTACCGCCGGAAGAAAGGGCCGGCTCATGTTGTCACATTGCATGACTACGGGCTGGCTTGCGCCAAGAAGACGCTCCAATTTGTTAACCACCGGTCGATGGGAACTAAGAGCGACCCCATGCTCAAAACACCGGCCGACGACCAGAGCCTTCCGTGCTCCGGGCCTAAGCTCATGAAGTGTCTTGCCTGCGCACCAAATCAATACGGCTGGCTGAAGGGAACGGCGATCACGACTGGTTTGCGTGCCAGCCGGACATTGCATGGACGTGCTGACCGTTACATCGCTATTAGCTCGGCCGTAGCCGAGGGGTCACGTGATGCCCTCCCTAGCGGCGCCAAGGCAGTCGTCATACCGACGATGGTCCCTAATAATCTCTCGGCACTCGCGCAGTCGACCCCTCGGCCGGCATTCCTTCCGGCAGAGGACGGTTACCTGATGTTTGTCGGAGCGCTGGGTCGGCACAAGGGCGTCGACGTGCTGCTTGAGGCCCGGCGCAGAATGCGTAACCAGGCTTCTCTCGTCCTGATCGGTACTCCGCACCCTGACAGCCTGGACATCGTCGACCCAGGGGTTTTCGTCGCCCGACAGGTCCCCTCAGCGCAGGTGGTTGCGTCTTGGGTACGTGCGTCGGTCGCTATCGTCCCGTCGACCTGGAACGAGCCGCTTGGGCAGGTAGCCATTGAAGCTAGTCTGCTAGGGCGCGCCGTAGTCGCCTCCGATGTCGGCGGGTTGCGGGACGTGGTCAGACATGGCGTTACAGGCTTGCTGGTCCCCCCAGGCGACCCAGGAGCGCTGGCGGCTGCGTTGGACAGCCTCCTGGAAGATCCGCAAACAAGGCAACGAATGGGCGAGGCGGGACGGCAGCACGCACAGCAGTTCGAGGCGACCGCGGTAGCCTCACGCGTAGTCGAGGTCTTCGAGGAAGTCCTGCTCGAACGGGGTGGCATCCGCGCAGATCCGTCAGAGTATGTCGAAGATAGGTTAGCGATGTGACCCTAAGCTTGTTGTT
>JBEKGC010000140.1:0-14199 GCA_050013055.1 Streptosporangiaceae bacterium
CCCGGCGCGCGCACCGTGCCGGCCTTGAACGCATCGTGGATGGCGAACGGGCAGGCGTAGACATCCCCGACCGGATCGATCAGGCAGACCACCCGGCCGGCCCCGCAGAGGTTCAGCCCGGGTAGCGGGCTGCCGCCAAGCGCGTTGAGGTGGAAGAACGAATCACCGGTCAGCACCCGGTCGCCGTGGTCCGTCAGCCATGAGTAGATCTCTCGCTGCTGCTGGTCAGTGGGGTGCAGCTCGTGCCAGACGTCAGCTCCACGGCCGGACGGGCGGAGCCGGGTGATCCGCAGCTGAGCGCCGAACCGGTCGGCGATGGCCGCGAAGTCGTCCAGCTGCGGCACGTTGTGCCTGGTCATCACGACGGAAATCTTGAAGTTCGCCAAGCCCGCCTCGGCCAGGTTCTCCATCGCACGCAGCGCCATGGAATAGGAGCCGTCGCCGCGGACCGCGTCATTGATCTCTCGGCTCGCACCGTCCAGTGAGACCTGCACGTCCACGTAGTCCGTGGCGGCTAGCCGCTGCGCGCGCTCGGCGTCGAGCCGCAGCCCGTTGGTGGAGAACTTCACGCCGACACCGCCGGCCACCGCGTAGTCCAGCAGCTCCCAGAAGTCCGGCCGCACGGTCGGCTCGCCGCCGCCGACGTTGACGTAGAACACCTGCATGGCCCGGAGCTCGTCGATCACCGACCGCATCTCCGCGGTGGTCAGCTCGCCGGGATCGCGGCGGCCCGATGACGACAGGCAGTGCGTGCACGACAGGTTGCATGCGTACGTCCACTCCCAGGTCAGGCAGATGGGTGCGGCCAGGCCGCCCTTGAACTGCTCCACCAGGGCGGGTACGCGCTCGGAGGGCGTCTTCTGTTCGCTGGCGATCGTCACGCTTCCTCGCTCCGCACCGTCTGGGGAACGATCATGTCCGCCGCAGCCAGCGAGGCCAGCGCCCGAAGGCAGGCATCGCGCCGACCCTCGGGGACGGCGGTTAGGGCATCGGATACGCAGCGGTGGGAGCCGAGTCCGCGCACGAGCTCGACGAGCTCTGGCGCCTTCAGGAAGGAGAGCCGCCGGTTGCCGAAGTGATACGCGAGCGCCCCGAACGGCTCGGGGCGAAGCGCCACCGCCGGGTTGAGCTCGTAGCCGCAGCCCGGCTCGAATTGTTGGGTCATCACGATGGCTCCGGCCTTAGTAGACGCCGCACATTCCATCGATCGAGACTTCCTCGACCAGAAGCTCCTCAGCGATCTCGGGCTCCTGGCCCGCGTCGAGGTCGTCGCTGACGCGCGGCGCATCAGCGGGCGAGGCGTCGGCTCGGGTGCCCTGCTGCATGAGAAGCCTCCTGGGTCAGCTGCGGCGGGACCGGGCGACGGCCTCGCTAATCTTCGCCTGATGCTGGTGACGGTATGGGGGCTGTGCGGGCCGTGTCACCATGCTTCCGGCCGTCATCACCCCATCCGGATGGATAGGTACCGGGCCGGGCGGACCGGCTGCGCGGCCACGTGACCGTGCGGATCAGCCGTGCAGGACTGGCCCGCCCAGCGGGAGCGGCTGGCCGCCGGTGGCCGGGGCGCCAAAGCAGGGGTACACCCTGACCAAGACGAACGGGAACACGGCGTAGCCGGCCGCCTTCACCAGCCCCTCCGTTCGGGCAGCCGCGGTGCTGTACGTCAGGGCGCAAGGAGGTCGCGGTCGGGCGGACTCGGCGCGCGCGGGTTCCGCATCGCCGCGCCGCTGCTTAGCCTCGCCGCAACGGTGCTCCCGCCGGTGGCGTCCGGCCGGCTGAAGCGGTCCTCGCACACTGTGCGCGGGAGCACACCATGGAGAGGAGCCCGTGCGCCATGCAGGTTGACGAACTGCTCAAGCCTTTCCCGATCAAGGAGTTCCACCCGTTCCCCCGGGCGATGCTGGGTCCGGGTGCTCACGAGATGATTGGCCCGGAAGCGAAGAAGCTGGGTTTCAGGAAGATCCTGGTGATGACCACCGGCCTGCGGGGCAGTAACACCGTCCACAAGATCAACGAGTCGCTGAGATACCACGGCCTCGAGACCGTCGTCTACGACAAGGTCGAGTCCAATCCCAAGGACTACAACGTGATGGACGCCGTCGCGTTGTACCAGGAGAACAAGTGCGACTCGTTCGTCTCGATCGGTGGCGGTTCGGCGCACGACGCGTGTAAGGGCGCCCGGATCTCAGTAGCGCACGACGGCCGCAGCGTCAACGAGTTCGAGGGCTTCAACAAGTCAGAGAACCCGAAGAACCCGCCACACATCGCCGTCTCCACCACGGCGGGCACCGGTTCGGAGACCTCCTGGGCTTATGTGATCACTGACACCACTACTGACCCGGATCAGCCGCACAAGTACGTGGCGTTCGACGACGCGTGCGTGACCACCCTGGCCATCGACGACCCGGTGCTTTACTACGACTGCCCGCTTGACTACACCGCCCAGTGCGGCTTCGACGTGCTGGCCCACGCCAGTGAGCCGTACGTGTCCCGGCTGAACTTCCCGCCGTCGCTGGGCAACGCGCTGTACGCCATCAAGCTGACCTCGGAGAGCCTCCGTGCGGCGGTGTGGAACGGCCAGGACCTGCCCGGCCGCGAAGGCATGATGTACGCCCAGTACATCGCCGCGCAGGCGTTCAACTCCGGCGGCCTCGGCATCGTCCACTCCATCTCGCACGCGGTCAGTGCCTTCTACGACCTCCACCATGGGCTGAACAATGCGATCGCGCTGCCCCGGGTGTGGGCGTTCAACATGCCGGTGGCCTACCAGCGGTTCGCCGACATCGCCGACCAGATGGGCGTCGACACGCACGGCATGACGGCCGTGCAGGCCGCCCAGGCGGCCTTGAACGCGGCCATCCGGCTGCTGCGGGACGTCGGCATTCCGGAGAAGTTCACCGACGTGACCCAGGACAGCTACTCCAAGAACCGCCTGGGCATGGGGCCGACGAAGTTCTACGAGAACGCCAAGACGATCACTGGGGATGCGGCCGACGTCGACCGGATCACCAATCATGTGCTCGGCGACGCCTGCACGCCGGGCAACGCCAAGGAGTGCACCTTCGAGACGGTCCGCCCGGTCGTCGACCACTGCATGAACGGCGACCTGGATGACCTGCTCAGCTGATCCGCCAGCGGCGGCCTGACGCCTGCGCCGGACGAACCGGAGGACACGTGACCCAGTCGGTCGATGATCGCGGCCCTTTTTCCTCGATCGACGACGTCGTCAGCCGGTTCGCCGAGGCAGGTTACATCACTGACCGGCGGCTGGCCACCACCATCTACCTGGTAACCCGGCTGAACAAGCCGGTCCTGCTCGAGGGCCCGGCCGGGGTCGGCAAGACCGAGCTGGCCAAGACGCTGGCCACGGTGACCGGCCGCCGGCTGCTCCGGCTGCAGTGCTACGAGGGGCAGGATGAGACCCGGGCCCTGTACGAGTGGGATTACGGCAAGCAGCTGCTTTACACCCAGATGCTGCGGGAGAAGATCAACGACATCATCGCCGACGCCCCCGATATCCCCGCCGCGGTCGCGCGGATCGAGGGCCACGGCGCGGTGTTCTTCTCCGACCATTTCCTGGTGGCCCGCCCGCTGCTCGACGCGATCCGCGGCGAGCAGCCGGCCGTGCTGCTGATCGACGAGGTGGACCGGGCCGACGAGGCCCTGGAGGCGGTGTTCCTCGAATGCCTCGGCGAGTATCAGGTCTCCGTGCCCGAGATCGGCACGTATACCGCCAAAACACCGCCATTCGTGGTGCTGACCTCGAACAACACCAGGGATCTTTCGGCCGCGCTGAAACGCCGCTGCCTGCACCTGTTTCTCGACTACCCGGACGCGGAACGGGAACTGGCGATCGTGCGGTCCAAGCGGACCGGGCTGCCCGAGGCCGCGGCCCGGCAGCTCGTCGAGGTGGTGCGCGGGCTGCGGGAACTGCCGCTGCGCAAGAGCCCGAGCATCTCAGAGACCATCGACTGGGCCCGCACGCTGACCGTGCTCGGCGTCGACGAGCTGGACGCGGGTGTGCTGGCCGACACCCTCAACATCGTGCTGAAGTACGAGCGGGACATGCAGCGCGCCGCCGACGTGCTGCCGCGCCTGGTCGACCCGAACCGGGAGCTGCCCGGCGCCGGCGCGGGCCATTCCCACCCCCACGGCTCCGACGCGCACGCGCATGACCACGACGGCGATCAGGGGCACAAGCACGAGCAGGCCGGCCGCAACGGCAGGGAGGTCCGGGCGGCCATGGACCGGCCGGGCCGGCATGATGAGGATTATTACGGCGCCCCAGGTCCGGGCCCGACGCGGCGCACCGAGCCCGGCCAGGGCCAGGGCAGCCGGTCGTTCGCGGCGCTCATCCGCCGACGGCCCGGCTGAGGGAGCGGGGCGTGGAAGGCAGCCTGCACCGGTTCGTCCGCTTGCTGAGGCTGTTCGGCGTGCGCGTGTCGGTCGCCGAGGCGGCCGACGCGATGCTGGCCGCCGCGCAGCCAGGCGTGCTCGCGGACCGGCCGACGCTGCGGGCGGCGCTGCGCGTGACGCTGATCAAGGACCGGCGGGACGACGAGCTGTTCGATGAGCTTTTCACCGCGTTCTTCTCGCTGCGCCCGGTGGCCGGCCCGGCCGGGGAGCACGGTCACAGCCACGCTCACGACGACCTGGCCGACACCGGCGAGCTTGACTCGTTCACGGTTTCCGAGGAGCCGTCGGACCTCCCGCAGCAGGGGCACAGTCACGGCAAGCCGGCCGACATCAGGGATTACTTCCGCCAGGAGGATCTCGCCCAGCAGTACAACCTGCACCAGGAAGCGAACAAGATCGACCTGGCCTCGGTGACGGACGAAATCGTGCTGTCGAAGGAGGGGGCGGACCAGGCGAGGAACGCGGGAGCATCGGTGCAGCTGGAAACCAGCCGGCTGCACAACCCGGGCCTGCCCGGTCAGCTCGCCCCGGCCACCGGGCACCAGATCGACACCGAACTGACCGTGGCCCAGCAGGAGGTGCTGCTCGGCTGGCTGGAGACCGCCGAGGAGGATCTGGACGCCGAGGCCCTGGCCATGATGCGACGGCAGCTGGCCGGCGTCATCGCGGACCTGCCCGAGCTGCTGCGACGCTATCTGGACCGGGTCGCCGGCGCGGTGGTGGAGGCCCGGGTCGCCCGAGGCGGCCGGACCGAGACCGTGGACGAGGCCGAACGGGCCGAGCTCGAGGAGGCGCTGCGCCGGCTGGCCCACCAGCTCAAGGGGGCCCGGACCAGCAGGCAGCGCAACACACCGCGCGGCCGCGTCAACCCGGGCCGGACGATGCGGAAGAACATGGGCTATGACGGCGTGCCGTTCCGCCCGATCACGACCAGCCGCACCGCCGACAAGCCCCGGCTGCTGCTGCTGACCGACGTTTCCCTGTCGGTGCGCGCGACCGCGCGATTCACCCTGCACCTGGTCTACGGCATGCAGTCGCTGTTTACGCAGGCCCGCTCGTTCGCTTTCGTGGACGCGCCGGTCGAGATCACCGAGCTGTTCGCCGAACATCCGCTGGAACGGGCGCTCGGGCTGGTTTTCGACGGGCTGCCGGCCGGCGGGCTGCTTGACGTCGACGCCAGCTCCGACTACGGCGCGACGTTCACCCAGCTGCTGGCGGAGTACTCGGCCGCGCTCGACCGCCGCACCACGCTGATCGTGCTCGGGGACGGACGTGGCAACGGCCACGACGCCCAGCTTGACACCTTTCAGGAGATAACCCGCAGGGTCCGCGAGACGATCTGGCTGACTCCGGAATCACGGTATTCCTGGGGGCTCGGGGCGTGCGACCTGCCACGGTACGCGGAGTTCTGCGACCGGGTCCAGGTGGTCGCCGACGTCGGCGGGCTGCAACGCGCCGCCCAGCTGATATCGACTGAGGCGACCGGGCGATGAGGGAGCCGGACCTGATCCCGCCGCTGCCGCGGACCATCGACCCGCTCGCACCGTGCCCGCACGGCCGCTACGACGACCATCTGGTCAGCGTCCTGCGCGCCGAGCCGCCGTGCGGCCGGGCCGAGCCGCTGGGCGGCCAGGCCGCACATGCCGATCTGGTCATCCGGACCGATCACTTCTGCCTGGCCGAGCGCGACCGGCGGATCGAGGTGACCCACTGGCTGTCTCCTGACCAGCTCGACAACGACGTGGCCGGGCTGCTGGCCGACGAGCTGTTCGCGCCGGGCTGGCTGTCCGGGGTGGAAATCTTCGAGCGGCTATTCACCGGCGTCGTGCGGTCCTGCGTCGATGACCCGCTGCTGGCCTGGTGCACGTTCTACGGCAATACCCTGGGCCGAATCCGCCAGTGCTGGCAGGCTCCGGCCGCGGCGACCGGTCGCGACCGCAGCACGATCGGTGAGCTGGCCCCCGTGTACGCGCACGCACTGCAGCTCATCCCGCCGGGCCAGGTGCTCGACCTCGGCTCCTGCTTCGGCTTTCTTCCGCTGCTGCTGGCCGAGCGGCCGGCCAATACGGTGACCGCCTCCGACCTGTCCGGCGGAACGATGGGCCTGCTGAGCGTCGTGGCGGCCGCGCGCGGGCTGCAGGTGAACACGCTGGTATGCGATGCGGCGCGGATTCCGGTGCCCGATGGCTGGGCCGACACGGTCAGCGTCATCCATCTGCTTGAGCACGTGGGCCCCGATCACGGCCGCGCCGTGATCGGGGAGGCGCTGCGTGTCGCCCGCCATCAGGTGGTGGTCGCCGTGCCGGTCGAGGACGAACCCAACGCCGCCTACGGCCACGTCCGCACCTTTGATCTGCGCCAGCTTGGCGAGCTGGGGGACCGGGCCGGCCATCGCTGTTCGGTGCACGAGCATCACGGAGGCTGGCTGGTGCTGACCGTAGGCCAGGGCTAGGAGGAGGTGGACGTCAGGTCCACGCCGTTCTTGGTGGCCTTGAAGACCGCCTCGGCGCGACTGGTCGCGTCGAGCTTGCGCATGATGTTGCGGACATGAAATTTCACCGTGGTCTCCGACAGGTACAGGCGCCCGCCGATGCCCCGGTTGCTCAGGCCGCGTGCGACCAGCTGCAGCACGCTCAGCTCGCGGCCGGTGAGCGCCGACCGGGCCGGCGGGGCGTGGATCGACCGCATCATGGCGGCGGCCGAGCGGGGGTCGAACGCGCTCCCGGTGGTGGCGACCAAGCGGATGGCCCGCACCAGTTCCACCACATCGACATCCTTGACCACGTAGCCGCAGGCCCCGTGCTGCACGGCGCTGATCACCAGCGCGTCGTCCACGAACGTAGAGAGAACAAGCACCCCGAGCGCGGGATAGCGCTCGGTCAGCTGGGCGCACAGACCCAGCCCGTCGCTATCTGAGGCCGGCGATAGTTTCATGTCGAGCAGCGCGACCGTCGGGCGGGTCCGCTCCACCACGACCAGCGTCTCGGCTGGCGAGCTAGCCTCACCGACCACCTGCAGGTCGTGTTCGCGGTCCAGCAGCGAGCGCAGGCCCTGCCGGACAATCGCGTGATCGTCGATGAGCACGATCGTGACCGGAGCCCCGGCGTCCGGCGGCGAGCCGCCGGGCCGTATCCCGGGCATCACCGCCGCGTCCTGCGGCCGGCTTGGCGTCGACCCGAATCTCCGATAGCCGGAAGCCACCGATCCCGGCGCGATGGTCATGGCATTCCTCCAGGGCGTGGCGGCGACCTGCCTCAGGCGATGAGCATGACGGGCGGACGTCATGGCCGGCTACGGGCCTGGGCCATCTTCCGGCGGGCCCTTTGGCCCTAGCCGATAATTCCCGGCCGTGGTCACCGGCGGGATCCCGGAGACCCCGCGGACCCCCGGGACCCCAGGTAGGGGCAGCGGAATACTCAGCTTCAGCAGTACGCCACCTGCTCGGGAGCGACGGATGGACAGCGTCCCGGCCAGGTTCTCCGCCATGTCCAGCATGTTCGCCAGTCCCCGGTGCAGCCCGGACAGGTCCCCCTCGCTGGACAGCCGCAGCGCGCGGCGCAGCTGGGCCGGGTCGCCGGTCCCGTTGTCGGCCACGCTGATGGTCACGGCCTCGGCCAGGTAACGCAGCCGGACCAGCGCGCACGTGGCCTTGCCGTGCGCCGCCGCGTTGAACAGCGCTTCCCCGGTCCACCGCAGGACCGACTGCTCGACATCGGGCGGCAGCGAGCTGGGCGGCCCCTCCAGCCTGACCTTCACATCCAGGCTGGCGGGCTGGTGCACCGTGGACAGCCGCTGCAACATGATGGGCAGCGAACCCGTCGGCTCGTCGGCCGCGCGGTGCAGCGCGTAGATCGCGGCCCGCAACTGCTCGCCCGCGTGCCGCGCGAGGTCCTTGGCCGGCCCCAGGCGTTCGGCGATCCGGCTGGCCGGGTCGGCCATGCCCGCCAGCTCAGCCCGGCACACCTCGATGGTCATGCCGATGGACAGCACGGACTGAGTCACGCTGTCGTGCAGTTCGCGCGCGATGCGGTGCCGCTCGTCGTCGAGCACCTGCCGCTGAGTGGCCGCGACGAGCTGCCGCTGGGTCTCGGCCAGCTCGGCGCTGCGGGCGGCCAGGTCCCTGGCGTGCCTGGTCGTCGCGTCGTACAGCTGGTCGCTGCGGCCACGCAACTGGATCGTGGCGTGGGACAGGAAGGAGTTGTGCAGCGCCACGGCGGCCTGGTTGGCGAGCACCCGCAAGATGGCGCGGTCGGTGGCGGCCACCTCAAGCCCCGCGCCCGGCCGCGCGGCAAGTCCGCCGACCGGCTCGTCCGCCAGGGTCATCGATACCCGCACCCAGCCGTGACCGTGGTCCGGTGACTCGATCTCCCACGGACGACTGCGCAGCACGGCCAGATGCCCGGCCACGTCGGCCGGCAGCCTGTTCTCTTCGTCGACAAGCTCGCCGCTGATCACCGCGAGAAACCGGGGGCGCGCGGCAGGCAGGACCCCCTCGGCCACGGCGAACAGCAGCCATTCGGCCCCCAGGTGCGCCGCCGCGGTGCGCACCACCTCCTCGACCAGCGCGCGCGGGCCGGCCGCGGTGCGCACCAGGACCCGGGAGATGCGGTCGAGCGCCTGCACGGCGCGCTCGAGGCGGTCGGCGGAGCGAACGTACTCGGGGTAGTACGAGTTCTTGCCTGAGCGGAGGCCGGTCAGGATCTCCAGGTCGCCGTGCGGACGATCATCGGGCCCCGATTCGGTCCACGGCGGCCCGGTCACAACGCCGCCCGGAACAGCGCCTCGATGTCCGGAGCGGCCGCGGCGCGGGGGTTGGTGGCCAGGCAGGCGTCCTCCAGCGTCGTCCTGGCCAGCTGGGGCACGAGGTCGTCGGTGACGCCGAGCTCGGCCAGTCCCTTGGGCACGCCCAGCTCATCGGCCAGCTCGCGCACCGCGTCGGCGAGCAGCAGGGCCGTCTCGGCGGCCGGCACGCCCTCGGTGGGCAGGCCGCAGGCCGCGGCCAGCGGCACGAACCGGTCCGGTGAGGTCTCGGCATTGAACCTGATGACGTGCGGCAGCAGCACCGCGTTCAGCACGCCGTGCGGTGCGTCAAGCTGGCCACCCACCTGGTGGCTCATCGCGTGCGTGGCGCCCAGGATGGCATTGGTGAAGGCCATGCCGGCCTCAAGCGACCCCTGCGCCATGGCCAGCCGCGGGGCGGTCTCGGTCGGCCTGAGCTGGGTCCGCAGCAGATGGCGAGTGATCAGCGCGACCGCATGCAGGGCATGGCGGTCAGTAAGCGGGTTGTTCGCCCGGGACACGAACGACTCGATCCCGTGGGTCAGGGCATCCAGCCCGGTGGTGGCGTTGAGCCAGTCCGGCATGGTGGTGAGCAGGCGCGGATCGATCACGGAGATCTCCGGCACCAGCGTCCGGCTGATGATGGTGATCTTGTTACGGGCCGCCGTGTCCGTGACGATGGCGAACTGCGACACATCCGCGCCCGTGCCGGAGGTGGACGGCACCATCACCGTGGGCGGGATCGGGCGCACGACCTTGTCCACCCCCGCGTAGCCCAGGATCCGGCCGCCGTTACCGGACAGGATCGCCACGCCTTTCGCCGCGTCGATGCACGAGCCGCCGCCCAGCCCGATGATCACATCGCATCCGCTCTCGGCGTATTTCTCGAACCCGGCTTCGATCTCGTGATCCTTGGGATTGGGGGTGACGTCATGCCACAGGGCCGGGTGCAGCCCGCTCTGCCGCAGGTAAGCGAGCGCCTCATCCACCCAGCCCGCCTCGATCAGCCCGGGGTCGGTGACCAGGAACGGCCGGCGCCCGCCGGCCCGCGCCGTGCAGTGACCTAGTTCGGCCAGCGCACCTGGCCCGAAGACGATCTCCGGAGCATGAAATTTGGCGAGCCGACCGGGGGTGCTGGCACCGAGCCCGCCGCCCCGTCGCGGGCCGGGCAGCCCGCTCTTTCCCTGGCTCCAGTCCGCACCGGGCCAGTCGCTCTCGAACATCGCGAGGTTTTCCGGTGAAGTGGGCACAAAAGCTCCTGTAAAGACAAGTAAGCCCCAGATTACGCCGCTGTCAAGAGGCTGTTGCGCGGGCATTTCGCGCCCAGGCCAGGCGAAGGCCCGACTGGATAGTCACGGCCTGTCCTCCCGGCGCGCTGGCCTGCCCGATCGGGTAGCTGTCGTGGCGCCAGGCGCGGGAGACCATAAGCGTTACAGATCGGCCTTGGCCGGCCGAGGCACGGCGGGCCGACCGCGATCGCGTAGCTGCCGAGGCAGTGGAGATGAGCATTCATGACTGTGACCCTGGACCGGAACGTTACCGAGTTCCTCGGCGTTCCACGACAGCTGTTTATCAACGGGCGCTGGGCCGACGCGGCATCGGGCCGGACGTTCGAGACCCCTAACCCGGCGACGGGCGAGATCCTCGCCCAGGTCGCCGAAGGGGAAGCCGAGGACATCAACCGGGCCGTGAAGGCGGCACGGGCCGCGTTCGAGACCGGCCCGTGGGGCCGGATGACCCCGTCCGAACGCGGTCGCATCATCTGGCGGATCGGCGATCTGATCCTCGAGCACCTGGACGAGCTGGCCCAGCTCGAATCGCTGGATAACGGCAAGCCCTTCGCCGTGGCCCGGGCCGCCGACGTGCCGCTGTCCGCCGACATGTTCCACTACATGGCCGGGTGGGCCACCAAGATCGAGGGTAACTCGATCAACATCTCGGTGCCCTACATGCCGGGCGCCAACTTCCACTCCTACACGCTGCGCGAGCCGGTCGGCGTGGTCGGGCAGATCGTCCCGTGGAACTTCCCGCTGCTGATGGCCGCGTGGAAGGTCGCCCCGGCGCTGGCCACGGGCAACACCTTGGTACTCAAGCCCGCCGAGCAGACCCCGCTGACCGCGCTGCGGCTCGCCGAGCTCATCGCCGAGGCCGGCGTCCCCGACGGAGTGGTGAACGTGGTGCCGGGCTTCGGCGAGACCGCCGGGGCCGCGCTCGCGGCGCACCACGACGTCGACAAGATCGCGTTCACCGGCTCCACCGAAGTGGGCAAGCTGATCGCCAACGCGGCGACGGGGAACCTGAAGAAGGTGAGCCTGGAACTCGGCGGCAAGAGCCCCAACATCGTCTTCGATGACGCCGACGCCGCCGCGATCGCGGGCGCCGCCAGCGCGATCTTCTTCAACCACGGGCAGTGCTGCGTCGCCGGATCGCGCCTGTACGTCCAGCAAGGCAGCTTCGACGAGGTGGTGAACGGCGTCGCCGAGATCGCGAAGTCCATTAAGGTCGGCCCGGGACTTGAGCTAGACACGGAGATGGGCCCGCTCGTCTCCGATGAGCAGCTGCGCCGGGTGACCGGCCTGGTCCAGTCCGGGATGGCCGAAGGCGCCAAGGCCGTGGCCGGCGGCGGCGGGCGGCACGGCAACCGCGGCTACTTCGTGGAGCCGACCGTGCTCACCAATACGCACCCGGAGATGACGATCGTGCGGGAGGAGATCTTCGGGCCGGTGGTGGTCGCTGCCCCGTTCACCGACCTGGACGAGGTCGCCGCCGTCGCCAACGACACCCCCTACGGTCTCGGCGCGGGCATCTGGACCAAGGACATCTCCAAGGCGCACGCACTGGCCAAGAAGCTCAGGGCCGGCAGCGTCTACATCAACTGCTACAACGTGTTCGACGCGGCGCTGCCGTTCGGCGGGTACAAGCAGTCCGGCTGGGGCCGCGAGATGGGTCACGAGGTACTCGAAAACTACACCGAGGTCAAGGCCGTCACCACCTTGCTGTGACAGGGCCGGGTCAAGCAGATGGCCATGCGAGTACTGATGATCGCGCCGCCAGGCGCGGGCAAAGGGACTCAGGGCGCGCTTATCGCCGCGCACTTCGACATGCCCCATATCGCGACCGGTGAGCTGCTGCGTGACCACGTAGCGCGGCAGACGGCTCTGGGCCAAACCGTTCAGGAATATCTCGACCGCGGCGAACTCGTCCCCGACCGGATCGTCCTTGACATGCTGCGGGAGGCGATGGCGGCGGCCAAAGCAGCCGGCGGCGGGTTCGTCCTGGACGGCATCCCGCGAAACATGCGGCAGGCTCACGCGGCCTACCTGATTGGCCGCGAACTCGGGATGGTCGCCAATGTCGCCCTGCACCTGCAGGCCGACGACGCCGAACTCATGCGCCGCTTGCTCGCGCGGGCCGCGCTCGATCATCGCTCCGACGACACCAGGGAGGTCATTGCCCAGCGCCTTACTCTCTACCATGAAGTGACATCCCCCATCCTGGCCTGGTACCGCGACCGCGGCATCCTGGTGTCCGTGGACGCGATGCGTTCCGCGCATCAGGTCGGGCGTGAGGTCCTGACCGCCCTGGAAGCGATGCGTCCGCTGCTTGACCATGTGCCCGAGTGGATGCGGGTGCCCGTGGACCTCACCGGCCTGGAGGACGCGTTTGGCGCCATCCGGGCGGCCGGCGCTCCGGACTGAGCGCCGGCCCCGTCCGGGCGGCCGGCCTAGGACTCGGCGATCTCCTCGCTGGAGATCCCGAGCAGGTACAAGATCGCGTCCAGGTAGGGGACGCTCAGCGAGGTGTCCGCGGCGTCGCGGACCACGGGCTTGGCGTTGAACGCCACGCCGAGGCCGGCCGCGGCGATCATGTCCATGTCGTTGGCGCCGTCTCCGATCGCCACCGTCTGGGACAGCGGGACACCGGCGTCGGCGGCGAACCGGCGCAGCGCCTCGGCCTTGCCGGCCCGGTCGATGACCGGGCCGGCCAGCCGCCCGGTCAGCTTCCCGCCGCTGACCTCGAGCACGTTGGCCGCCACGTAGTCGATGCCGAGCTCGTCGGCCAGCGGCTCGATCACCTGGACGAAGCCGCCGCTGACGATCCCGGACTTGTACCCCAGGCCGCCCAGGGTCCTGATCAGCGTCCGCGCGCCCGCCGTCAGCCGCAGCTCCGCTCGCACCTCGTCAAGGACGCTGGTCTTCAGCCCGGCCAGCAGCGCCACCCGCTCGCGCAGGGACGCGGCGAAGTCGAGGTCGCCGCGCATCGCGGATTCCGTCACCTTCGCCACCTCGGCCGCGCAGCCGGCCCGGGCGGCCAGCAGGTCGATCACCTCGTCCTGGATCAAGGTGGAGTCCACGTCCATCACGATCATCCGCATGGCGCGCCGGCGCAGCCCGCCGGGCTGGACCGCCACGTCGACCTTCTGCTCGGCCGCGGCCCGGGCCAGGTCGGTCCGGAGCAGGGCCGGGTCCCCGCCGGAGACGTCCATCTCGATGCAGGTCACCGGCTGCTGCGCGAGCCGGCTGATCCGGTCGATGTTGGCGCCGCAGGCGGCGATCCGGCCGGCGATGACGGTGATCGCGGCGGGCGTCAGCGGGCTGCCGAGCAGGGTGACGTGCAGCCGGCCGCGGGCGGTGGAGTTCGGCCACGACGAAGCGTCCGAGCCGGCCGTGATCTCGGCCTCCAGGCCGAGATCAGCGGCCAGCGCGCTGACCCCGGCGTGAATGCCGGTCAGGTCCGGCGGCGCGTCGCAGCCGAGCAGCGCGCCGAGCACCAGCCGGCCGCGGATCACCACTTGCTCGATGTCCAGGACGGTGACGGGGTACCTGGCCAAGATGGCGAACAGCCGTGAGGTCACCCCCGGCCGGTCCCGGCCGGTCAGCGTGATGAGCAGGGTGGTCTGCGGTGTGTTCACGGCGGCAGGCTACCCCAAAGCTCCTCCTCGCTAGGGCAGCAGCAGGTGCACGTCGCCGAACTCGTGCCACAGGTACCCGGCGCTGATCGCGG
>JBEKGC010000141.1:0-14168 GCA_050013055.1 Streptosporangiaceae bacterium
CCGTTCACCCAGGTCCGGGTGCGGGACGGGCGGGCGGTGGGATGCACCGCGCTCTGCACCCCCCAGACTTTTCCCGAACGACCCGGCCTGCAAGCCATCGGGATCGGCTGGACCTGGCTGGCGGGGCCTGCTGCGGGACTCGGCCACGTTCTCCGTGATCGCCGCCGAATGGCCGGCCGTCAAGTCGGCGCTCACCGCCCGGGTGCGCCCGGCCCGTCAGCGCCCGGGCCGTTAGCGCCCGGGCGGGGCCAGCAGCGGGGCGAACAGGTCGCCGTGGCGGGCGACCCGGTCCAGCACCGCCTCGGCGGTGAAGAACAAATCCTCACGCTGGCGGCAGGCCTCCACTTCCGCCCAGCTGACCGGGGCCGACACGGTCGGGTGCGCCCGGGCCCGCAGGGAGTACGGCGCCACGGTCGTCTTGGAGCCGTTGTTCTGGCTCCAGTCGATGAGCACCTTTCCCTTCCGCAGCACCTTGGTCATCCGGGACACCACCCGCCTGGGCTGGTCCCGCTCCAGCCGTTCGGCGAACGTCCTGGCCTGCTCGCTGGCCTCCGCCGAGGTCACCCCGGAGATCGCGGCGTAGACCTGCAGGCCCTTGCCGCCCGAGGTCTTGGCCAGCGGGGCGAAACCCTCGGCCTCGAGCAGCGGGCGCAGGTCGCAGGCGACCCGGCAGCAGTCCACGATGTCGGCTGGCTCACCCGGATCCAGGTCGAAGACCAGCAGGTCGGGCCGGCGGACCTCGGGCATCCGCCACATCGGGGTGTGCAGCTCAAGACCGGCCAGGTTGGCGGCCCAGATCAGCGCGGGCAGGTCGTCGATCAGCAGGTAGGTCACCATGGTGTCGCGGCCGCGGGCCCGGGAACTGGCCGAGCTGACCTCGGCCGTGCGGATCCAGTCCGGCCGGTGCGCGGTCACGTGCTTCTGGAAGAAGGCCTGGCCGTCCACGCCCCCCGGGTACCGCTTGAGCGTCACCGGGCGGCCCGCGATGTGCGGCAGCAGGGCCGGCGCGACCCGCTGGTAGTAGTCGAGGACTTCGGCCTTGCTGAAGCCGGTGCCCGGGTAGAGCACCTTGCCCAGGTTGGTCAGCGTCAGCGTCCGCCCGTCGACCTGGACGGCGACCTTGCTGTCCGGGGTCACCGGAGTGGACGGGCTCACCGGGCCTCCGGCTCCCTGATCACGGTGGCCGGGTCGATGTCGTCGCGCAGCCCCTTGTACACCGGGGCCCGCATCCGGCCCGCCTTGGTCCAGGAATCAAAGGTCACGTCGATCACCAGGGCCGGCTCGACCCAGACCGCCGGGCGGGCATGCTCGGCCGGGACCGGGCCGTCGAACGGCGAGTCGGCCCGGCGCAGCGGCCTGAGCTTGTCCCCGAGCAGGCGCAGCGTGTCCACGCTGAACCCGGTCCCGACGTGGCCCGCGTAGATCAGCCCGGCGGCGTCGTTCACCCCGATCAGCAGCGACCCGACCTGGCCGGCCCGGTTGCCCTGCCCCGGCTTGTAGCCGGCCACGATGACCTCCTGGCGCCGGACGTTCTTGATCTTGCGCCAGTGATCGGTCCTGGCGCCGGGCAGGTACTTCGAATCCAGCCGCTTGGCGACGATGCCCTCCATGCCGTGACCGGCCGAGACGGCGAGCACGGCGTCGAAGTCCTCGCCGGGGAACGCCGGCGGCGTCTGCCAGTACGCTCCGGCGATGCCCAGGTCCTCAAGCACCGAACGGCGCTCGGCGTACGCCAGCTCGAACAGCGTCATCCCGTCCAGTTGCAGCAGGTCGAACACCAGGTACGTCACCGGGGTCTGCCGGGCCAGCTGGGCCGCCGCGGACGCGGAGCTGACGTGCATGCGCGGCTGCAGCGCCTCGAACCGCGGCCAGCCCTCATCCCCGAAGACCACGATCTCCCCGTCGAGCAGCAGCTGTTTGTGCGGGGTAGCCGAGCCCAGGCGGGCCAGCTCCGGGTAGGCCACCGTGATGTCGCGTTCGGTCCGCGACACCAGCCGCACCTGGCCCCGCTCGATGTAGGCCAGCGCCCGGACGCCGTCCCACTTCATCTCAAGCGCCCAGTTCTGCCGGTCCCGCGGCGCCGCTCCGGTCAGCGCCAGCATGGGCCGGATCCCGGTGGGCAGCGGCTGACGTTCCCGGTGGATCATCCACTGGTTTCCCCGGGTCTGGAACAGCGCGAAGCCCCCGGTGACCCGGCGCCCGTGCAGCCTGACCTTGACCTCGTCCGGGGCCCACTTCAGCGTCTCGTAGCGGCCGTGGTCCCACACGGTGACCGCCCCCGCGCCGTACTCGCCCTTGGGTATCTCGCCTTCGAAGCCGGCGTACTCCAGCGGATGATCCTCGGTGTGCACGGCCAGGTGATTGACGGCCGGGTCGGCCGGAACCCCTTTCGGCAGCGCCCACGACACCAGCACCCCGTCGCGTTCGAGCCGGAAATCCCAGTGCAGCCGCCGGGCATGGTGCTCCTGGATGACGAACGTCCCGCCGTCGTCGCCATCCGGCGACCCCGGGCCGGCCGGCGGGGCGTGCGCCGGCACCGGCTCAGGGGTCCGCGCCGGATCCCGCTTGCCCCGGTAGACCTGCAGCTTGTCCACGTTTCCCGGTCTACCCGGTTAACCGGGCGGGGAACGGGCACCACGGCTCGTTCGGAAGAAAAGAAGCGGCGGGCGCGCTTACAGTGGTCTGCGTGACGGAAACCTGGCAGGTGGAACCATCCGGGCCGCTACGCGGCGACATCGACGTGCGCGGCTCGAAGAACGCGGTGACCAAGCACATGGTCGCCGCGATGCTGGGCGACGGGCCGAGCACGATCAGGAACGCCCCCGAGGTCGGCGACGTCGACATCACCGCGGCGATGCTGGAATCCATCGGGTACCAGGTGGACCGTTCCGGGCCGGATATCACGATCGCACCGGGCCACGCGTTCGAACCGCGGGTGCCCTTGGCGTTCACCGGGCTGAACCGGATCCCGATCTTGATGATCGGGCCGCTGCTGCACCGGACCGGCGAGGCGTTCGTGCCGCTGGTCGGCGGCGACCCGATCGGGCGGCGCCCGGTCGACTTCCACACCGCCGCGCTGCGGGCGCTCGGCGCCGAGGTCGACACCGGGCCGGCCGGGATCACCGCGCACGCCTCCCGGCTGTACGGGGCGCGCATCGACCTGCCCTATCCGAGCGTCGGCGCGACCGAGACCGTGCTGCTGTCCGCCGTGCTCGCCGAGGGCAAGACGGTGCTGCGGAACGCGGCCACCGAGCCGGAAGTGGTCGAGCTGGCCCTGTTCCTGCAGCGGATGGGCGCGCACATCGAGCTCAGCCCGGACCGGCGGATCGTCATCGACGGCGTACCCCGGCTGCGCGGCGCCTCGACCCGGCTGGCCGGCGACCGGCTCGAGGCGTTCTCCTACCTGGTGGCCGGGCTGATCACCGGGGGCGAGGTCCGGGTGCACGGCTGCCCGCAGGACCGGCTGGTCACCGCGATCACCACGCTGGCCAAGATGGGCGCCCAGTTCGACATCACCGATGAGTGGATCACCGCGTCGGCGCCGGACGGGTTGCGGCCGGCCGCGGTGCACACCGACACCCACCCCGGCTTCATGACCGACTGGCAGCAGCCCCTGCTGGTGCTTTTCACCCAGGCCGAAGGGATGTCCGTGCTGCACGAGACGGTGTTCGAGAACCGGCTCGTGTACGTCCCCGCGCTGCAGAAGATGGGCTGCGAGATCGAGGTGTTCGCGGCCTGCCTGGGCGGGCCCGCCTGCCGTTTCCACGACACCAACGCGGTGCACTCCGCCGTGATCAAGGGCGGGTCCAAGCTGCAGGGCGCGGACGTCACCATGCCCGACGTGCGGGCCGGGTTCTCCGCCGTGCTGGCCGCGGCGGTGGCGGACCGGCCCTCGGTGCTGCGCGGCATCCACCACATCGAGCGCGGCTACCACCGGCCGTTCGAGCAGTTCGCGTCGCTCGGGCTGACGATCAGGCGCGGCTGAGCCAGCGCCGTCACGGCCGGCTCCTCATGTCCCCCCGGCGTTTCCCCCCGCGCCCCGGTGAACCCCCCCGCCCTCGCCGCCATCGTGGGTGGCAGCCACGCGGCGGCGCAGGGCCGCTGCGGCATCATCACCCAGGCGAGGACGGAATGGTCATGTGGCAACAACTGAGGCCTGGCGATCTGGTTCAGCCCGAGAGGCGAAAGGGCCGCTCTGAGCGGCGGCGGCTGGCCCGGCCGCTGGCTATCGCGTCGCTGGCCGGCCTGCTGGCGGCCTGCGGCGTCACCGTGACCGGCTGCACGCCTCAGACCACCGGCGCGAACTCCGGGCAGGTGACCTCTCCCGCTACTGTCGCTCCGACGCCGAGCACATCTTCGACCTCGACCGCTGCCCCGACAGTAACGGCGATTCCGACCGTGACCGCGACCGCGACCCCGACCGTCACGGCGATTCCGACCGTGACCGTGACCGTGAGCCCGACGGTGACCGCGACCGTGGCTCCGACGGCGACCGCGACCGCGACGGCCATCGCGGCGCCCTGAGCGGGCGGTAACGGCCCCGCGTGGGGTGACACCAGCCGAGCGCCTGGCCGGGGACTGACGGGCATGGCCGTGGCTCCCGTCGCGTCCTGGCTAGGCTGGGGGGATGACGACGGCGTTCGTGCTCGGCGGCGGGGGGCTGCTTGGTGCGCACGAGGTCGGCATGCTGCAGGCGCTGGCGGAGGCCGGCGTCCGGCCCGACCTGATCGTGGGCACCTCGATCGGCGCCATCAACGGGGCGCTCGTCGCGGCCGACCCGGCCGGGGCGGCGGCCCGGCTCCGGAAGATGTGGGAGGGCGACGAGCTGCGGCTGGCGTTCAGCGAGAGGCTCTGGAGCCGGGCGGTCCGGCTGGTGCGTTCGGGTACTCACTTGCATTCACTGGAGCCGCTGCGGCGCCTGCTGGCGGACGTGCTGCCCGGGGAGGACTTCTCCGACCTGACGCTGCCGTTTCAGTGCGTGGCGGCCAGCATCGAGAACGCGAGCGCACGCTGGTTCGCCAGCGGGCCGGTGGTGCCCGCGGTGATGGCCTCGTGCGCCGTGCCCGGGCTGCTGCCCCCGGTCTCGATCGACGGCGAGCACTATTTCGACGGCGGCCTGGTCGACTCGATCCCGGTCGGCCGGGCCGTCGCCCTCGGCGCCAGCACCGTCTACGTGCTGCAGGTGGGCCGGATCGAAAGCCCGCTGGCCGTGCCGACCCGGCCCTGGGAAGTGGGGCTTGTCGCATTCGAGATCGCCCGGCGGCACCGGTATCACGAGGACATGTCGTCGCTGCCCGACCAGGTCCATGTGCATGTGCTGCCCACCGGCGGCGACCGGCTCGCGCCGGGACTTTCCCAGTTCAGGTACCGGGACAAGGCCAAGGTGGGACAGAGCATCGAGCGCGCCTACACAGCGTCCGCGAGTTACCTCGCCGAGCTGGCCAGAAAGTAGGGGGCATGCTCCCGCACCGGTTGATCCGCCGCCTCGTGCTGGCGCCGCTGGTGGTGGTGATCGCGCTCGCCTTCATCGTGCTGTCCCCGTTCCTGGCCCTGCTGGCGCTGGTGTTCGGGCTGGCCGCCCGGTCGCGGCCGGGCCGGATGCGCAGCCTGCGGCTGACCTGCTTCGCGCTGATCTGGTTCGTGGCGGAGACCGCGGCCCTGTTTTTGCTGCTTGGCCTGTGGATCGTGAGCGGGTTCGGCGGCCGGCTGCGCACCGAGCCCTACCAGAGCCGCCACTACGCGGTCATCCGGTGGTTCCTCAACGTGATGTACGACGGGGCGGCCAGGACCTACGGGCTGCGGGTCGAAGTAGAGGAGCCGGAGCTCACCGCCGACGAACGGATCGCCCGGGTGGCCCGGCCCGTCATCGTGCTGAGCCGGCACGCCGGGCCCGGAGACTCGTTCCTGCTCATCCACGAACTGCTGACCGGGTACGGCCGCCGGCCGCGGGTGGTGATGAAGTCGTCGCTGCAGTTCGACCCCAGCCTGGACGTGCTGGGAAACCGGCTGCCCAACGTGTTTATCCAGCACAGCAAGGCGGGCGAGAGCCTGTTCACCGAGCAGATCAAGCGGTTGGCCGGCGGGCTCGACCGCAGCGGCGCCCTGGTGATTTTCCCCGAGGGCGCCAACTGGACACCGGGTCGGTGGCGGCGCGGGATCAGGCGGCTTGAGCACGCGGGTCGTTCGGATCTGGCGTCGCGAGCCAGGGACATGCCCAATCTGCTACCGCCGCGGCCGGGGGGGACGCTGACGGCGATTGAGGCCTGTCCCGAGGCGGACGTGATCTTCGTGGCCCATTCGGGACTTGACGACATCATCAGCGTCGGGGACGTCTGGCGGAACTTCCCGATCAACCAGGTCGTCAAGGCCAGGTGGTGGCGGGTGCCGCACGACGCGGTGCCCCGGACGGCCACCCACGAGGCCCAGGTGCAGTGGCTGTACGACTGGTGGAAGCTGATCGACAGCTGGATCTCGGCGAACCAGCCGGCCGGCCCGGTCCCCGCGGTTATCGCGGTCGCGGCCGAAGACGACGCGGAGCCGGTCGCGGAATGAGATCGCGGGCTGCGGGCCGCCGGCCGGACGTTTAGTACCGGCCGCCAAACCACCCGGCCCGGCCGGCTATACCGTCCCGAAGGAGAACATGACCGAACGCGGAAGGGCTCATGACCTCAGCACGTGATCTAGCGGACCGCTTCCACCGGCGCTGGCTCGAAGCGAACCCCTTCGTGGCGAGCTCGTACGGCATTCCCGGCTACGACGATCTGGTCCCGGACGACAGCGAGGCGGGCCAGCAGGCCTGGCGCGCCGAGGTCGGGCAGTTCCTCCGCGAGGCCGGCGGGATTCCCCGCGAGCAGCTCACCCCGGCCGACGCCGTCACGCTCGACTGCGTCACCGAGGCCGCCACCCAGGAGCTGGCCAGCATCGACCTGGCGCAGGCGGAGTACACGGTGACCGCGATGCACTACTCGGGGCCGGCCACCTTCCTGGCGCTGGCCGCCCGGTCCGTGCTGCTCGATGAGGCCGCCGCGCAGGCCTACCTGACCCGGCTGCGGCGCAGCGGCGGCTGGCTCGATCAGGTCAGCGACCGGCTGCGGGCCGGAGCCAGCCGGGGGCGGCTCCCGGTCGCTCCGCTGGTCGAGCAGGCCATCGGCTGGGCCGGGGACCTGCTGACCCAGCCCGGCCTCGGGCCGTCCCTGTCCCCCCGGCCCCCGGCGGGGTGGGACGGGACGGCGGCGTGGGAGCAAGAACGCCAGGCGATGGCCGAAGACGTGGTGAAGCCGGCCCTGGCCAGGTGGGTCGCCACCATCACCGAGCTGCTGCCGCGGGCCCGGCCGTCGCAGCAGGCCGGGCTGGTCCACCTGCCCGGCGGCGCGGAGGATTACGCCCGGGCGATCCGGATCTACACCACGTTGCCGCTGACCGCGGCGGAACTGCACCAGACCGGCCTCGATCAGATCGCCGCGCTGGAAGCCCGGGCCGTGGCCCTCGGCGCCGGGCTCGGGCTGTCCGGACGTGACGAGGTCTTCGCCGCGGTGCGGGACTCGGCCGGGAAACTACCCCCGGCTGAGGCCATCCGCCAGGCGACGATCGCGGTGCGCCGGGCCGAGGCCCGGGCGGCTGAGGTGTTCCCGGCCCCCCTGCCGCCGCCGTGCGAGGTGACGCCCATGCCGGCGGTCGTGGCCGCGGGCGGCGCCGCGCCGCACTACACCCCGCCGCGGCTGGACGGCGGCCGGGCCGGGACGTTCTGGTTCAACACCGAGCGGCCCACGGCCGGCACCGGATGGGACCTCGAGGCGGTGGCCTTCCACGAGGCGGTACCCGGGCATCACCTGCAGCTGTCCCGCCTCCAGCTGCTCACCGAGCTGCCCGCCCTGCAGCGTCAGCGCAGCATCACCGTGTTCTCTGAGGGCTGGGGCCTGTACGCCGAGCAGCTCGCCTCAGAAGCCGGGCTTTACACCGACGACCGCGCCCTGCTCGGGGAGATCAGCGCGTCGCTGATGCGGGCCGCCCGGCTGGTGGTGGACACCGGCCTGCACGCCTTCGGCTGGAGCCGGGAGCAGGCGGTCGAGTTCATCGTGGCGCACGTGCCGATGCCGCCGGAGTTCCTCGCCGCCGAGGTCGACCGGTACGTGGTCATGCCCGGGCAGGCGCTGGCCTACCTCACCGGCAAGCTGGAGATCCTGCGGCTGCGGGAGGAAGCCAGGGCAGCCCTGGGCCCGGCGTTCTCACTGCCCGCCTTCCACGCCGCCATCCTGGACCACGGTGCGCTGCCGATGCCGGCCCTGGCCCGCAGCATCGCTGGCTGGCTCGATCAGGGTTCAGAAGACATGTGATCCGAACGAACCGTGGTATCTGTTCCCCGGCTGAACTGGGCGTGCCAGCGGCGGGCGAGCAGCGCGGCGCGAGCCGCCAGCCAGAGCCCGAGCGCGGTCCAGATGCCGGGCAGGCCCAGCCGGTGGAAGCCGAGGACCAGCGCGGCCACCGGGACGTAGGCGCCGATGGCGAGGATCATCGCGCGGCGCATGGCCACGTAGTCGGACAGGCCGAGGATCAGCCCGTCGAAGACGAACGCGAGCGCGGCCAGCGGCTGGGTGACCGCGGCCACCAGCAGGGCCACCAGCGCGGCGTGCCGCACCCCCGGATCGGAGCTGAACAGGACCGGCGCGCCGAACGCCAGGGCCGCGGTCGCCGCGCCGAGCCCGGTCCCGGCGGCCAGGCCAAGCCGCAGGGACCGCTGCCCGACCCGGTGCGCGCCGTCTTGATCTCCGGCGCCCAGGCATGAGCTGACGTAGACCTGGGCCGGGACGGCCAGCGCGTCGAGCGACAGCGCGAGCAGGAACCAGATGCGCATGGCGATCTGCTGCCCGCCGAGCGCGGTGGGCCCGAGCCGGGCCGCGATCGCGGTCGTCGTCAGCGGCACCACGCCGAGCGCGATGGTCCGCACCGACAGCCGGTGGCCGTCGCGCAGCAGGGCGGTGACTTCGGCGCGTCCGGGCCGGCCGGGCCGGACCCGGGCCCGCCGGGACGCGGCCGCGTACATCGCGGCGGCGGCCACCTGGGCCGCTACCGTCCCCCACGCCGACCCGAGCAGGCCGAGGTGCAGCCCGTAGACCAGCAGCACCTCCAGGACGACGTTCAGCACGTTCGCGGTGACCGCGATCCGCAGCGGGGTCCGGGTGTCCGCGAGCCCGATCAGGTGACCGTTCCCGGCGTAGGAGAGGTAGAGGAAGGGCAGCCCGGCGGCGGAGGCGCGCAGGTACTCCACCGAACCGGACCGGACAAGGGCGTGCGCGCCGAGCAGCGCCGCGATCGGTGCCGCCGCCACCAGCAGGACGAGCGCGACGGCCGTCCCGCCGGCCGCGGCGACCAGGTAGGCGGCTCCGGCGGTGCGGCCCGCTTTCTGACTGGTCCTGGCCGCGGCCAGGCCGGCCACCGCCGAGGTCGTGGCCGTGGTCAGGAAGATCGCCAGCCAGGCCGTCATGTTCAGCGCGGTGGTGGCAATGGCCAGCGCGCCGAGCGGGTCCCGGCCCAGGTGGCCGACGATGGCGGTGTCGGCCAGGCTGTACGCGGGCTCGGCGGCGATCGACCCGAGCGCGGGCACAGCCAGCGCTGCGATGCGCCGGTCCAGGTCCCGGTCCCGGTCCGGCCGCATGCTCACCAGTCTCCGCCGCCGCCAGGGCCAGCGCAAACGCGGACGCCCCGGCCAGAGTGGCGGCGGGGACCGATGGCAGGATGAAGGGATGCGCCAGCCGCTGGGTCTCGCCGTGGCGCAGCCTCGGTGCGTGCCGGGCGACGCGCGAGGCAACGGGCGCGAGCACGCGCGTGCGGTGCGGGAGGCCGGCGCGCGGATCGTGGTGTTTCCTGAGCTGTCACTGACCGGATATGAGCTCGACGCCGCCCTGGTCGGCCCGGACGACGCCGCGTTTGCGCCCATCGTCGAGGCGTGCCGGTCTACCGGATCGGTGGCGCTGGTCGGCGCTCCGGTCCCTGGCCCCGGCGGCCGCGCGTACATCGCCGTGCTCGCGGTGAGTGCCGCCGGGGCGGCGGTGCTGTACCGGAAACAGTGGATCGGCGGGGACGAGGCCGCCCGGTTCAGCCCGGGCGACGAGCCGACGGTCACCGAGGTGGACGGCTGGCGCATCGGCGTGGGCATCTGCCGGGACACCGGCATCGGCGATCATGTCGAGCGGATGGCCGCGCTGGACATCGATCTCTATGCGGCCGGGCTGGTGCACCGGGCCGATGAGCTGGCCGAGCAGGAACGCCGCGCGGTCCGGATCGCCGGGCGCTGCCGGGCGTACGTGGCCTTCGCCAGTTTCGCCGGCCCTACCGGCGGCGGGTATCAGCAGACGGCCGGATCGTCGGCCATCTGGTCACCGGCCGGAGACATGCTGGCCCAGGCGGGGACCGGCCCCGGCGACCTGGTCCGGGCCACGCTCGGGTAGCGGACCCGGCTAGGCCAGCTCGGCGACCCCCTGCGCGACGGCGCAGGGCGCACACAGCCGCACATCGACGCCACTGGCCTGATCGGTGCCGAGATGACGGGTGATCACCGCGCGCTGGTCACAGACCCCGACGTCGGCCGGGTGGGACCCGGCGCAGTCGCAGTCGCAGTCGCGCCGGGCAAACAGGGGCGAGATGCGCCAGCTTTCCAGCACCGCGCGGACCGCCGGATCGGTGGCGAGTTTATGGAACGCCTCGGAGGTCACCGCCGCGGTCCGGTCCGCCCACTCGGTGGCTACCGCCGCCGCAGCCTCCCAGGCCGCCGCCAGCTGCCGCATCGGGTTGTCTTGATTGCTGCTCACCACCCCATCTTCTCATCTTGGCCCGGCGGTGACCAGCGGCGTTTCTGTGACGTCCGGGAGGGGCCGGCTCACCTCGCGCACGAGAGATCGTGATCGGTCTCCGACGCCGTCCACTGGGTGACGCTAATGACTCCCCGGCCGGTGAGAGGCGCCAGTCGGCAGTTCGCCTTGGCCTGAGGGAGCGTGCGGGCCCCCGGGACCCAGTCCGCCAGCCGGTACAGCGAACTAACGGGCGGGACAATTTCGACGATCTTGTACCACTGGAAGGCCGTTGAATAGATACCGACGACGACGCCGGCGCGGTGGAAATAAGCGACCATGCCTTCGAGGTCGGCGCGGTTGTTCCAGGTGCTCCGATCCCAGCTCGTGGCGGTTTCGACGTCGAGCCACCACCGGTACCTACCGGGTTTGGAGATGTGATGGGTGCGCACGTCGAGCTCCGCCATATTCCACCCGTATTGCCAGGAGCAGGCCCTGTCATCTCGGCCCGCGCACCGGCCGTACGGGTCCCTGACCTCGACGCGGGTCATATGGTCGTCGTTATTCTTCGGCCAGTCAGCGACCTTGAGATGGGCCGGGTTCCCGGTGTTAACGTAGAAAGAGAGCCTTTCCTGCCTGGTGCCGCCGGACGATTTCCTGGCCCACCTTATTTCGCCCGCTAGGCAGGGGTTTGTTGTATTCGCACGCCCGTCGTTCACGCCGACGATGCCAAAAGCCTGATGCGATAGGAGCACCTGGCCGCATTGCGGATATGACACGTCGTTTCCGTCCTGCGGACCGCTGCGGCCTGCCGCATATGCCGTGATAGCCGATGAATTGACGATTACCAATGACCCAATTACCGTCATTACGGTCATACCGTACCTCATTGCCAGCCCTTTCCCCCGAAATTGACTGCACAAGGCGTAAACCTCTATTGAATTCTCGCACAGTATTATTTAGGCCGGTGGCCGGCCGCCGTGGCGGCGCGCCGCCGAGCCTGGGCGGGCCGCAGCCGTCCCGCCGGAGGCTCGCTCAGCCCGTGGGATGACCGGCTAGCCCGGCGAGGAAGCTGAGCAGCTGAGGCCACAGCAGGGCGAGTGCCCGCTGATCGGTGGCGTAGCCGGGGTCGCCCGCCATCGCGGCGAGAGAATACGGCTCATAGGGGACAAATGTCCCGACGGGATGCCCGGCGCCGGGATAGGCGTACAGCACATGGGCCCAGTGGTCGTGATGTGCGTTGAGCAGGCTGATGATGGCGCGGGCGTACCGGCATGAGGGCCATGTCCGGTCCGCCTCGCCGCAGTCCAGGAACACCGGGCCCGCGATCCGCTGGTCCGGGATGACGGCGGCCGGGTCGTCGGTGGGGCTGGGGCTCCCGATTTCACTGGTGTAGGGCAGCGCCCGGCCGTGCCGGGTCCAGGCGGGGCCGGTGCAGCCAGGGTAGGAGCAGCCGGCGACATTGCTGGGTACTGAGGCGATAACGGCATGCACCAGGTTGGGGTAGTAGGCGCCGAGCAGCTGAGCGGCCTCGCTACCGCGGGAGATGCCAAGCACGGCGATGCGCGCCGGGTCGACGCCTGGCTGGCGGCCCAGCCAGCGAAGCGCCTGGGCGAAGTATTCGAGCGGAATACCGGACAGCGTCTGCGGAAGACCGGGCTCGCGGAAATAAGCCACGCCCAGGGCCGCATAGCCGTTACTGGCCAGCAGCCCCGGCAACAGCGCGCCCGGCAGGCCGCCTTCTGAGCCGCCGAGGACCAGCACAGCCGGGCGGCCGGGCCCGGTATGAGCCGGGCGCAAGAACTCGCCGACGAACCCGTCAGCTTTCAGCGAGTCCGTCGTTTCCGTGACCACGCCGGGTGAAAACCGGCGCTGGAAGCTCGCTGACGCAGCCTGTGTGCCGTGAACGCTCACCGCCAGCGTAAACGCGCGCGGCACAGGCCCGCTCCAGTAGTAGGCGCCCGCGGGGTCTGGTTTCAGCGCCCGCATGGACCAGATCAGGCCCATGCCCAGTTCACCGGCGCCCAGTCCGGTGATCTGGATGCGCACGGCCTGGTCGGCGAGTGAGGACATGGGCTGGATGGCCACGCTGACGGCGCGCTGCGGCGGGCTGGTGCAGCCCACCAGCAGGCCAGCCACCAGAAGAAGAGGACGAGCCAGGCCTGCTCAGCCTTGGTCTTGGCGTCTTACGATCTCGGCTCGACGACCCTGGTCACGACCCAGCGGTGCTTGCCGATCTGGCGGTCACGGGTGAACCCGAGCTGCTCGTAGGTCGACAAAGCACCGTGGTAGAGGAAGCCGGCGGGCACCGCGCCGGCCGGCTCCGGGTATCCCTCGACCGTCCCCCCGCCCAGGCCCGCGATGAGATCGACCGCACCGGCGAGCGCCGCCGTGGCCACGCCTTGGCGCCGGTGCCCCTTACCGACATAGCAGCACGCGATTCGCCAGTCCGGCGGGGTCGTCTGGCCTTTTTCGTAGGCCGCCCGGTTCTTGATCCTGGGCACCTCGTCGGGTGCGCCGAACTGGCACCAGCCGACGCAGTCCTCCCCTTCGAAAACGAGCGCGGCGTGAGCTTTGCCCTCGCGGACCCGCTGTTCCTTGGCCGCACGCTTCTGCGGCACGCGCTCGGCCACCTCGTCCGGCCAAGGCTCTTCGGGGTGGAAGCCCATGCACCAGCAGCCGCCGAAGATACCGTTGTTCCGCTCCACCAACGCGGCGAACGCGGCCCACGTCGACTGATCGAGAGCCTTGACCGCGTACCTCGGTTCGATCATAAGGTTCAGCCTAGCGGTGGCTGTGGCACCAGCTTCTTGTTCCGGACGAGCGGGCAAAGGCGTCTAGGGTAGGACCATGTTCGACGTTCCGTCGCTGGAGGAGATACCCGAGGACCTGCGCGCCCGCATCAAGGAGGTGGCGGAGAAGTCAGGGTTCGTGCCCAACATTTTCCTCACCCTGGCCCGGCGCCCGGCCGAGTGGCGAGCGTTCTTCGCCTACCATGACGCGCTGATGGACAAGGAGACCCCCGCGCTCAGCCGGGGCGACCGGGAGCTGATCGTCGTGGCGACCAGCGCGGAGAACCACTGCCTGTACTGCGTGGTGGCCCACGGCGCGATAGCCCGCATCCGGACCCGCAACCCGCGGATCGCTGACCAGGTGGCCACCGACTGGCGCAGCGCCGAACTGGACGACCGCCAGCGCGCCATCCTCCAGGTCGCGGTCAGGATCGCGGTCGAGCCGTGGACCGTCAGCGACGAGACCCTGAGCTCGCTGCGCGCCCACGGCCTGACCGACGACGACATCTGGGACGTCGGCTCGATCAGCGCGTTCTTCGCCATGTCCAACCGGCTGGCGCACCTGACCACGACGATGCCGAACGATGAGTTC
>JBEKGC010000142.1:0-23130 GCA_050013055.1 Streptosporangiaceae bacterium
GCCTCCTCCGCCAGCCGGGTCTTCCCGATCCCCGCCTCACCCGTGCACAGCACCAGGCGGCCGCCACCCGCCAGGGCATCATCCAGCAGCAGCATGACCCGAGCCAGCTCGCGGTCACGGCCTACCATCGGCCCAGCGGCCCCGCCCCGCACACCTTCCACCAGGCAACCATAAAGCCGGAGGCCATCGGCCCCCTAGTGGTGAACAGCATCGTCGGTGGTCCGCATGATCACAGACAGGCTCCACGGAGGTGACGTGGCAGATGCGAGCCTCAGTCGCTGGCTGATCCGCACCGGGACATGGGCGGCTGCCAAGGCCTGGCGGACGACGGTGGCCAGGTCATCTCGGATCGAGTCCAGGTCCACCGCATCCTTGAGCCCGGCCGCGAACGCGGCCAGTGCTACGTCAGCGTCATACCTGGCCCGGTTGAACCGCCGGTCCACTGGCCCGATCGTGAAGCGTTGCAGCGCAAGCGCGGAGCTTAGCTCGCCACACTTCATCCTCTTCCCGCCAATAAGTAGCTGCGACATACATGTCTCCCACCTCCTCAGCTGGCGTAGACGATGATGTTGTCGACGTAGTGACCTGTGAGGTAGTCGAACGGACCTCCGCAGGTGACCAGCCGAAGTGCCGGGTAACCGGTCGGCCCGAGGACCGCCTTCCAGGGGAAGATTGTCTTAGACACTGACTGGAGCCAGGTGACCCGGAACTGAACTGTGCTCCCGTCCTTGCGCAGGACTTTGATGACGTCGCCCGGCTTCAGGTTCTTGATGCTGAAGAATACGGATGGCCCGGTAACCGAATCAACGTGGCCGTCGATAAGTGATGGCCCATTCTGTCCGGGGGTAACCGAGCCGGCGAACCAGCCAGCCAAATTGTGGTCGGACAGCGGCGGGACTCCAACAACCCCGCCCGGGTCACCGACCCCCACCACCGGGGCGTTAACCTCAATCGCGGGAATGATGATCCGTACCGGCGCGGACGCTGGGAGCCCAACAGGCGTACTAGACGGCTTTGTCAGCACCGGTGTGCTGGTGGAAACTCCCGGCGGTACGATCGTGGACGGATCGGGCTCGTGAGCCATACCGTAGCGCAGGTAGCCGAGGCCAATCCCGGCCACGATAACAATCACAGCCAGGGCCTGCCACAGCTTCCCGCTAAGCGCGCGGAGGCCCGACATGGCGCATCGCCGCGCGCTTGCGCGGGATGAGAGTCATGGCGGCGACTGTCGCCATCGCGAGGACGAAGAAGGCCATAAGCAGCCACCCGGCATCCCCCCAGGCGAAGATGGAGCCAACCGTTCCGGCACCAAGGACCCCAGCACCGATACCTCCGGTAGGTGGACCATACATTACAATCTCCCCGTCTCATTTTCCTGGGCCTAATGACCAGGAAATTTCGCGGTTACGGATCACCTGGTAATAGCTGTAGACGTTCACGGCCTTCAGGAAGAAACTGTAACCAAGCTCAATGACCATCGTGGAGGCAATTAGCATCGCCTTGGGCCCGGCCTTCCGCGCGGTAACGATACGCTCCAGCCAGAATATGCCGCCGATCGCGATCCAGAACGGCATGACATGGAACGTCCCGCTCGCCAGGGACATGCCGAGTGACGTGAAGTACGCCGCGAAGAAGATCAGCTCACAGACGGCGATGAGCTGCTTAAAGGAATACCGCCAGGTCACCTTGGTGAAGAACCCGAACGAGCGGAGGTTTTCAAGCGCACCAAGCTGCCACCGTCGCCGTTGCCGCCAGAGCATTGCCCAGGTGGGCATGACTTCTGTCGATACCCAGCAGCGTGCGGGCGAAGGCGTCTGGTACCCGAGTGTCTTGACCGCGAACGTCATATACGAGTCCTCTGTCATGGTGCGCTCGTCGTAGTACGGACCGGGCCCGGACGGAAGCGTTCCGTCGACCCGCCCGGACGCGACAGCCCGGAGGACGCAAGCGGTGAACGCGGTAGCCGTCCCGGTCAGGACGTACGCCTGCTCATTCTTCCGCACGACCTGGCGCGCGTAGCGGACGTACTCGGCTATCTGCATCGCTTCGACCAGGCCGCCCTTGTCAGGCTTGCCGTAGAAGACCCCGCCCACCGCACCATTTTTTGAATCGGCTAGCTCGCCAGCCGCAATAGCAAGAAAGTCCGGTGACACCCGGCCGTCTGCGTCCATCACCAGGAAGATATCGTCATCGTCCGCGTCCTTGAGTATCCGGCTCAGGATCTGGTTGAGCGCGCCAGCCTTCTTGCCCTTGTTGCCCACGGACGCAATCACCGTAGCGCCTGCCCCAGCCGCTATCGCGGCGGTATCGTCTGAACAATTGTCGGTGACAACGATGATCCGGTTGGCCGGCCGCGTCTGAGTCTTGACAGACTCGACTGTGGCCTTGATTGATTCCTGCTCATTGTGGGCCGGAATAAGAACCGTGATCATCTTTCCCCCGAGATATTTGCTCTGTTTGAGCCGTTCACCACCTTGATTTAAGGGCCGGCACCTGTGCCGCCCGGTTTGCTTCTGGTTGCGTGCCGGTTGCAGCCATCAGCGGCCCGGAAAACGCCGGCCGCGCCGGGGGAAACACGGCCTGAAGGGCCATCATGAGGAGGGTCACGCGGCACTTTCCGCTGCCCGCGAATCGTGTCAGCGGCAGGTTGTCGGCGTACCAGCCGACGTGCAGAGCCAGCTCCGGGTAATCGTGCAGAGGTTCTGGCATGAGCTGGTCGCACATCTGGGCACGCTTGACGTCGCGGCCGCGAGGGAGAACGTAGACAGAAACCCTGGCCGTGTCCCGGCGGAAGCAGGGGGATGGCTGCCCGCGCGACGGGAGCCTGGCCGTGATTCAGCTCAGCTTTGAGCCCATCGCTCTCAGTAACCAGCAGGGTCACCGTCTGGCCTGGACCAGGTCGCGGTGCTATTTGAGGGTGACCTGCTGACCCTGGAGCGTGGTGATCCGGCGCAGCCGGGCCCGGCCTTCGGTCACGAGCTGGCCGGCGGGCATGTATGGGTAATCCGAGACAGCCGGTCGGCCCGCCACACTCGGCGTAGAGGGCCATGTTGGCGAAGAGCTCCATCAGCCTCGACCGCGGGAATACAAAGGGAACACCGTCGTGGAAGGCGTGCGCCAGCTCATGGACGATTAGCATGTCGGCGAAAGGCGCCAGGCGACGAGGTCTGAGGGCTCGCCCGCGAGGAAGAGATTGCCTGCGCTGTAGTACGGCATACCGTACAGCGGGTTCGACGCGCGTTCGGACCAGTCGGCTCGGTTGAGCACGACGAGTGCGCACCGGGGACGGAACGCAAGCATCTCGCCGAGGTAGGAGTAGGCCCGGACGCAGCGGTCAGCCAGCCGCCCAGCCTGCTCGCGCGTCGAGGCGCCGGTGCGAACCTCAAACGGGAAGCCCGGCAGTGACGCAAGCCCTTGGTGCTTCGCGCTGTCTATTACCGCTTGGCTCGTCCCTATGTCAGCGCCGATCGCGGCTTCCGCGTCGTCGGAGCCATTTTCTCGCGGCACAACATTATCCTCTCTTCATCTAGATCATCCATCCAGATCGCTGGCGAGCCGATGCCCTGGCCTGGTTGGTTCTGCATGATGGAACCGGACGGGTCCGCTGCTGCGACAAGGTGAGTATGGGAGCACCTGGACGGCTCCGGTCATGAGGCCGGAGGCCGGGGACCGCGATGACGCGGCGTTGCTGCGCGCGGTGGCGCGCGGTGACGAGGGGGCGCTTGCCGCCCTGTATGACCGGCATGCCGGCTGGCTGACGGTCCGGCTGGCCCGGCGGTGCGCGATACCGGACGTGGTCGATCACGCCGTCCAGGACACCTTCCTCGCCGTGTGGCGGGAGGCGGGCGCCTACCGCGGGGGCGGGGACGTGGCCGCGTTCATCTGGGGCATCGGCATCCGCCGCCTGATCGACGCGATCCGCCGGGAGAACAGCCCCCGGCGGCTGCGGTGGCGCGCAGCGGAGCCGGAGATAGTCGTCTCGGCGGAGGACCAGGTGCTGGCCGGCCTCGAGCATGGCCGTCTGGGTCAGGCGCTGGCCGGGCTGTCCCCGGAACTGCGCGGTGCCATCGAGGCGACCGTGCTAGACGGCCTGACCTGCGCGGAGGCGGCAGTCCTGCTGGGCGTGGCGGAAGGCACCGTCAAGTCCCGCTGTCACCGCGCCCGGGTGGCGCTGCGCGCCGCGCTCGCCGGGCCGCCAGCCGGACCCGGCGCAACCGCCTACCGCTCAGAAGCCTGGGGGGCATCGTGACGAGCTCATGTCCTGACGCGGCCGGAGCAGCCTGGCACGCGGGCGAAGACTTGCTGGCCAGTTACGCCGAACGGAGGGCCGGTGCTGCCGCCAGCTGGTCAGTGGAGGCGCACCTGGCCGGTTGCGCGCCCTGCCGCGCGGCGCTGTCGGCGTATGTGGACACGGAGCGGCTGGCACGTAATCGCTCGGCGCTGCTGGTACGCGCAGCGGTCGGCGATGGGGGGCGGGTACGGCGCCTGCTGCGCCGGTGCGGCGTCCCTGACTACGTGCTCAGCCTGCTCGCGGTGACCCCGTCGCTGCGAGCGTCGTGGCTGCTGTCGGTGGTGGCCGTGGTGGCCGTGGTGGCCGGGGAAGCGGCGGCGGTCAGCTACGGCTGGATCCCGGCCGTCGGGCCCGTGGCCGGTCATCCTGGCCCGGCCGCTCTGGCGCCGTTCCTGCTGGTGGCGCCGCTGCTGGTGCTGGCGGGTGTGGCGGCGGCGTTCCTGCCCGTGTTCGATCCGGCGTGGCGGCTGGCGGCCGCGGCCCCGTTCTCTGGTTTCACCCTGCTGCTGGTCCGCGCGGTCTGCGCGCTGGCGGCCGCGCTGGTCCCGGTGACCGGCGTCGCGTTCGTCCTGCCCGGGCCCGGGTGGCTGCCCGTCGCGCTGCTGCTGCCGTCGCTGGCGTTGTCCGCGTTCGCGCTCGCGGCCGCGACCATCATGGATCCCCGCGCCGCCGCCGTCACCACGGCGGCGTTGTGGGTGCTGCCGGTGCTGTGGCTGGCGTCGGCCGACGTTCCGCTGCTGATCGTGGCGCCGCAGGCCCAGTTCGCGTGCGCCGCCGTGCTGGGCGCCTGCGCCGTGCTGCTGTACCTGCGTCATGACCGCTTTGAACTGGGATGGATGAGATGACCCCGAACGTCAGCACTGCGGCCGTCCGCACCTGCGGCCTGTCCCGGCGGTACGGCGCCATCCGGGCGCTGGATGCGGTCGACCTGACGCTGGAGCGGGGGATCACCGGCCTGCTCGGCCCGAACGGCGCGGGCAAGACGACGCTGCTGTCGATCCTGGCCACGGTGGGCGAGCCGGACGCGGGGCGGGTGTCGGTGTTCGGCTTGGACCCAGGGGACGGTGCCGAGCGGGTGGAGATCCGCCGCCGACTCGGCTACCTCCCGCAGGAGCTGCGGTATCACCGGCATTTCACGGTCGCCGCTTTCCTGGATTACGTGGCGATCTTGAAGGAGATCACCGACCGCCGGCGCCGCGCCGAGGAGGTCGCCCGGGTGCTGGCCGTCACCGGGCTGCAAGACCGCGCCCGCTCGCGGATCCGGGCCTTGTCCGGCGGGATGCGGCAGCGGCTGGGCATCGCCCAGGCCCTGCTGGGCGCCCCCGAGCTGCTGATCCTGGACGAGCCGACGGCCGGACTCGACCCCGAGCAGCGGCTGCGGTTCCGGGAGCTGCTGTCGGACCTGCCCGGTGACCCGGCGATCGTGCTGTCCACCCACCAGGCCGACGACATCGCCGCGATCTGCCCCCAGGTCATCGTGCTGCTGCGGGGGCGGGTGCAGTTCGCAGGTACCCCGGCCGGGCTGGCCGGTACCGCCGCCGGGCGGGTATGGGCGGCGGACGAGCGCGACCGCCGCGCCCACCTGTCCTGGCGCGGCGGCGATGCCCGTTGGCGGCACATCGGCGAGCACTCCCAAGCCGGCGCCGAGCTCGTCACGCCGACGGTCGAAGACGGCTATCTGCTGCTGTCCCACGCGGCAGGCGCACGATGACCGGACCCGCGCTGGATGGCACGGACACCGCCGCCCAGGCCGGCCGCGGGTCACGCGGCGCCGGGCGGCCTCGGTCGCCGCGGCTGCGGATAGTGCTGGGCGTGGCCAGGATAGAGGCATTGCTCATGGTCCGCAGCATGCTGGTACTGGCCGGGCTGGTGGCGGGCGTCCTGGCGGTCTGGGGCTGGTTCTGGCTCAACCCGGTGCAGCCGTTCTGGGCGTTCTGGCCGTGGCCGCCATCTTCTTCGCCGGGGCCGTGCAGCTGAAGCCTGTCCCCGCCGCCGAGCTGAGCCACCTGGCCGCCGAGATGGCCGACCCGGGCTCGGTGCAGCACTGCACCACCGCCCGCCAGGTCCGGTACTGCCTCTACCCCGGCTTCGGTGGCGACCTGGCCTCGATCGAGGCGCCCGTCGATGAGGTGCTCGCGGTCCTGCCCGCCCGGACCAGCCAGCCGCTGACGGTCAGGCAAACCCTGTCGGTGGACTTTACCGACCCGTCCCTCACCCGCGGCCAGCCGCAGCAGCAGGTGTCCCTGTGGACGACGCAGACGCGGAACGCGCCGGGCAATGTCACCGCGGCATCGGCGATCTACCTGGCCGTCGGGGAGTGGCCGACGGCGGGCGGGTGGCGGCTGACCTTCGCGGACTTCAACGTGGCCCTGGCCACCGCCAACTGGGCGGTAGGCTTCGCGCCCGGCGGCCAGGACTTGCCGTACCTGCCAGGGGACCAGGCGCGGGAAGCGATCGCGATCTGGCTGGCCATCCTGGCCACGCATCCCCCGGCCGGCGAACTCCAGCTCGGCGTGCACTGGGCGGAATTCAGTCCGCAGCGGGGCCGCACCACGTCCGCCGCGGTCTGGAGCCAGCCCGGCCAGGGGATCGGCGGGGTCACGGCGCCCGGGTCGCAGCAGTCACTCCCCGCTGCCGTGTACCTGCTGGCCCAGGCGATGACCGATCTGCCCGAACAGAAGGTCAGCCAGGTCCTCAAGGACCGCTGGGCCACCTGGGTGAACGGGCGGACCACCGGCGCCCAGCTCGCCGCAGCCCTCGGCATCCAGCTGCCGGGTGCCCCCTCCCCCCAGCCCTGATGCGAGTCCCCGTTCAGCCAGTCCGCCGCGCCCGGCGGTGTCGTCTGTCCTGGCTCCGCGCGCTGCCCCTTCTCGCCCGGCACATCACCAGGACGATGCCCTGGGTCACGCTGATCACCGGTTGTCTGGCCGGCCTCGCCATCTTCACCATCTTGGTCCGCGTCGCCCACCACGACCAGGCCACATTCTGGCTCGACCAGGGCACCATCCGCCTGTCCCTGCTCCCCGCCGCCGCGGCGCTGGCCTTCATCCCGTACGTCCCGTTCCGGCCGCTGACCCGGGCCACCCCCGTCCCCGCCTGGGTGACCCCGGCGGGCCACCTCCTGCTGGCCGCCCCGTTCCTGGCCGTGACCTTCTGGGCGCAACTGCGCATCATGGCCCCGGTCATCCCCCCGCACGCGCCCCAGGACCCGCATGAACCGTTCTACGCGCTGATAGCCCAGCTCATCGGATGGTCCGCGATCATCGTGGCCGCCGCCGCAGGCACCGCCCGCGGCCGCTTCGCCGACCTCGGCGGCGCCATCGCCGCCCCCGTCAGCTTCGCGATCATCGCGCTCGCCTGGTACCTCCCCCTGACCGCGCAGTTCCTGGTCAAACCACCCGCCCTCCCGCACAGCATCGCCATCGGCTGGTACGCCATCGCCGCCGTCGCGCTGATCCTGGCCTGCGCGGCGATGCGGGACCACTGGCACCGTTACACACGCGGCCTGCACCGATCCCCAGGCCCCAGTCAGTTACTCCCGGAGGAATAGTCTGGCCCCGGTAACGGCGATGAGGAGGCCGGGTGGTGATGCGACGGTCACGCTCTGAGGGCCCGAAGCGCCGCACCCCAGCCGCCGTCCCCGCCAACCCCCGCCGCTCCCCGCACCCGGAACCCACCCGTCACAAATTATCGAAAAAGATCGTGGAATATTTGGCTTACCTGGAAGGTTTGGTGTCCTATGATTGCCCCAATCCTCCGCAAGAGCCCGATCTTCCACGAGAGCTGGACGGCCCGGCCCGCATCACGCCCAGTCGGACCAGGTATGGCATACACCTCGCATCACCACCCCCAGCAGCAGCGACCACCCCGGCAGCCACCGCGCCACCGGCAAGACCGCGATGGACCCGTGTCCGGCGGCCTGTCCAGCGGACCCCGAGGTCCCGGCATGAGCTTGGCGTGCTCACCTAATGATGATCGGCCAGCAGCGCCAGGTAACCGTCCGCCACGATCCGCTGCGCTCGCACCTCATAACTGGCGGGGTCATCAGGGGCGATGGTGGCCAGTCCGTCAACGTACCGGTTGAACATGCAGAAGGCCGCCGCGATCAGCACCGTGTCGTGGATTTCCAGGTCCGTCGCGCTCGCGGCGCGGGCCGCGGCCACGTCATCCTCTGACACCGCCAGCCCGCTCTGCTGTACCGCGGCGGCGATTTTCAGGAGGGCCTTCAGCTTGGCTGAGATCGGCGCGCTGCCGGCGTCGGCCCGGACTTGCTCCACGAGCGCCATGCCGCCGGGCAACTGTGCCGCGGCATAGGCCGAGTGCGAAGAACGGCAATACCGGCACTCGTTCAGTGCCGACACGTAGGCGGCTATCAGCTCGCGCTCACCGGGGGTCAAGCTGCTGGGCCCGCGCAGCAGCACTTCGACCAGCTCGTTCAGCGGCCGGGCCGTCTCCGGCCGGAAACGGAACAGGCCACGTATTCCTGGTTCATCAGAGTTCAGCGTGATGTGCGGCATAGCTCCTCGTTCACGTTTCGGGAGAAAACTCATTGTTGATTCTTTGGTCGACTTGGGCTATGTCGTAGCCGCGCATCACGACCGTGAGGCCTGACACCATGCTCCCAAGTAGATCAGAAGATCAGGTCGGGCTGGGCGTCCAGGGCTTAACATGGCCGGGTGGAAGCGGGGGCAGATCGGCCGAAAGCCGAGGCAGCCTCGGGGACGACCGGGTCGGCTGGGTCGCCGAGCTGGCCGCGGTCACCAAGAGCGGGACTACGCTGTCCCGCTGGCGGACCGAGCCGGCACGCTCGCCGCGGTCCGCGATCTGCTGCACCGCCTGCCTGAGACCTCGGCCGGGGAGTTCACCTGCCGCTGGTAACCGTCGCGTTGCGCGCCGTGCGCCGGCCTTAACTCCCGCGCCGCCAGCCGTCTCCCGGCCGGCGGGATTGCTACTTATTGGCAACGTTTGAGCGAATCGGCCCGCTACCGGCTCGGCTGGGATGGTCAAATGCGTTACCTTCCGAGACGCGGGAGGCCTATCGGATAACGGGGGTTATCGGCGTGTTCAACGTCTACGTGCTGTTCCTCATCCTCGGCGGCATCGCCATGCTCGTCATGGCGGGCGTCAAGAGCGGCCAGACCCGGGGGCGGAGGGTGTGGAACGCTGTCTTCGGTGCGGGCTTCATGGTTTACGGCCTCTACCTGTTGCTCTTCTTCCGGAGCGGGCACTACGTGCTCTTCTACTATGTGTTCCTCCTTCCGATCCTCATGATCGTCCGGTTCTTCCGCGATCGGGCCAGGCAGGGGGCAGCGGTCGCCCAGGGTCAGCCCACCGGGTACGGTCAGCCCACCGGGTACGGTCAGCCCACCAGCTACGGTCAGCCTGAGGGTCCCGTCCAGTAGCTACCGGGGGTTTCGCCGGTACCTAGGCTGGTGGGGTGAGCGAGGAACTGGCCGCGGTGGCGCGGACCCGGATCGCGCCCGCCCGGGCCGGTGGCCCGTGGGGGTCTGCGCTGACCGCGGATGAGTTCGCGGCCATCCGCAGCGCGGGTTTCGAACCCGTCGGCCAGGCGTTCGGCGCCGCCGTCTACGGCGTCGGGTCGACCGGGTACCGCTGCCCCGGCAGCGGGCGCCAAGACGGCGACCCGGCGCCGCCCCGGCCGGCCACCCAGGTGTCCGGGCGGGGGGACCCGGGGTCGTTCGGCCCTCTGGTGCAGGCCAGGTATCAGGCCCGGGACCTGGCCCTGGACCGGATGGCCGGGGAGTGCCGCGAACTCGGCGGACATGGCGTGGTGGGGGTCCGGCTGTCCCGCGGGTCGTTCCTGGCGGGCGGGTCCCAGTTCATGGCCGTCGGCACGGCGGTCCGTGCGGCTGGCGCCACGCCCGGACCTGAGGTGCCCTTCACCTCCGGCCTGTCCGGGCAGGATTTCGCCAAGCTGGTGCTGACGGGCTGGGTGCCGGCCGGGCTCGTGCTCGGCATCTCGATCGGGACGCGGCACGACGACCGTCAGACCACCCGGCAGACTCGCTGGGTGTCGGGTAACGTCGAGGTGGCCGGCTGGACGGAACTCGTCAACGAGTCCAGGCATGCCGCCAGAGGTCAGCTCGAGGCTGATCTCGCGCGGCTCGGTGCCGAGGGCGTGGTGATCGCGGCCATGCAGCTGCAGGTGCGCGAACGGGACTGCCCGGCGCAGGTGGGCCGCCGTGATCACGTGGTGGAAGCCACCGTGACCGGCACCGCCATCGCCCGCTTCGCGCAGGCCGGGCCGGGCCGTTCCCGCCCGGCCCTGACTATCATGTCGCTCGACCCGCAGCGGCGTCAGACGGCGAGGATCCGGATGCAAAGCTGACGGAAGACGAGGGCTTCGGGGTGCCGGGTCCGTATTGCTGAGGCGGCAGGGTTGCCTCAGCAATACGGACCCTCCGTGTCACCCGCGCGGCCCGCTGTAGGGAGCTAGCCGCGTGAGGAAGCAAGGAACTCTGTTCACCATCATGCCTCGCGACTTACTAGGACCCGCACCCGAAGAGGTTCAGGTGTGGTTAAGATCCGCGCCAAGTCGGTAACCCGTGTGTTACGGTAGCCTGGTTGTTACCAATTGCCGAGCCGGGGGGAGCCGGAGATCGAAGCGCGCGCATCCGGGGATCCGTTCGAGGCCCTCGGTGATCCGCACAGGCGCGCTATCCTGCGCCTGCTCAGCGACGGCGACAAGCCGGTCAGGGAGATAGCCGCGGCGCTGCCGATCAGCCGTCCCGCCGTCTCCCGGCACCTGCGCCTGCTGAAAGAGGCCGGCCTGGTGGCGGAGCAGGCGCAGGGCACCCGCCGGATCTACCATCTGCAAGACCAGGGGATGCACGCGGTCCAGGCCTATCTGGAGCGCGTCTGGGGAGACGCCGCCCGGCGGTTCAAGCTGCTGGCGGAAAACACCGAGAGCAGCCCGCCGGAATGACCGAACCGCTGCGCATTTCCCTAGACGTAGCCTGCTCGCCCGGGCACGCGTTCCGGGTCTGGACGGCCGGCATCGGGACCTGGTGGCCACCGGATCACACGGTGACCGGGCGGCCCGAGCGGGTCGTCCTGCAGGGCGGGGTGGGCGGCCGGATCTACGAGCGGAGCACGGACGGCGTCGAGCACGAGTGGGGTGAGATAACGGTGTGGCAGCCTCCGGCCCGGCTGGCCTACCTGTGGTACCTCGGGGCCGATCCCGCCCGCGCCACCGAGGTGGAGATCCGCTTCCTCGCGCAGGGGGCGGTGGCCACCAGGATCGAGATCGAGCATCACGGCTGGGAACGGCTCGGCGCGTCGGCGGATCAGTGGCGTGACCGTAACCGGGCCGGCTGGCAGACTTTGCTGCCGCACTTCGCGGCGGCCATCGCGAAAGGGGACAACTGATGGCAGCTGGCACCAAGGAGGACCCGTGGGAGCTCAAGACCCCGCCCGGCACCTCCGGTTACACCATGTACAAGGACGAGCAGTCCAGCCCGCCCGCGCTGGTCTGCCAGGTCGGTTCCACCACCTTGAAGTATCACCTGAGCGCCGTCGAGGACCTGCACGCCTGGCTGGTCACGTGCGACGACTGGGTCCCGCTCGGCGCGGCGGACGAGAAGAAGCCCGCCGCCGAGGGCACGGTCGAGGCGTGGGGCCGGTCCGCAGGCAACCCCGTCGGCGGCTGGTACGGCCTGCGCAGCGGTTACCGCGGCCGGTTCGGGATGTACCTGCCTCCGCTGCTCGAGGCCCTCGGCCTGGCCGAAGTCACCCACGACCCGCGCAACAACAAGATGCGAGCGGTCTTATTCCTAACGAACCGGCGTTCAAGCCCGCGGGCACAGTTAACCGCCGATGTGGGAGAGGTGGACCAGGTCGAGCACGAGATGGGCGGAACTGCCCGGCGCGGTGATCAGGGTCAGCGCCTGATGATGGGCCATCAGCTGTTCCCTGACCAGGTAAAGGGCGCGGACCCCGGCGCTGGCGAGCTGAGTGACTCCGGTGAGATCCGCGATCAGCGGCACCGTGCCGCCGCGGCTGGCGGACAGCAGCCGCCGGGACAGCTGGTCCGCGGTGACGATGTCGACGGGGCCGGCCACCAGGGCCCGGGCGGTCCCGCTGGCCTCGATCGAGGCGTCCACGGTGAAGGGCGGCTCGGGCGGCGAGCCGGCGCCGCCGACGCCGGGGGATCCCGGGGCCAAGATGACCGGGCGGCGCAGCCGGAGCCGCAGCAGGACCACCGTGCCCCGCGGGCCGGGCTGGCCCTCGGGCGGCGGGGGGACATGGCTGACCACCATGGTGTCGACGACATGCCCGGCGACCATCAGCCCGTGGCCGCGGTCGGCGTCGCCCGGGTCCGGCGGCCGCCAGGTCCCGTGATCGGTGACCTGGCATTCCACGTTTCCGTCGTCGCGCAGGGCCGCCGTCAGCTCCACGATGCCTGGCTCGCTGGGCGGGTAGGCGTGCTCGATGGCGTTGGTGACGACCTCCACCATCGCCAGGTGCAGCGCCTCGGTGTCATCCGCGCTGGCGCCGAGCCGGGTCAGCCACGCGGTGAAGGCGGCCCGGGCGACGGTCAGGCTGGCTCGTTCGCTCGGCAGTTCCAGCCGTAGCGCGGGGACGGGTTCGGCCAGCCGCTGCGCCGCCAAGGTGGTGACGTCATCGGTGTATCCCGTGCGGGTCAGCAGTTCCACCGTGAGCTGGCACACTCGTTCGGCCGCGGAGGGGGGGAAGGGGGTGGCGACGCTCAGGGTCCGGTTGGCGGCGGCGTCGGCGGCGACCTTCGCGAGCTCGGCCATCCCTTCCTCGATGGTCTTGTTCGGACGTTCGATCAGGCCGTCGCTGTACAGCAGGAGCAGTTCGCCCGGGCCCAGCGTGGCGTGGGCCAGGACGGGTGATGAGCCCGTGCCCAGCGGGCCGGCCCCGGTATCGGCCAGGAACCTGGCCAGCCCGTCGGCTCCGACCACGAGCGGGGGCGGATGGCCGCAGGTCGCGTACTGCAACGACCCGGCGGACGGTTCGAAGACCGCCAGGGTCAGCGTGGCGGCCTGCAAGGCCGGGTTTCGGCCGGCGAAGGCGTCGGCCCGCGCCAGCACCTGGCCGAGGTCGGCCTCGGCCGCGAGCAGTTCGCTCAGCACCGCCCGCAACTGCCCCATCGCGGCCGAGGCCGCTACTCCGTGCCCGACCACGTCGCCGACGACGAGCGCCACCCCCCCGCCCGCCAGCGGGATCGCGTCGAACCAGTCCCCGCCTGCGGCCTGCTCGTGCCCGGCGACCAGGTACCGCGCCGCGATCCTGAGCTGGGGCAGCACCGGCAGCGCGGTCGGCAGCAGCGCTTCCTGCAACTCGGCGACCACGCCGGGATCCAGCGGGCTTTCCGCCGCCCGCTGCTGGTCCCCCCGCCGCTTGTTCACCCGGTCGGTGACGTTCGTGGCCACCAGCAGCAGGCCGGTGATGGTGTGGTCAGCGGCCCGCCACGGCGCCACGGTGAAGTCGGCGTAGAGCTCGCGGATCCCGTCGGGGCCGAGGTCGAACTGCGTCCGCCACTCGGTCCCTGTCTCCGGCTCGCCTGTCTCGTACACCCGGTCGAACAGCTCGTAGAGCTGCTGTCCCTTCATCTCGGGGAACGCCTCCCGGCACGGCACGCCGATCACCCCGGATCGGCCGCTGAACGCCCGGTACGCGGCGTTGGTCGCCACGATGCGATGATCCGGGCCCGCCAGGGCCATCATGACCAGCGGCATCTGCTCAAAGGCATCTCGTACGGCGCCTGCGTCGCCCACCAGCTGACTAAGCCTGTCGTCGGGCCGACCAGGCTTGTCGTTGCGGGCAGCATTCGCCAACGTGCGACCTCCTGCTTCCTCGTCGTCAGCCCCGTCGTCAGCCCTCCCTACCCTGGCAGCGGCCGTCAAACGGGCACCACCAGCAACTTCCCGCTGCTTTTCAGAAAACCGCCCGGCTAGCGTTATGAACCCCGCCGCGAGGGCAGTGAGGTGCGGACACGACGGTCTTCGAGCGAAAGGAACGACCGTGAGCACTGAGGACAAGGCCAACAACAAGGTCGAAGAAGTCAAGGGCAAGGCCAAGGAGACGACGGGCCGGGCCGTTGGCAACGAGCGGCTTGAGGCCGAAGGCAGCGCCGATCAGACATCGGCCAACGTCAAGCAGGCCGGCGAGAAGATCAAGGACGCGGTCAAGAACCTGAAGCCGTAGCGGCGGAAGCCGCCCCGGCTATCAGCAGATTCTGCACCGGCTCTGCTGGTGTGAATCGCTGATAGCCGGGTACTCGGGTCCCGTCCTTGAGTGGCCATACAGAAAGAAGGAACTAACTCATGGCCATTATCCTGCTTGTTCTCTTGCTCGCCTTGATCCTCGGCGGCCTCGGATTCGCTCTTCACATCCTGTGGTGGATCGCCCTGATTGTCCTGGTGATCTGGCTTATCGGTTTCCTCGTCCGGATGGGCGAAGGCACATCGCGGGGTCGCTGGTACCGCTGGTGACCAAAGCCACCGCCCGCTTAGCCGGCCGCGGTGGCAGCGGACAGGGCCTCGTCGACGGTGTCGTACATCGGCAACCGGTCGGCGAGGCCTGTTATCCACAGGGCCTTGGTGTACCGGTAGCGAGCGCCGGCGATGAGGAACTTGCCGTCGGCCTCCAGCCGGCGCCGCCAGTGGCTGACGATGACCGCGAGCGCGGTGGTGTCCATGAAGTCCACCTCGGACAGGTCAAGGATCAGCTGGCTACGGCCCGGGCCGGCTTCCGCCAGGCAGTCGTCAAGCTGCTGGCTGCAGGTCACGTCGAGCTCGCCCGCGACCGCCACCACCACGCACGCGTCGCGTGGTTCGATAGAAAAGCGAGGCTCTGCCACCCGGCGCTCCAACGTGTCGGCTGCACGAAGACTTCCCACCCGAATCGTATGCCCCATCCCGGATCGTAGCCCCGGTCACGCCGGACCTGCCGCATGAGCGCTACCCCTCAGGTCGGCGGATGTACTGTTGGCCCGTACGGGCGGTACCTCATTTAGCCAGCCACCGATGCATAGGAATGCGCACTCATGGACGTTGACGGCAGCCAGGCGCGGATGGCCGCACTTTTGCGCGACCATCAGGAAAAGGTCGTCGGCCGCTGGAGCGAGCTGGTCGCGGCGGGCATCCGGGGCCAGAGCTCGGCCATCGAAGTGCGGCGTGAGCTCGACGACATTTATTCTCTTGTGCTGCGGGCCGCCGCGGGCGCGGACGAGCACGCGGCCGGGGAGCTGCGGGCGGCGCTGGCCGAGCTTTCCCGCTCCCGCGCCCGGAGCGGCTTTACTCCGAGCGAAACGGCGCTCGCCGTGTTCTCGCTCAAGGACGCCGTCTACGAACTGGTCGCGGACGTTGCCGACATGGTGCCCGAGTTCCTGGCCTTCTCCCGCCTGATCGACGACCTCGGCCTGCATACCTTTGAGACCTACGTGACCGCTAGGGAGCGGATCATCGCCGATCAGTCCACCTCCATGATGGAGCTGTCCACGCCGGTGGTCCGGCTGTGGGACGGCATCATCGCGGTACCGCTCGTCGGCACCCTCGACTCGGCCCGCGCCCAGCTGGTGATGGAGAAGCTGCTCGAGACCCTGGTGGCGACCGGCGCCGATCACGCCGTGCTTGACATCACCGGCGTCCCCACCGTGGACACCGAGGTGGCGCAGCACTTGCTCAAGACCGTGAACGCCGCTCGCCTGCTCGGGGCGGAGTGCACCTTGTCAGGTATCCGGCCGCAGGTGGCCCAGACCATCGTGTCGCTCGGTATCGAGTTCGGTGACATCGCCACCAAGGCGACGCTGGCCGATGCGCTGGCGCACGCGTTGCGCCGCGCCGGGCTGAAGGTCGGCCCGGCCTGATGGAACGCGTGCCGATCCTCAAGCTCGGGTCGACCCTGTTCGTCTCCATCCAGATCGACCTGCAGGACGACAGCGTCATCCAGCTCCAGGAAGACCTGGCCGAGCAGCTGGTCGCCACCCGGGCGAACGGCGTGGTCATCGACATCACCGCGGTCGAGATCGTGGACTCCTTCATCGGCCGGATGCTGACCACGATCGGGTCGATATCGAGGCTGTTCGACGCCGAGACGGTCCTGGTCGGCATGCGCCCGGCGGTGGCGATCACGCTGACCGAGCTCGGCCTGTCGCTGCGCGGCGTGCGCACCGCGCTGAACGCGGAGAAGGGCCTGGCGCTGCTGAACGGAAGCTCCTGATGGATGAGCTGCCGATCCAGTCGGGAGACGATGTCGTTCGGGTCAGGCAGCATGTGCGGGTGGTAGCGGCGCAGAACGGTCTTTCCCTGGTCGACCAGACCAAGATCGTGACCGCCGCCAGCGAGCTGGCCCGCAATGCGCTGGTGTACGGCGGCGGCGGGATGGCCCGGGTCGAGGCGGTCACCTCGGGTCACGGCCGGCCCGGCGTCCGGGTCGACTTTACCGATGACGGTCCGGGCATCGCGGACATCGACCTGGCCCTGACCGACGGCTGGACCTCGGGTTCTGGCCTTGGCCTGGGCCTGTCCGGGGCCCGGCGGCTCGTCGATGAGTTCGAGCTGACCTCCAAGCCGGGCGGCGGCACCAGCGTCGTGGTCGTCAAGTGGTCCCGCTGAGCTGGCCGGTGCTGGCCCCGTCGCCCAACGACATGCGCTGGCTGGCCGTCGAGGACGCCAGCGCCGTGGGGGCCTGCCGGAACGCCGCGCTGGTGCTGGCCGACCGGCTCCAGTTCCCGGCCGCCCGGGCCGGCCAGCTCGGGCTGGCCGTGACCGAGGCGGCGTCGAACCTGCACAAGCACGCGCGCGGAGGATCGATGCTGCTGCGCGTCAGCCGGGACGCGGAGCGGCCAGGGATCGAGATGGTCACCATCGATTCCGGGCCGGGACTGCCTGATGTCGGCGCGGCCATGCGGGACGGGCATTCCACCGCCGGCACGCTGGGTATCGGCCTGGGCGCGATCAGGCGGCTCGCGGACTTCAGCGACCTGTACTCCACCCCGGGTCACGGCACGGCGCTGGTGGCCAGGTTCTGGCCGGTGCCAGGGCCGTCCGCCGTCCGCTGCGCGGGACTGGTCAGGCCGATCGGCGGAGAAGCCGAGTGCGGGGATACGTTCGGCGCGATCCGCACCGATGACACCGTCACCGTGGTGCTGGCCGACGGCCTGGGGCATGGCCCGCTGGCCGCCGCGGCGTCGGCGGAGGCGATGGCTGCGGTGCTGACCGGGCCGGCCGGTTCCCCGGCCGCCCTGCTCGAGCGGGCGCACCGGCGGATGAGCGGCACCCGCGGCGGGGCGGTGGCCATCGTGCAGGTCTGCGGGCAGGTGGCCAGGTTCGCCGGGCTCGGCAACGTGGCGGCGTTCATCTTGTCGTCGGCCGGCCGCAAGAGCATGCTGTCCATCCCGGGGATCGCCGGGTACCAGGCGCGCACCTTCCGGCAGTTCGACTACGACCTGCCGCCGGGGGCCGCCGTGATCTTGCATTCCGACGGCATAAGCAGCCGCTGGGACGCCGCCGCCGTGCCCGGCGTGCAGGCCAGGGATCCGCTGCTGATAGCCGCGGTGCTGCTCGCCGAGGCGGGCATTCACCGCGACGACGCCGGCGTCGTGGTGCTGACACCGTGAGCAGCGACATGATCAGCGAACTGGCCCGGCTGGACGTCCGGGATCTGGCCGGCGTGTACGCGGCCCGTCAGCTCGGCCGCGGGGTGGCCGCCAGCTTGGCGCTCGACCCCCAGGATCAGATCCGGGTGGCCACCGCGATCAGCGAGATCGGCCGCAGCGCGGTCACGGCCGGCCGGACCGCGGTGGTCACGTTTGGGGTCGACGACACCGACCTGCTGGTGACCGCCGCGTTCGACGGTGAGCCGCCGGCCGAGGGCATCGCCGCCGCCAGCCGTCTGATGGACAAGGTGGCGGCCAGCGATCGGGTCGTCCGGATGACCAAGCGGCGCCCGCCGGAGGTCAAGCCGGACATGCAGGCGGTCAATGATCAGCTGGCGGCGGTGCTGCCGCCGTCCGCGACCGAGGAGCTCAGGCGGCAGAATACCGACCTGATCTCCGCGCTGGAGGATCTGCGGCAGCAAAAAGAGCAGCTGGTCCTGCTCAACGCCGAGCTGCAGGAAACGAACCGCGGCGTGATGGCCCTGTACAGCGAGCTGTCCACCGAGCTCGAGCAGACCAACCGCGGCGTGGTCGCGCTGTACGCGGAGCTCGATGAGAAGTCCGAGCGGCTGCGGGCGGCCTCGGCATCCAAGGACAGGTTCTGGGCGAATATCAGCCATGAGCTGCGCACGCCGCTGAATTCCATCATCGGGCTCACCCGGCTGCTGACGGAGCCTGACGCCGACGGCGGCCGCCTGGATCCCGAGCGGCTCTACCAGGTCGAGCTGATCAGGAATTCGGGCCGCGTCCTGCTCGCCTTGGTCAACGACCTGCTGGATGTGGCCAAGGCGGAGTCCGGCCAGCTCCGCATCGACCCGGCCAGGGTCAGCCTGCGCGCGCTGTTCGGCAGGCTCAGCGCGCTGGCGCGGCCGATGGCCGAAGGCAAGCCGGTCACCGTGGTGGTCAGCGAGCAGGGCGCCCCGGACGTCATCTTGACCGACGAGGTGGCCCTGACGTCCATCCTGCGCAACCTGCTGTCCAACGGCATCAGGTACACCGACCGCGGTGAGGTGCGGCTCAGCGCGCGGGTGGTGGGCGAGGACCTGGCCATCAGCGTCTCAGACACCGGCATCGGCATCCCGCCCAGCCTGCACCGGCAGGTCTTCGAGGAGTTCTACCAGGTGCCTGGCGTCCGCCGCGGCGGCACCGGCCTGGGCCTGCCCTACGCCAGCAAGCTCGCCCAGCTACTTGGCGGTAACCTGGAACTGGCCAGTGAGCCGGGGGCGGGGACGACGGTAGTGCTCAACGTGCCGCACGGGACTCCGGCCATCGGTACCGTTGTCGTGGCCGACGACGACGCCAGCTTCCGGCAACTGCTCAAGGGAATGCTCACGCCGATGGTGGACCGCTTGCTCGAAGCCTCCGATGGCCGCCAGGTGCTGGCCATCCTGGCTGACCACCCGGTCGACCTGGTGCTGACCGATATGCGGATGCCGGGGCTGGACGGCGGCGCCCTGCTGGCCCGGCTGCCCGCATCGCTGCCCGCGATCGTCATCACCGGCGCGGACGTGCCGCCCCCGCCGCGCGCCGCCGCGCTGCTGCGCAAAGACGAGCTTACCGCCGAGCGGCTCGAGTTCACCGTCCGCGCGGCCCTGCGCGGTGCCCGGTGACCGCCGCCGATGCCCCGGCCACGGTGCTTGTGGTGGACGACGACGAGGCCAAGCGCTACCTGCTGACCACCTGGCTGCGCCGGGCCGGGCATACCGTGATCGAGGCCGGCACCGGCCGCGAGGCGCTGGACCGCACCGGCGCGGTCGAGCTCGTCCTGCTCGACGTGAACCTGCCCGACATGACCGGCTACGACGTCTGCCGCCAGATCAAGGGCGACCCGCGGACCGCGGCGCTTCCCGTGGTCCAGGTCTCGGCGACCGCCGTCACGGTCGCTGACCGCGCCGCCGGGCTGACCCAGGGCGCCGACGCTTACCTGACCGAGCCGACCGAGCCCGCCGAACTGCTCGCGGTGGTGGGGGCAGCGCTGCGGTACTACCGCGCCCGGCAGCGCGCGGAGCGGGCGGCGTCCCTGCTGGCCGCGCTGACCAGGCTGACGCTGCGCATCAACGCCGCGGAAACCTTCGACGGGCTGGCGCGGGCCGCCGCGGCCGGCGCCGCGGCGATCTTCGCCGCGGAGGCCATTCTCATCGTGGAGATGCCCGATGGCCAGGCGCGCAGGATGTCGGCCTCGCCGGCCCATCCGGAACCCGCCCAGCGCGGCGGTCCGGCCGGCCTGGTGGACACGGTGGCCGGGTACGCCCTGGGCGGCGGCGAGGTCAACGTGGCCGTGATGGTCCCCGTGCACGACTGGCTGCGGCTGGTCCCGGACAGCACGCTGCGCGGCGATGTCTGCCTGGCCGCGGCCAGGATCAAGCCGAACCGGCCGCCGGTGGTGCTGACGGTGGCGCGTGCGGGCGTGCCCGGCCCGGAGGAGCAGCAGATCCTCCGCCAGCTCGTGCAGTCCGTCGCGCTCGCGGTCGAGGCGCTGCGCTCGTACGCCGAGGAGCACCTGGTCGCGCTGACGCTGCAGCGCAGCCTGCTGCCCGCCGCCCTGCCGGAGATTCCCGGCCTGGCCATGTCCTCTCGCTATATCCCGGCCAGCGAGCAAGTCGAGGTCGGCGGCGACTTTTACGAGGCGCTTCCGTGGCGGGGCCAGGTGCTCGTCGCGATCGGCGACGTGCAGGGGCATTCCCTGCACGCGGCGACCGTGATGGGCGAGCTCAGGCACGCGCTGCGGGCCTTCGCCGTCGAGGGGCACTCGCCGCTGGCCATCACCGGCCTGGTCAACGAGGTGCTGCGGCGATATCACCCGGGCATCATCGCGACGCTGTGCCTGGTGCTGCTCGATCCCGCCTCCGGGCAGCTCGAGGTGGTGAACTGCGGGCACATGCCGGCCCTGCTTGTCGACGGCACCAGTGCGAGCTACCTGAGCGAGGGCGGGCTGCTGCTCGGCTTGCCCATGCACGAGCCGCACGTCCAGACGGTGTTCCTCCCGGTGGGCGGGACCCTGCTGCTGATGACCGATGGCCTGGTGGAGGAGCGGGGGGTCTTTCTCGACGTTAATCTGGAGAAGCTGCGGGTGGCGGCCCAGGAAGTCAACGGGGCCGACATCGAGGCCTTTAGCAACCATCTGACGTCAATTTTCGGTCCCCGGCAGGACGACGTCGCGATGATCGCGCTACGCCGGACGCTGGTGACGAGGTAGCGGGGAGGGACTGGTCGATGAGCGGAGCGTCAGGTCCTGACGGCGCGGGCCTCCAGGTCACCGAGCTGGAGACCAGGTACGCCGCGCTGCGGCAGGCGGCCAGGTCCCGCGGCGCCCAGGCCGGCGACGTGCTCGACGCCGCGTTCACCGAGCTGGAAGGGGCCATCGAACTGCTCAGGGCGGCCCAGGCCGGGCCGGACGGTCCGGCGGGCCGGACCGCCGACCAGGGCCAGCCTCCGGGCGGTGACAACGCCGAGCGCAGCCTGCTGCGCGCGGCCTTCCAGGACACGCCGGTGCCGCTGTTCCTGCTCACCAGGGAAGGCATCGTCCAGCGGGTGAACAAGGCGGCGGGCGACCTGATCGGGGCCAAGCCCGGCTACGCGACCGGCCGGCCGTTCACCGCCTTGGTGAACCTGCCGTCCCGGGCCGCGGTCAACTCTCAGCTCACCGCGGTGACCAGGACGGGTAAGCAGCGCCGGGTCAGCTGCGACCTGCTGGCCGAGGGCGGACTTGTGCCCGGCGAGCTGATCATCGGCCGGGTAGCCGTTCGCGGCGAGGCCGACCCCTTGATGGTCGCGGTCCGGGTGACCTCGCGCCGTGGCCGGCCCGACGACGGCCCGCCGTCCGAGGAGGCCGACGGGGCCGACGGGGCCGACGGGGCCGGCCCGCCCGCCGACCGGACCAGGCTCGGCGCGGTGCAGGCCATCACCCGGCGCCTTGACCTGGTCACGGCGGTCGCCCGGCTGCTGCTCGAGAACGAGGGTTTCAGCGAGTCAAGGACGCTGCAGCGCTGCGCCCGCCTGATCGCCGGCGAGCTGACCGCCTGGGTCATCGTCGACCTCGAGCGCAGGCACCGGATGCGGCGGCAGTTCGTGCTCGGGCCCGACGACGTCAGGCTGGCCGAGCTGACCAGCGCGGTGGCCGCGGTCGACCCGATGCCGGGGTCGGTTCCCGGCACGGTGCACGACTCCGGCCGGTCCGCCCTCATCGCGCACGCCGAGGAGGCCGGCCTGCTGGGCGAGGGGACCGACGGTGAACCGCTGCTGGTCAAGCTGGACGCCACCTCGGTGCTGTCCGTGCCGCTGGCCGCCGGCGAGAACAGGTACGGCGTGCTGACCCTGGTCCGGCGCGCCCGCGACGGGCATTTCGAGGTGGCCGACCTGGCGCTGGTCGAGGAGCTCGGGCACCAGATGGCGCTGGCGATCCGGGTGGACCGGACGTTCCGGCGCCGTTCCGACACCGCCGACGCGCTGCACGCCAGCCTGCTGCCGCGCAAGTGGCCAGAGACTCCCGGCCTGGAGATCGCGGCGACCTATCTGGCCGCGGCCGAGGACCCGGAGGTCGGCGGCGACTTCTACGATGTGTACCGGACACCCGAAGGCTGGGGCCTGGCCGTCGGCGATGTCTGCGGCAAGGGCGAGGAGGCCGCCGCGGTGACGGCGGCGGCGCGGTACGCGATCCGGGTCATCGCGCGCCGCTGTGCCGCGCCTGGCGAGGTGCTGGCCGAGACAAACGAGATCATGCTGGCCGAGGAGTTCGCGCTGGACGGCGGCTTCGTCACCGCCAACGTGGCCCACCTGAGCTGGCGGGACGGCAAGCTGCGGGTGGCCATCGCCAGCGCAGGCCATCCGGCCGCGATCTTGCTCAGGTCCGACGGCCGGGTCCGGATGATGAACGGCGGCGGGCTTCCGCTCGGCCTTTTCCCCGACGCCGAGCCGGCCACCGAGGAGCTGGGGATGGACGCGGGCGACGTGCTTTTCCTCTACACCGACGGGGTGGCGCAGGCCCGCGGCCCCGGCCACACCTACTTCCAGGACCGGCTGACCGACGAGCTGGCCGGCCTGGCCGGCCGTCCGCCCGACCAGCTGGTGGCGTCGATGCGCCGGGCCATGCTCGATTTCAGCGCGGGCAACCTGCACGACGACGTGACGATGCTGGTGGTCCGGGCCGGCCGCCTGGTCAAGGGGAGCGGCGCCGCCTCCGGGTCGCGGGCCG
>JBEKGC010000143.1:0-19856 GCA_050013055.1 Streptosporangiaceae bacterium
GAGACGTTCCGCGCCGGCCCAGATAGCTGCCTGGACGATCAGCGCGTCCCAGAAGGACAGGGTGTGCTCCTCTTCAAGTCTGCTCGCGGAGACTATGAGCTGTGGCTGCGTGGCGACGTCGCACCATTCTCCGTAGGCCGCCACCACGGCCCGCGCTTTCGCCCGCGGCATGGCCGGCTTGAATTTCCTGGTCACGACGGCGTAGAACTCCTGCAGCACCTGAGTGCTGAGGGAACCGCTGCGGCTATCCCACAGCTCAGCCAGCAGCGCCTTGGCGGTGTCGTGCTTGCCTCCGGCGTCCGTGTCGTGTGCGTATACAAGGACGTTGGTGTCGACGAAGGTTTTCACAGATCGTAGAGTTCCTCGCGATGCCAGGCCGGCGTTCCCCCGCCTGAAGCGCCGGCTAGAGCGTCAAGCGCGACGGCCCGGGCTCGTTCGTAGCGCTCATCGGCTTCCGCCAGCTCATTGAGCTGCTGGGCCACAAGGCCGCTGAGTGACATCCCGCGGTGAGCGGCCACGATCTTCGCATGCCGGATGGTCGCCTCGTCTAGCTGGATAGTCAGGTTACGCTTCGCCATGACCGCAGGATATAACGTGGAACACGTGATATCCACACTATTCGGGGTCGCGCCCTGCCTGGAGCCCGCGGCTGGTGATACCCGGTAGGGTTTTCGTGTTGCCCAGCCAGCCGCGACCAGCCATATCGGCCAGTCAGAGCTGATAGGTGGCTTTGACAGCGAGTCGTCGCTGCGCGCTGATGACCGTCAGCCCGGTGGATTTGGTCGACCCCAGTGCCATATGCCAACTGTGAAAACACCTGTCGCCGCCTGACCATCGAAGCGACTATCGAGCTCTGACCCCGTCTCTCAAGGTAACGGCGTTCCCTGCCACCACCGGGGAACGGCCAGCCGAATGTAATTACAACAAGATCATCCACTGCCCGCGCCCGCGCTTCGCGCGCCTGGCGGCGCGCGAAGCGCCCGGCCATACCGCCCCGACGCCACCTGACAACCGTTGCAAGACTCCTTAATAGTGCCCTTCGGGCGCTGTTTTCTTCGGGCGTGGTGGCCGGGCAAGGCGAGGAGTCGCTAGCGGTGGGTGACAACGCATCATGTGGGGGTGGCTGGGCTGGCCTTATTACTAGCGCGGCCGCGTAAGCGACAGCCGTCGGCTTGCTGCTTCGCGTTAGGGCTCAGATGGCCTTCCTGCACGGTATTCTTCATGTCGTTCCTGCGGCGGTCGTCTGACGGCCTCAAAACGGAAGGTCGGCGGCTCGACCCCGCCCCTGACCACACAGCCTGCATGACCTTGACCTGCAAATATGCCATGTCAAGATCGCTTGTTTTGTTTTGCCGAATGACCCGGTTGTGACCCTTGCTCGCCGCGTACTGTCGCAAGCAGGTCGCACGCCTCATGGAGGATATCGAACGTGGACCCAAGCTCTGTGATCGAGACGGCGCTCGTCGCGGGCGCGGCAGCAGGAACCAAGGACACGGCGTCGACAGCAATCAAGGATGCTTACCAAGCCCTAAAGACCATCGTGAAAAATCGTTTCACCGGGCGCTCACGTGCCGAGTTGGTGCTCGCAGAGCATGAGGCGGCTCCCCGGACGTGGAGGGAGCCCCTTGTCGCAGAACTGACTGCGGTCGGGGTGGATGCCGAGCTGTTGTCGGCAGCCCAGGCGCTGTTGGAGCTTATAGGCATTTTTGGTCCGCGGGCTGAGAAGTACAGCGCTGACCTGCGAGGTGCCCAAGGTGTCCAGGTCGGCGAGCATAACAACCAGTTCAACGTGGTTCAAAATAGCGGCACGATTGATAACAGTCCTTTTCAAATCAATATAACTAACCCGAAGGACTGATCGAGGAGCGAGATGTGGCTATTCTTCGAATAGATGACAATGACCCCACCATGACCGCCTTCGAGCGATGGGTCCGCGACCACATCGCCGAACCGCTGCAGATCAGCCGTATCGCCACGGAGATCGGTGTCAGCGAACGCACCCTGCAGCGCACCACCGCGGCCGTCCTGGGTATGTCGCCCATCGACTTCGTCCACCAGATCCGGCTCGACCAGGCGACCTTCCTGCTCCGCACCACCAACCTGACGGCCAACGCCATCGCCGCCGCCGTGGGCTACCAGAACACAAGCACGCTGCGCACGCTGATCCGGCGCGAGCGCGGCTCCACCCTCGGCGCGCTGCGCCTTGGCCGGCAGGCGTCGTTGTCATAGCCTCGCCGAGTGACAAACTCTGCGATCGTCGATGATCTCGCACGTGCATCCGCAGCTATGGGCGACCTGATCGACCGTATAACTGCTGGTCAGTGGACGGCGCCGACCCCGTGTACAGAGTGGAACGTGCGAGATCTGGTCAATCATCTCGTCGGGATCAACCTCGTGCTGGTGGCGATGCTGGAGGAGAGCCCTCGGCCTGAACGCCGGACCGATCGCCTCGGTGCCGATCCGGCCGGGGCCTACCATCGCTCCGCCGCGGCGTTGCAGGCCGCCGCCGCCCGCCCAGGAGTACTTGACCGAAGCCAGACGACGCCGGTAGGCGTGGCCACCGGCGCCGAGCGGCTGCGGTGGCGCATCGCCGATCTGCTCACGCACGGGTGGGACCTGGTCCAGGCCACCGGTGTTTCGGCTGACCTGCCCGACGATCTTGTCGAACGGGCGCTCACGTTCGTCAAAGCCCAGCTGCCCAGTCAATCGCGCGCCGGGCGATTCGCCGATCCACAGCCGATCCGCGACAACGCGCCCGCCATCGACCGGCTTGCGGCCTTCGCCGGCCGGCCGGTTCCGTGGTCAGGCCCGCGGCCGGTCAGGTGAATGCGTGTTCCGGCTGGCCGGCGTGGCGGGCTTGGTAATCGGCGTTGGCGAAGCAGGCGTGGATGGCGTAGTCCAGGTCGAGGCGTTCGCCGTACCAGGCGGGGACGATGGTGTCCGGGGTGATCTCGGTGTCGTGGCAGTCCCCGATGGTCCCGTCCGGGTCGGGCAGGGCGGGGCAAGAGGGCAGCAGGGTGCCATCGGGGCGGTAGAAGGTGAACGCCCCGCCGGGGCCTGCGGCGATGAGGTAGCCGCGGTCGTGGACCAGCATGTGGTGGTGTTTGCACAGGTTGATGAGGTTGTCCAGGCTGGTGCGGCCGCCGTTGCTCCAGTACTGGATGTGGTGCAGGTCGGTCCGGCGGGACTCACAGCCGGGGTAGCGGCACCGGCCGTGGTCCCGGTCGCGGGCGGCGCGGCGCTGCGCGGAGGTGGGGCGTCGGCGGCGCCGGCCGGCGTCCAGGGCGGTGCCGTCGCGGTCGTGCAGCAGCCAGCTCAGCGCGGCGGTGCAGGTGAGCATCTGGGCGGTGGTGATGCTGATCGCGGGGCCGTCCTGGAGGTGGCAGCGGGCCGGGTCGGCGGGGTGGCCGGGCGTGCTGGGGGCCTGGGGCGTTTCCGCGGGAACGCCGACCGGGTCGGCGGGGGGCAGGGCGTCGGTGCCGACGTGGACGATGACCTGGTAGATCTCGGGGTCGCTGGCGGTGGCCACCTGGCCGGCCAGGAATGCCTCGGCGATGACAAGCAGCGCATCGGCCAGGTCGGAAGACGTCACCGGCCCGGCCGCCGCGGCGGGGAGCTCTCCGCCCTCGGGACCGGCGGCTGGGTCGGCCGGGGGCGTTTCCGCGGGAACGCCCCTGGCCTCGTCGGCCGTGTCGTGGTCGCGGGGATGCGGGTCCAGGTCGCCGGCGGCGGCGCGCAGGGCCTGCAGCAGGACCGCGCCGGCCGCCGGGGGGAGGCGGAACGTGCCGGCCAGCGACCCGTCGTCCTCGAACCGCCACGCCAGCCGCCGCCGGACCCGCGCGGCGGTGTCATCAGCGGCGGTGACCTTGCGGTGCGCACGGGCGAAGCGTTCCAGCTGGTTCGCCGTCATCGGCCCGGCGATCTCGGCCAGGCCCGCCTCGGTGGCCGGGGTGGCGATCCGGGTCAGTGCCCGCACCTTGGCGTAGGACAGCCGCCCGGCCCCGAACTCGGCGCGCAGGACGGGCAGGTCCCGCAGCGCCCGGGCAACCCGGACATGCTCGCGGGCGGTCCCTGACGACAGCTGGCATTTCCAGGACAACCATTGGGCGCAGCTGTTCATATCCCAGCTCGCCCAGCCGCGGCGGGCGTCGAAATCGCCGAGCAGGACCAGGAACCGGCAGGTCGCCGCGGCCAGATGACCGGCCAGCTCGCAGAGCTGCGCCTCCACCCGCTCCAGTGGCACGCCGGTCCCTGGCCGATCGGGATCACGCGCCGTCACTGGCTCGGTGGTGACTTGACGGCCGGGGTCGGAGCCCTGGCCGGGACCTGGGTTAATGGTGGTGATGCCGAGGTCGGGCCGCGGCTGTCTATCGAACATGTATTTGATGTTAATGTCTGGGTATGACATTCTGGCCGCTTTCAGCGTGGGCTGGACATCAGCTCAGGCGTGCGCTGTTGCGGGTCGATGAGCGAGGCCCGTACGATCCGGGCAGGCGCCGCGACCGTCGCAGCCACGACGGCGGCCGGGTGTCTTGTCCGCGGACCTGTCCGTCGTCGACTACGAGATCTACGAACTCAAGTAGCGGGGCAGAGGGATCAGTCTGGAGGGGACGGGACGGGGCCGCTGGAGCCGCGGACCTCTAGCCGGGGCGGCATCAGCTGCGTCCGGCTGGGGGCGTCGGGGTGCTCGATGCGCTCGAGCAAGGTCCGGGCGGCCTGCTGGCCCATCGCGTACGCGGTGCCGTCGACGCTGGTGAGCCAGAGGGCCCGCAGCCGGGCGTAAACGGAGTTGTCGAAGCCGACGAGGGACAGCTCCTGCGGCACCCGTACTCCCAGTGCCGTGGCGGCGGAAAGCGCTCCGACGCAGGTCAGGTCGTTCGCGGCGAAGATGGCGGTCGGACGGTCGGGCCGGTGCATCAGCTGGATCGTGGCGCGGTAACCGCCCTCCTCGCTCATGTCACCCGCCTCGATCAGGACGTTCCCGCCCAGGCCGGCCGCGTGCATGGTGTCCCGGTAGGCCTGCATGCGCAGGCGCCCCGCCACACTCGGCAGGCCGGAGATGTGGGCGACCCTGGTGTGCCCGTACTCGATCAGGTGCCGGACCGCGAGGGTCCCGCCGAGGTGGTTGTCGTTGGCCAGGACATCGACCCGCGGCAGGTCGAGATCCAGGCCGCGGCCGCCCACCGCGACGGTCGGGATCTTGCTGGTGACATCGATGATGGCGGGTGAGAGGGGGATCGACCCGGCCAGCACGAGCCCGTCGACACCGAGGTCGAGGAACGACCAGCTCAAGGTCTCGTCCAGCATCCGGTCGATCCGGCCATCGCCGAGCAGGATGTGCTTGCCTGCCGCGTGCAGTTCCGGCGTCATGCCGTCGAGCATGTCCGCGAACCAGGGCTGGCGGATGTCGTTCAGCAGCACGCCGACCGTGCACGAGCGGCGCTCGGCGAGGAACCGGGCGGCCGCGTTCGGCCGGTATCCGAGCTCCGCGACGGCGCGCATGACGGCCTCCCGGCTGGCCGCGCTGACCTTCGGCGAGTTGCGCAGGACCAGCGACACCAGCGACTTGGATACCCCCGCGCGGGCCGCGACGGTTTGCAGGGTCGGCCGGCCGCCGCCACGCCCTGGGGATGCCACCCTGCCCTCCCGGTGTGTTTGGAGCGTTCCAACGCTATGGGGGAGCATAAAGCTTGTCAACGCAGCCATCCGATGCCCGGGGCCGGCCCGGTCAGTTCGCCTGGACCGCTCCCTCGGGGTTATCGTCAGGGACTTGTTCCACGCAGGAGGAGATAGAGACGTTGATCGCCCGGTTCCAGGTCGACAGCTTCGAGCCGCGGCAGGTAACAGGCCTGGACGCGGACTGGTTCGGCCTGCTGACCTTCGCCAAGACCTTCAGCTCAGGGATCATCGGGCATGCCACCACGGTGTTCATGTCGGCCGGCACCGAGGAAGGCTCCCGGTCTTACGTCGCCACCGAGCGGATTACCGGGCGTACCGAGGACGGGACCGAGGGTTCGGTGACCGTGCAGCACGGAGGCCTGGAGTCTGATCCAGGCACCTGGTTCGGCCATATCGTGCCGGGCACAGGGACCGGAGGCTTCAGCGGCTGGTCGGGCTCGGCCCGGATCGTGCACGACGACCAGGGCCCGTACTTCGAGATCGACCTGAGCTGACATGAGCGAGAATCTGGCGACGCAGGCTGAGCTGGCGCTCGAGCGGCAAGGCGACTACGACTCACTGTGCTACGAGGGCCAGTGGTATACCAACGGCCAGCTGGCCGAGCGTGCCGCCCGGCTGGCAACCGGGTTCGCCGGGCTCGGCGTCCGGCCCGGCGACCGGTTGCTCGTGCTGATGGCCAACTGCCCCGAGGTGCTCATCACCTACACCGCGGCGTGGCGCGCCGGAGCGGTGGTGACCCCGCTGATCTTCCTGGTCAGCGAGGATGAGCTCAGGCACGCGCTGGTCGACTCCGGCGCGGTCGGCATCGTCACCACGGCGGAGTTCCTGCCCAAGGTGGCCGCCGCCGTGGCGGGCGCGCCCGGAGTCCGGTTCGTCGTCGTCCCCGGGGGCACCAAGGAAACCCGGGGAGGCAAGGTGGCGGTGCTCGACTTCGCGCAGGTGGCCCTGGCCGCGCCCGGGCCGGTCGCCAACCGCTCGGGCGCCGATCTGGCCGCCTTGCTCTACACCGGCGGCACGACCGGCCGGTCCAAGGGCGTCCCGCTGACGCACGCGAACCTGTTCTGGTGCGGGTCGGCCGCGCACGCGTCGTCGGTGCGTTCCCACGTACTGAGCTCGATCCTGCCGCTTCCCCTGGCGCACGCCTACGGCCTGCTTGTCCTCTGCGGCGGCATGCACCGGACCGACCAGGCCAAGACCATCCTCATGCGCTGGTTCGATCCGGCCCGCTGGCTAACGCTCGCCGAGCAGCACCGGGTCCAGGGCAGCGCGCTGGTCCCCTCGATGATCCAGATGCTCCTCTCCCAGCCGCTGGAACAGGCGGACCTGTCCGGGCTGATCACGGTCTCCTCCGGGGCGGCGCCGCTGGCCGCCGAGGTCCGGCGGGAGTTCGAGGCCCGGGTGCCCACCGCCGTCATCTACGAGGGGTACGGCTGCACCGAGGCGGCCACGTTCATCTCGGCCAACCCCTTCGGCGCACGCCGCCTGGGCAGCGTCGGGCTACCCGTCCCTGGCTGTGAAGTGTCCATTCAGGATGACGCGGGCCAGCTGCTGCCGCCGGATCAGGACGGCGAGATCTGCGTCCGCTCCCCCGGCGTGATGACCGGCTACTGGAACACCCCGGACGCGGCGGGTGAGGCGCTGGCGGGCGGCTGGCTGCACACAGGCGACATCGGCCATCTGGACGCCGACGGCTACCTGTACGTGGTCGACAGGAAGAAAGACCTGATCATCCGGGGCGGGTTCAACGTCTACCCACGCGACGTCGAAGACGTCCTGGTCGCTCATCCCGCGGTGGCGCAGGCCGGGGTGGTGGGGCGGCCCGACCCGCGGCTGGGCGAGGAGATCGTCGCCTACGTGTCGCTGCGGCCGGACGCGCAGGCCACCGCGGCCGAGCTGACCCAGCACGCCCGGCGGCACCTGGCCGCCCACAAGTACCCGCGGGAGATCATTATCGTTCCGGCGATTCCGCTGACCAGCGTGGGCAAGCTGGACCGCAAGAAACTGCGCCAGTGGGTGGCGGCCGGCGGTACCGGCTGACCCGTGTGCGGGCGGTCGCCTAAACGGGCGGTCGCCTTAGCGGGCGGTCGCCGGGAGGATCCGGCCGGTGACCTCACCGAAGCCGATCCGCGCTCCGGCACCCGGGGCGGTGGCGGTCATCGTCACCTCGTCGTGGTCCTGCAGGAACGTCCGGACGGACCCGTCCGGCAGCGCCAGCGGTTCCGTCCCGCCCCAGCTCAGCTCGAGCAGGCAGCCGCGCTGGCCCCGGTCCGGGCCGCTGACGGTACCAGAGGCGTACACGTCGCCGGTGCGGGTCGAGGCGCCGTTCACGGTCAGGTGGGCCAGCATCTGCGCCGGCGTCCAGTACATGGTGGCGAAGGGAGGCCGGGACACCACCTGCCCGTTCAGCCGGACCTCGAGTGCGAGGTCGAGACCCCACGGTTGGGTGTCGGCCAGGTAAGGCAGCAGCTCATGGTCGCGCGGCGGCGGGCTGACCCGGGCCTGCTCCAGTGCGTCGAGCGGGACGATCCACGGAGAGATCGAGGTGCCGAACGACTTACCCAGGAACGGGCCGAGCGGCCTGGACTCCCAGGCTTGCAGATCGCGGGAGGACCAGTCGTTGAGCAGGAACGCCCCGAACACGTGGCCGGCGAACTCGCCCACGCCCACCGTGGTGCCCAGCGGGGAGCCCACGCCGACCACGAACCCGACTTCGGCCTCGAAGTCCATCCGCCGGGACGGCCCGAACGTCGGCGCGGCGTCCGGCGTCTCCTGACGCTGGCCGCACGGGCGGGCGATCGGCGTGCCGGATATCACGATGGTGCCCGACCGTCCGTGGTAACCGATGGGCAAGTGTTTCCAGTTGGGCGGAAGCGGATCCTGGCCAGGCCGGAACAGCAGGCCGGCGTTGACCGCGTGATACTCGTTGGCGTAAAAGTCCACGTAGTCCCCCGGCGTGAACGGCAGGTGCAGTCGCACGCCGGACAGCGGGTGCAGCGCGGCCTCGACGGTACCGCGGTGCCGTTCGTCGGTCAGCAGCCCGGTGATGCGGGCCCGTACCTCGCTCCACCGGGCTCGTCCCTGCGCCAGGAAGGCATTCATCGACGGTTCGCTGAAGACCGGATCGGCCAGCACCTGGGCGAGGTCCAGCACCGAGTCGCCGATTCGGACCCCGACCCGAGGAGCCCCGGGACCTGACGATCCAGGCTCGTCACCAACAGTAAACACGCCGTAAGGCAGGTTGGCTGGCCCGAACAGCGAATCGGACGGCAGCTCGAGCCAGGTCATCACCGGTACGTGCGCGGCGGTCAGTCGTCGTTCCCGTCCAGATGGCGCAGCGGCGTGCCGACGTAGATCTGCCGCGGCCGGGCGATCTTCTGCTCGGAGTCGGTGGAGTTCTCCTGCCACTGGGCCAGCCAGCCGGGCATCCGGCCGATCGCGAACAGAACAGGGAACATCGCCACCGGGAAGCCCATGGCCTGGTAGATGATGCCCGAGTAGAAGTCCACGTTCGGGTAGAGCTTGTGGTTGATGAAGTAGTCGTCCTCGAGCGCGATCCGCTCGAGCTCAAGTGCGATGTCGAGCAGCGGGTTGCGCCCGGTCACCTCGAACACCTCTTCGGCGACGCCCTTGATGATGGTGGCCCGCGGGTCGAAGTTCTTGTATACCCGGTGGCCGAAGCCCACCAGGCGCAGCTCGCCCTCCTTGACCCGATTGATGTAGGCGGGCACGTTCTGGACCGAACCGACCTCGCGGAGCATTTTCAGCACCTGCTCGTTCGCGCCGCCGTGCAGCGGGCCGTACAGCGCGGCGGCGGCCGCGGCGGCGGCCGAGTACGGGTCGACCCCGGAGCTGGCGACGCCCCGCATCGCGTTGGTTGAGCAGTTCTGCTCGTGGTCGGCGTGCAGGATGAACAGCACGTCGAGGGCATGCTCGAGGACCGGATCCGGACTGTACCTGGGCTGGGTCATCTTGTCCATCATGTTGAGCAGGTTGCCCGCGTATGAGAGCTCGTCGTCGGGATAGGCGTACGGCAGGCCGCGGGCGTGCCGGTAGGCGAAAGCCGCGAGCGTGGGCATCTTGGCGATGAGCCGGATCACTTGCTTGTCCCGGTTGGCCTGTTCGTGCACGTTCTTGGCCTCGGGGTAGAACGTGGACAGCGCGGCCAGCGTGCTGACCAGGATGCCCATCGGGTGCGCGTCATGGTGGAAGCCGTCGATGAACTTCTTGACGTTCTCGTGCACGAAGGTGTGGTGGGAGACCTGGTGCACCCAGGCCGCCGAGGCCGCCTTGTCCGGCAGCTCGCCGTTCAGCAGCAGCCAGGCCACATCCAGGAAAGAGGACTTGGTCGCCAGCTCGTCGATCGGGTAGCCGCGATAGCGGAGGATCCCCCTCTCTCCGTCGATGAAAGTGATGGCGCTGCGGCAGCTGGCGGTGTTCTGGAAGGCCGGGTCGTAGGAGAGCAGGCCGAAGTCGTCATCGGATGTCTTGATCTGCCGTAGGTCAATCGCGCGGATCGCGCCGTCGACGATAGGGAGTTCGTAGCTGCGGCCGGTCCGTGAGTCGGTTACTCGCAGCGTGTCATTCGTGGTCATGTCTAGACCATAGGCCGTGTCGATGGGTGGTCGACAGACACCTAGAGATCTTTTACCTCTGCGAGGAAGTTCACCCGCCGGTTACCGGCCGGCCCGGGCGAGAAGTCCCGGCGGGCCTGCTGAGCGGCGCTTTCGGGTAGGTGCCGTGGCACCTCGTGACTCAGGTGCACCATCAGTATCCGGCTGGTAGTCATCTCCGCATGCTGGCCCCCGGGCCTTCTGGGCCTTACGCTGGGCATGCAGCAGAAGGGAGGACGCGCCGGGCCATGAGTGAGGGCACTGCGGTGATCGGGCCAGACACTGTCGGGGACTTGTCCGGAGTGACGACGTGGCCGTTGTCGAGTTCCCTCCCGCTCGGCGCCCTGGTGACGGCGACGCCCTGCGCTCGCCTGCATACCCGCGCCGTCCTGACCGAATGGGGCTATTCCGGCCTGGCCGAAGCGGCTGAGCTCATCGTCAGCGAACTGGTCACCAACGCGGTCCGGGCTTCGACCGACCGGTACGGGCGGCCCAGGTACGACGGGGCTGGGCTCCCGGTCGTGGTGGTGCGACTCGGCTCCGACGGCATCCGGCTCCTGATCGAGGTCTGGGACGGCATCGCGGGCGCGCCGGTCACCGAGCAGGCTGGTCCCGAGGACGAGAGCGGCCGGGGCCTGGTGCTGGTCGAGGCGGTATGCGACCGGTGGAGCTGGCAGATCGTACCCGGCTGGCCCGGCAAGGTCGTGTGGGCCGAATTGCAGGTCCGCTTAGCACCCAGGAACGCCTGGCTCGTCGGGGTGATCTGGGGTATGAAGACCGGGTGGATCCAGTAGAGGCGTTGCGGCAGATCGCATTCGAGCTCGAGCGGGGCGGGGCGCCGACGTACCGCGTCCAGGCGTTCCGCCGGGCTGCGGAGGTGCTCGACGGCCTGCCCGCGGGCGAGCTTGACCGGCGGATCCAGGCGGGCACGCTCGAGGCGCTGAAAGGCATCGGCGCGACCACCGCCCAGGTCGTCACCGAGGCCGCCGGGGGTCAGCGGCCCGCGTACCTGACCAGGTTGGTGGGCGAGCAGCCGCCGTCTGAGCGCACCGGCCTGCGGGCGGCGCTGCGCGGGGACTGCCATACGCACTCGGACTGGTCCGACGGCGGCAGCCCGCCCAGGGAAATGGCCGAGGCCGCCCGCGAGCTCGGCCACGAATGGATCGCGCTGACCGATCACTCACCGCGGCTCACCGTGGCGAACGGGCTGTCCGCCGAGCGCCTCCGCGCCCAGCTCGAGCTGCTCAGTGTGCTGAACGAGGAGCTGGCACCGTTCCGCATCCTGACCGGGATCGAGGTCGACATCCTCGACGACGGCTCCCTCGACCAACGCGAGGACCTGCTCCGTCAGCTCGACGTGGTGGTGGCCAGTGTCCACTCCAAGCTGCGGATGCCCGCCAAGCCGATGACCGACCGGATGATCGCCGCGATCCGGAATCAGCACGTCGACGTGCTCGGCCACTGCACCGGACGGCTGCTCGGCGGCCGCGGCGTCAGGCCGGAGTCGGTCTTCGACGCCAAGGCGGTCTTCACCGCCTGCCGGAACGAAGGCGTCGCGGTGGAGATCAACTGCCGGCCGGAGCGCAGGGACCCGCCTGGCCGGCTGCTCGCACTGGCCGCCGAGATCGGCTGCGTCTTCGCCATCGACACCGACGCGCACGCGCCCGGTCAGCTGGACTGGCAGGTCAACGGCACCGTCCGGGCCGAAAAGCTCGGCATCACGGCAGACCGGGTGATCAATGCCGGCGGCGCCGAGGACCTCCTGTCCCGGCGGTCAGGAGGTTAGCCGCCGTTCGCGTGCCTAGCTGCCGACCAGGATCCAGGCGGTGGCGTCCGCGGGCAGCTGGTTGCCCTCGACCGGGACGCTGGAGAGGATGACGTGGCCGGGCGGCAGCGGCACCGGCCGGGTTCCGAAGTTGGTCACCGACCTCCAGCCTCCCCGGCGGCCCAGGTGCAGCACCTGCCCGTTGGTACCCGGCATCCATTCCATGCTTTCCGCGGCCTGCAGCTTGCGGCGCCAGCTCAGCGCCTGCCGGTACAGCAGCAAGGTGGACGCAGGGTCCCGTTCCTGCGTTTCCACGCTAAGCGGGCCGAACCAGGCCGGCTGTGGCAGGTGAGCCTGACCGACCCCGAAGCCGAACGACGGGCCGTTCTCCGTCCACGGCAGCGGGACCCGGCAGCCGTCCCGGCCCTTCTCTGCGCCGTGCGACCGGTAGAAGGCGGGATCCTGGAGATGCTCGGCGGCAAGGTCCCCGACTTCGCCCAGGCCAAGTTCCTCGCCCTGGTAGAGATACGCCGAACCGGGCAAGGCCAGGACGAGCAGGATCGCGGCCCGGGCCCGCCGCAGGCCTAGGCCGCGATCCAGTCTGGGGGAGGTACCACCGCTGAGCAGCCAGGTCCGGCTGTTCTGGCTGCCGTGGTGATCCTCTGGTGGTAGCCCGTAACGGGTGGCGTGCCGAACCACGTCGTGGTTGGACAGCACCCAGGTGGTCGAGGATCCCTGCCGCTGGGCGTCGGACAGGTTGTCGGTGATGGTCCGCAGGAACTCCCCGGCGTTCCAGTTCGCCTCGAGCAGGTCGAAGTTGAAGGCCTGCCCCAGCCCGTCCGGACTGGCGTACCTGGGCCGCCGTGACGGGTGCACCCAGGCTTCGGCGATCGCGGCCCGCGGCGGAGAGTACTCGTTGAACACCTGCCGCCATTCGGCGTAGATGTCGTGGACTTCGTCCCGGTCCCACACGGGGTGGGTGCCGGGCGGCAGGGAACCGCCGGCGATGTCCCACAGGACGGGCAGCGACTCGAGCGGCTCGGCCATGTTCTTGGCCAGGCCGTGCGCGACGTCGACGCGGAACCCGTCGACGCCGCGGTCTGACCAGAACCGCAAAGTGGTCAGGAAGTCGTCCCTGACCTCCCGGTTCTCCCAGTTCAGGTCCGGCTGCTCGGCGGCGAACAGGTGCAGGTACCACTGCCCGTCCGGCACCTGGGCCCAGGCCGGCCCGCCGAAACCCGACAGCCAGTCCGAGGGCGGCTTACCCCCGTCCGGGCCCAGCCCGTCACGGAAGATGTACCGGTCCCTGGCGGGCGATCCCTTCGGGGAGGCCAGGGCCTGCTGGAACCAGGCGTGCCGGTTAGAGGTGTGGTTCGGCACGATGTCGACAATGACCTTGATCTTCCTGGCGTGCAGCCCGGCGGTCAGCTCGTCGAAATCGGCCAGGGTGCCGAGCTGCGGGTCGACGTTGCGGTAATCGTCGACGTCGTACCCGCCGTCGGCCAGCGCAGACGGGTAGAACGGGCTGAGCCACACCGCGTCGACGCCCAGCGAGGCCAGGTACGGGATCCGCGAGATGACCCCTTTCAGGTCGCCGAGGCCGTCGCCGTCGGAGTCAGCGAAACTTCGCGGGTAGATCTGGTAGACCACCGCCTGCCGCCACCAGTCGTCCGTCACTTGATCGAGCCTCGCATGATGCCGCTGACCACCCACCGCTGGGCGATGAGGAAGGCGACCAGGGTCGGGAGCAGGGCCATCAGGTAGGACGCGAAGGCGACGTTGATGTTCGTGGTGAACTGGTCCTGGAACAGGTACTGGACGACCGGGAGGGTCTGGAACTTCGGGTTCGCGGTGATCAGGTTTGGCATCATGAAGTCGTTCCAGGACTGCAGGAAGGCGAAGATGCCCACGGTGGCGCTGATCGGTGCCAGCAGCGGCAGCACGACCTTGCGGAACGTCTGCCAGGTGGTGCAGCCGTCCAGCCGGGCGCTTTCCTCAAGCTCGACCGGGATTCCCCGGATGAAGGCCGAGAAGAGCAGCACGTTGAACGCGAGGTTGAACAAGATGTGCAGGATCGCGACGCCGAACGGGTTCGCCAGGCCGATCGCGGACATGAGCTTGACCTGCGGCAGCGCGACGACAGGGAACGGGATGAACAAGGCGATCATCAGGTAGCCGAACGTCGCGCGGAACTGCCAGTGGCCCCAGTTGCGCACGATCGCCCACGCCGCCAGCGCACTCACCAGGATCTCCCCGATCACGGCGATCACCGTGATCAGCAGGCTCATCGAGGCGGCGAGGGGCGTATCGGTCAGGTCCCAGGCGGCCCGGAAGTTCCCCCACTGAATCGGCCAGGGAAAGTTGAAACCGGAACCCGTGCCGGTCTGGGCCGGCGACTTCAGCGCCATGGCGATGGCGAAGTACAGCGGCAGGATGACGATCAGGGAGACGATCGCGACGAGGATCGTCAGCCCCCAGTTGACCCGGCCGCCCTCAGGTACCGGACGCGACCGGCGGACCCGGACCCGGGGCGCGGCGACGACAGGAGTGGTGCGTACCTCGGTGGCCACTACAGACCCCCTCCTCGGCGCCGGATGACGCTCAGCTGGAAGATCGCGAAGAGCAGCGTGACTAGGAAGAAGATGACCGCGTTGGCCATCTGGTAGGCGTAGTCGCCGTTGAAGAAACCGCTGAAGATCGTCTGCGCCACGCTGGTGGTGGCGGTGCCCGGGCCGCCGCCGGTCAGGCCGACCACGATGTCGTACACGTTGAGGAAGTTCTTGAAACTCAAGATGGTGTTGATGACCAGGAACCCGAAGAGCAGCGGGAACGTCATGCGCCGGAACTTCATCCACGCGGACGCCCCGTCGATCGAGGCGGCTTCGTACACCTCCGTCGGGATGCCGGTCAGCCCGGCCAGGAAGATGATGATCGCGCCCGGGATGGCCACCCAGGACGCGACGAAGACGACGCCGAGCCAGGCCGTGTGCTGGTTGGCCAGGATGTTGCTCTCCAGCGGGGCGAAATGGATCACCCCGGCGATGACAGGGACGGACGTGGAGATGATGAAGGTGAACACGTAGGAGACGACCAGGCCGGACAAGACCATGGGCATGAAGAAGATGGTGCGCAGCCCGGACCGCCATTTGATCTTGGCGTTCAGCGCGATCGCCAGGGCCAGCGCGACCACGTTGGTCAAGATGCACGCCACCACCGCGAACAGAAGCGTGAACCCGTAGGAGTCCCGGATGGTCGGGTCGCTGAACGCGGCCTTGTAGTTGGCGAACCCGATGGAATGCCAGGCTCCGTACCCGACGTAGTTCGTGAAGCTGTAGAACATCCCGTCGATCGCGGGGTAAATGATGAAGAAGGTGAACAGGGCGATCGCCGGGATGACCATCAACAGGTACGCCGGCGCCACCGGGAAGAAAATCTTCTTCAGCGTGCCGAGCGGGTTTCCGGGTCCGCCTCTGGAGGGCGCTGAGGTCGCGGTCATGGCTGCCTCTCCGATCCGCTGCTCGGGCGGTTCATGCCGAGGTCCGTATGGCCAGGCGCTTGAAGGCGCCGTCCATCGATGAGGTGAATCCGCTGACGTTGCCGGTCAGCATCATTTCCTGGATGAAGTTCCCGACCGGGATTCTGCAGGCCGGAGACGAGCGGGCTGGTCTGCGGCGGAGCCCCCCTGAGGGGTGAGAAGGCGAGATTGGCCTGGTTGTACGCGTTCATGATGCTTGGCTGCATGAGATAGTCGAGGAACTTGATGGCCGCCGCGCGCTCCGCGGCCCCTTGCGATCGCGGCAGCCAGATGGCCAGGTCGAGGTTGACCCGGCACTTGGTCTGGGACGCGTCGTCGGTGACGGGCATGGGGAACGTGCCCATCTTGAGTTTGGGATTGATCGCGAGGACCTGGCCGACCGCCCACGGCCCCTGCATGTACATCCCGGCCTGCCCGGCCGCGAAGGCGATGTTGCCGTCGGCGTAGTGCTTGGAGATCGCGTTGTCGTTGAAATACGGCGCCAGGCTAAGCATCTTGTGGCAGGCCGGGGTGAAATCCTTCTCGAACGACACCGCGGAGTTCGGGCCGAGGCCGGTACCCGCGGCGTTGAGCTGCTTGTAGAACGCCGCGACGTCGATCATGCCGCCGGTGGTGTAGTCGAACAAGCCCTGCTGTGTCGTCCAGGTGTCACCGTACGTCTGGTAAACCGGCGTGATGCCCGCGGACTTGAACTTCTCGCAGGCCGACAGGAACTCGGTCCAGGTGGTGGGAACGTCCGAGATCCCGACTTTGTCGAAGAGCTCGGGGTTATAGATGATGCCCTCGGCGGCCACCGAGTAAGGCAGCACGCTCGTTTCCCCGTTGTACGAGGCGTACTGGGTGACGAGAGCCTGGATGTTCGGGTCGATGGTCTTCGTCTGCGGCAAGCCGGCCAGGTCGGCCAGCACGCCCCGGGCGACGAAGATCGACGTGGTCAGGTTGTAGTTATCGCAGTCAATGTCGGGCGGATCCCCGCGCACGAATTCCGCGATCAGGTTCGAGGTGGAGTCGTGCGTCACAGAAATGGAGTTCTGGCTCGCGTTGAACTTCGCGCACAGAGAGTCGAAGTACGGGACGACCTCGGGTTTCGTCTCCTCCAGCACGATGGGCGTCCGCCCGCTTGCGGACGAGCACCCGGCCAGCAGGCCGGGAGCAGCCAGGGCGGCGGTCCCGAGTCCCACCGCTTTCATCATCCCCCGCCGGGTCAGCGGTATCGCCCCGGCTCTCGTGGCAGGTTCAGGCGCCTCCTGGCGTCTGCCTGATCGCACGTCTTTGTGTCGCATGACGGGGAACGTCTTTCTATCCAGGTGAACTGGGGGCAGTTAGGCTGATAGAACGATCTACCACATAGAAACGCTCCGTTTATGACCTGTCAAGAGGTGAATTAGGCGGGCGGTACAGTGACGAGGTGACTGGGTCTCGATCAGACCAGGCCAGGCCTGTGACCACGCGGCAGGTAACGATCCAGGACGTGGCCCAGGCGGCTGGCGTTTCCCGGCAGACCGTCTCGAACGTGCTCAACCACGGCGGCCGGGTGGGCGAGGCGGCCAAGGCCAGGGTGCTTGAGGCGGTGACCGCCCTGGGCTACCAGCCCCACCACGGCGCGCGGAGCCTGCGCTCGCGCCGGACGCGGCAGCTCGCCTACGTCATTCCACAAGTGCAGCTGCGGCCCGATAACTACATCATGCAGCAGTTCCTCCAGGCCCTGGCGGCGGCCAGCGCACGCCGCGGCTACAGCATGGTGATCGCCGTCCCGGACGGGGACCCGCGCGACGACATGCGCCGCCTGATCGCCAGCCGGAGCGTGGACGCGTTCGTGCTGTCCGAGTTGCAGCCAGCCGATCCGCGCGTGGTCATGCTGGCCGAGGCGGGGATGCCGTTCGCGTGCTTCGGCCACATCGGTCCCGCGCTGCCGCAGCACTGGGTCGATATCGACAATTTCCAGGCCACCGCAGACGCGGTGGAACACGTCCTGAACAGGGGTTTCGGCCGACTCGCGTTCCTGGGCTACCGGTCGGGGGACCACTGGGACGCCGAACGGGTGGCTGGGTTCAAGGCCGGGCTGTCCCGGCACGGGATCGACGTCGGCCAGACGGCCATCCTGCTTGTGGACGATGCCGTGGCCCGCAGGAAGGTCAGGTCCCTGCTCGGTCCCTCTCACCCGAGCGCCCGCCCGGACGCGATCGTGACCAGCAGCGACCGGCTCGCCGCGGTCGTCTACAGCGTGGCCGCGGAACTGCGGCTGAGGATCGGCCAAGATCTCGCTGTCACCGGCTTCGACGGCAGCATCGCGGCCGGCCTGATGCATCCGCGGCTGACCAGCGTGGCCATTCCCGTCGATGACATCGCCAGGCGCGTGGTCGCGCGGGCGCTGCGGCAGATCGAGGTCGGTCCAGATCAGCGCCCGGGCGACGTCGTGCAGGCCACCTTGCGAGTCGGCGAGAGCACCGGCGACCCGCGACATCCGCACCGAACCCTTGACGCCCCGGCGGCCCGTGATCAGACTGGTACCACGCCAACGTGGAAACGCTTCCAGGGAGGAGCGTTTTCGTCGGGCACGCCGTCGCTCCCGAAGAGAGAACTTGCGCCTGCCGCCGCCGGTCCCGCCGCCGGGTCTGCGGCGGGGTCCTCCGCTGGATCCGCGCCGGCGGTCCGCCGGGTCACGATTGCCGACGTGGCCGTCGATGCGGGCGTCGGCGTGGGCACGGTGTCCCGGGTGCTCAACCGGAGCGACCAGGTGCGCGCCGCTACCCTGCGTGCAGTGCAGGACTCCATCGAGCGGCTGGGGTACCGGCCCAGTCACGCGGCGGCCGCCCTGGTCCGCGGCACGCCCCGGACCATCGCGGTGATCGTGGCCCACCTGACCCGGCCTTCCACCGTCGTCCGGGTGGCCAGCGCCCTGGCGGCGTTCGAAGAACAGGGATACGACACCATCGTCTGCAACGTGGACACCCCGCTGGAACGGGACCGGCACCTGGAGGCCCTGCTGCCCACCCACCGGGCCGACGGAGTCCTGGCCATCTGCCTGCCGTTTTCCCGGGAGCAGCTCGGCCAGTTCTCCCGGGCCGGAGTCGCGCTCGTGACCGTGGACGCGCCCAACCCCGGGGTACCGCAAACGGTCATCGATGACGTCCTGGGCGGCGCCTTGGCGACCAGGCACCTGATCGGCCTGGGACACAGAAGGATCGGGTTTATCGGGGATATGGCGTCCGGCAAGCCTCCGGCGGGCCTGGGTTTCGTCTCCTCAGCCCGCCGGCTGCGCGGCTACAAGCAGGCCCTGGCCGCGGCGGGTATCGCGGTGGAAGCCGGGTTGATCCGCCGGGGCACGCATGACGCCGCGACGGCCGCCGAGCATGCCGCCCAGCTGCTGAAGTCGGCCGATCCGCCCTCGGCGATCTTCGCGGCCTCTGACACGCAGGCCCTGGGCGTGCTGGCCGCCGCGGACCGGCTGGGCGTGGCGGTGCCGGATCAGCTGTCGGTCGTCGGCTTCGACGACATCGAGTCCGCGGCCTTCGTCCGTCTCAGCACCGTCCGGCAGCCACTGGGTACCAGCGGTACCGAGGGGGCACGGCGGCTGTGCGCGCTGCTCCGCGGCGAGCGGGTTCATCCGCTCCGCCAGGAACTGCCCATCGCGCTCGTGCCACGGGCCAGCTCAGCGACGTACCAGGCCGACTGACACCAGGTCGGGTGCCTGCCGCAGGCTTCGCGGTGGCCATCGTGCGCGGGCCCGGGCCAGGCCGCTGGCTTCGCGGTGCCATCGTGCGCGGGCCCGGATCGCAGCCTTCGCGGTGCCATCGTGCGCGGGCCAGAAGCGCCGCACCCCCGCCGCCCCCGCCGCCCCCGCCGCCACCCCCGTCACTCCCCGCACCCGTAACCCACTCGTCACAATCATCGAAAAAGATCGTGGAATATTTGGCTTACCTGGATAGTTTGGTACCCTATCGGGTACCAAACTATCCGCGGGAGCCCGATCTTCCACGCGAAACCGGCGGTCCGGCCCGTACTACGCCGGGCCGGACCAGGCACGGCGTACACCTCGCATCACCACCCCCAGCCGCCACCGCGCCACCAGCACGACCGCGATGGACCCGCCTGGCGCCGCGCCGATCAGGTCCGGCGGATCCCTTCACCAGACCCTCAGTAGATAGCCCCTGCCGATGGCAGGGACTGCGGCTTTGCTTACAGTGATTCGGTGGACGCCGCACAACGCCAGCTGAGCGACCAGATCGATCAGGCGACACAGCGCCTGATCGACGTGGCTCGCGTC
>JBEKGC010000144.1:0-18147 GCA_050013055.1 Streptosporangiaceae bacterium
TTGACGAGGTGTGCCTGGACGATCCGGTCACGGATCGGCCAGCACCGGAGCATTGCGCAGTAGCCGCGAGCCGCGTTAGCGTCATGGACGTGGGGGGTACGGACGCGCTGCTCGCGGCGCGCCTGGCGGCCGGAGACGATCACGCTCTCGCTGAGGTCTTCGACCGGCTCGCGTCGGCCGCGTACGGTGCGGCGCTGCGTGTTCTGGGGAACGGCGCCGCCGCGCAGGACGTTGTGCAGGACGTGTTCGTCGAGCTGTGGAGCCATCCCGATCGGTACGATCCGGCTGCGGGGACGCTACGCACCTTCCTGATGATGCAGGCCCGGCACCGGGCAGTGGATATGGTGCGCAGTGAACTGCGCCGCATCGCACGGCAGGAGCGGCACCACCAGCTGACTCCCGGGCAGCAGGCCCCGTCTCCCTGCGACCAGGTGACGGCCGCGCAGGCCGCCAGCGCGGTGCGGGCCGCGGTCCGGCAGCTGCCAGAAGGGCAGCGCCGGGTCGTCGAGCTCGCCTACTTCAAAGGGATGACCTGCCGTGAGGTCGCGCTGGCGGCCGGCATCCCGGAGGGTACCGCCAAGTCGCGGCTCAGGCTTGCGCTGGCCAAGCTGGAAACCGTGCTGGACCGGCAGTTGCTGGAGTCGTCGTGACCGCGGAGCGGGGACCTGAGCCGACGGTGCTTCCTGCCGGTTTGCGGGAACGTGTCCTGGCGGCCTCCCGGCAGGCACGCGCAGTCGGCATCTCCGTCCCGGAGATCCCGGAGATCTCGGCGGCCGAGGCGTTCAGCCGCGCAGCCGACGCCTTTTACGGGTTGCTGTGCGCGCTGGGCGACGGCGACTGGCGGGTGCCGGCCCTGCGCGGCCTGGACGTGCAGGGCCTGGTAGGTCACCTGATCGGCGTCGAGGACGACCCGCGCCGACTGGCGCCACGCCGCCGGCCGCACCCTGGACCTCGTGCGCGCCGTCGGTGACCCCTGCGCTGAGGTCGCGATGCACGGCATGCGGCTGCCGCTGAGCGCGCTGCTCGTTGTCCGGGCGTTCGAGCTGTGGACACACGACAACGACATCCGCCGGGCGGTCGGCCTGCCCGTAACGGTGCCGGACCCGTCGACGCTCGCCCTGATGACCAGGCTTGCCGCCGGGCTGCTCCCGTACGCCGCGGCCCGCACCGGCCTGCGCGAACCCGTCAACGTGCGTCTGGTGCTGACCGGGCCCGGCGGTGGCACCTGGGATATCGCGGTCGGCGAGGGCCAGCCTGATCCTGTCTCCATCCGCATCGTCGCCGACGCGGCCGGGTTCTGCCGGCTGGTCGCCAACCGGGTCACTCCCGCCGACCTCGACCCGCATGTCACCGGGGATCCCGGCCGCGCCGCCGGGGTACTGGCCGCCGCCTCGGCACTGGCCCTGGACTAAATCGCCCCGCGGTTAGGTGATCCGCCGCCTACCCGGGTGACGTATCCCTGCTGGAGCGCAGATTTATGAAGCCTTCGACCGCGGCGACGTCGCCGCGGTCCTCGACGCCGTCACTGACGACGTGGACTGGGCCGCGGAGACCACCTCGGCCGCCGCCCCCTGGTACGGCGTGCGCCACGGCAAAGGACGCCGTCGCGGCGTTCTTCACCGCGTTCGGCTCGGCCATGGAGATCGAGGAATTCACCCCGGCCTCCTTCGCCGCCAACGACACCGACGTGCTCGCCGCGGTCCGGTGCCGGGCCCGGTCCCGCAGCACCGGCAAGACCCTAGCGATGGACCTGCACCACTACTTCAGGTTCCGTGACGGCAAGATCGCCTACTACCGGGGCACCGAGGACACCGCCCAGACCGAGGCAGCCCTGCGGGGCTGAGGCGGCCGCCCGCGATCAGCCTGCCGGATGACCGGCTTGCAAATGCCGCTGACGGCCAGCGCACAAGGAGGAGCAGCCATGCCGCGGGTGAGTCACCACTTCGTCGCGGACCGTCCGATTGACGCCGTGTTCGACGTCGTCACCACCGCCAGGTTCTGGCCCGAGTGGCACCCCGCCACGCGCGGCGTCGAGGGGGACACCGGCCACCCCGCCCGGCTCGGTGACCAGATCACCGAGCACGTGACCATCGCGGGGATCCACGGCTCGGGCACCTGGACAGTGGTAGAGCACGACCGGCCGCACCACCTGGCCATGGAGACCGATCTCGCCTTCGGTCACCTGCGGATCAGCTACCAGCTGACCACGGTCGACGGCGGGCGCACCCGATTCGAGCGCGACCTGGACTTCCCCGAACTAGGGCCGCAGGTCAGTGCGGTCATGGAGGCCCAGTCCGCGGAGGGGATCGCCGGGCTCGCCTGCCTGGTGCACCGTCAGGTCCCGGCGCCCGGAGCCGCCACCATCGAGGAGCTCATCGCCCGGATGGAGGACATGCAGGCGCGCCTGGACGCCGACGGTGACGGGCGCCGGCACTGGCACGGCGTCTACCGCCGCGGTACCATCGCCGTCCGCGACGAGATCAAACGCGGCGGCTTCCTCGACGCCGCCTGGCTCGAGAGATGGGACCTGGTCTTCGCCGGCATCTACCTGGAGGCCATGGAGCGCTGGGATCGCGGGCAGGCCCCGTCCGGTCCCTGGCAGGTCGCCTTCGAGGCGACCCGGGACACCGCCGTCCCGCCGCTGCGGCACGTGCTGCTGGGACTCAACGCGCACGTCAACTTCGATCTCCCCCAGGCCCTGATCGGAGTCATCAGCGACGAGGAGTTCCGCGACCCGCAGGTCATGCAGCGCCGCTTCGCCGACCACAAGCACGTCGACGACGTGCTGGTCGTCCGGGTCGGCTCCGAAGACCGGGAGATCGCGGCGGCGGAGCGCCCCGGCGACCGGAGCCTGGCCGACCGGCTGCTCGTCCCGTTGAACCGGGCCGGATCGAGGAGATTCCTGAAAGAGGCCCGGGCCAAGGTCTACGACAATGCCCGCCTGCTCAGCGCGGCCCGCCGCCAGGGCCCGGACGCCCTCGCGAGCCGTCTCGCCCAGCTCGAGGGACTCTGCCGGAGCCGCGTCGCTGACCTGCGCGCCCCCGGCCAGGTGCTCCTCAAGCTTACAGTCCGGGGCTTCGGGGTGGTCCTCCCCGACTGACGGCCAAACCCCAGCCCTCCCTACGGCACAGACATGCCAGATTAGCCAGCCCGGCGCGGTGCGGCCTAAGTGAACCGGCCAGCGACCAGCCCCCGGCAATGCCTCGCCTGCACACCCATCTCATGCAAGGCCGAGCGCCAGCGTGGCCCACCGCCCTGGTCCACAGGAGACCATCGGCAGACCGCGGCGGACATCGGCGCGACAGACAGAGGGGCTGATCTGAACGCCCGCTGACGATCCCGGCACCCGAGAGCGACCAGCACGTAATCGTCGACCAGACCCGATCGAGTGATACACGGGTGATCATCTCCACATATCAGATCGAAAAAATTGGCGATGATCACCCGTGCATCTAGCGTTATACGGCCCGAAGGGTTAGTAATCTTCGATCCTGCCTGCCGAATCGGAGCGGCGATTGTAGGGGTGTACCGCATGAGTTGCGGTGCGCAGATCGTCCGGATCTGCATGCGGTAGGAGCGCCGGCTGGGAGGCATCCCGATGAGACGCTGGGTTGTCTTGGCCGCATGCGTCTTATCGGGACCCGGGACTGCGCGCGCTCGGCGGGTTCGGCCGGTATGGGTGCGCCGTCTTGGCCGGCGTCACGCTGTACCCTGAGCGGGTACGGCCTTATGAATTCCGGGTGGACGTCAGGTCCGGGGTCAGGACCAGGGCTGTCTGCCCGGTGTCTTCGCTGCCGCGGAAGTGCTCGATCTTGCCGTCGCGGATGCGCCAGTAGTGGTGCATGGTCATCGATGCCTGCTGGCCGGTGATGACTGACCGGAACGTCCACCGGACGAGCAGGTGGACATCGTCTTGTCCGGCAGCGAAGCTGTGCGGGGTGAACTCGGTGATCTCGATGCTGTCGGCAAGATCGCGGAAAAAGCTCGCGACTCCTGTTCTGCCGGTTCGCGGCCCGTACCACGGCGCGGCGTGACTGGCCGCCTCGGCTGACCAGTCGACGTCGTCGGTGACGCGGTCGAGGATCGCTGCGACGTCGCCGCGCCCGACCGCGTCGTAGATCTCCTGGACGACCCTGAGGTTTTCCTGCTGGCTCACTGCGGCACTCCTTTGCGGTTGCTTGCAGGCAACGCTAGGGGGGCGGTTCCGCCCGGGCTATCGACTGTTCAGTCGATCTTTCCCGGCGGTCTAGCCGGTCCTGGCCGCGAGTCCGTTCCGCATGGCGAACATGGCCAGCCCCGCCCGGGTCGAGACTGCGCATTTGGCGTAGATGTGAACCGTGTGCGTGTGCACGGTCGACGGCGAGATCGGTCAGGCCGGCCGGCAGCGGCGGCAGCGCAGCCGGGGGTGCGCCGGCGGCATCGAGCACCGCCCGGATCGCGTCACGGTCCAGCGGCAGGCCAGAGATGATGCGGGATGCCTGCGGCAGATCGAAGGCGGGGCGATGCGGCCGTGGCTCGCCGAGCGCGTGCAGCACGTCGGCCGCGGCGAGCAGGCAGGCGGCGCGATCCAGCTCGGCCGCGCGCACCCCGGCCGGGTAACCGGACCCGTCCGTGCGCTCGTGATGACGGCTGGCTATCAGGCCCAGCGGCGCGAGCACCGGCGAGCGCGCCAGAATCCGGCCCGTGTGATACGGGTGCAGCCGCACCAGCTCCCTGTCTTCCGGGCGCAGCGGGCCCGGCCGGTCCCAGACGCCGGCCGGGACGGCTACCCGCCCGAGGTCGTGGACCAGCCCGGCGCGGTAGACCAGCGCGGCCTCAGCCGGGCTGACCCGCTCAGCCGCAGCCCGGACCAGCCGCGCGACGCCTCTGGAGTGTCCAGTGAACCAGGGGCTCTTGAGATCGGCGGCGTCACCGAACCCGGCCAGAGCCTCGTCCAGGGCGGCTTCGTCACCGAACATGCGCCGCGGTTCCGGCTCGGCCCCGGCCACCGCCGCCTGCAGATCATCCGGGCCCGAGATCTGCAGCAACTCAGCCGGCGCGTCCAGGAAGATCGCTGTGATCGCCGGATCAAGCGCGTGCCCGGACCACCGGGCGACCGTCTCGGCCGCGGCCGCGCGGCCCGCGACGGCATCGAACATCACTGCCGCGTACCCCACCGCCGCGAACCGCGCCGCCTCCGCGACTTCATCGCCGGCCCGGCCGGCCGGCACGCCGCAGCCATCGAAGCGCTCGAAAGCATCCCGGACGGCACGGCCCACCGCTTCCGGCAACCGCAGCCGCCCCGCCAGGACCGCGCCCACCTCGCAGTCCGCGCGTGCTCCCTCAGCCTTCAGCCGCGCCACGCCCGCAGCGCCGCCAAGGACCCGCAGGCGCTCGGCGTCCACGCCAAGACCCGCCAGGAACTGCATCGCCTCTGCCAGCACCGTCGGGTCGATCAGGTCGCCGCGGGCCCGGACGATGATGTCGTCACCGCCGAACGCCGCGGCGATCTCATGCGACGTCGCCGCGCACCCGGCGAACCGCAATAGCGTCCCGTAATAGACCTCGCCCTGGCGGACCCGGTCCAGCCCCGCCCGGCGGGCAAGCGCGGTCGCGAGGAGGCACGCGCGCATCGCCTCACCAGGCGGATGCCCGCGAGTCAGATCGCTCGCCACCGACAGCGCCGCAACCACCCCGCCGATCCCCACCAGCTCACGCACAGCCGCAAGTCTACGGAACAGCCCGCACACCAGCAGGCAGGCCGGCCGTGACCAGCCTCAACCCGCGCCAGAACGACCGGTTACGCGCACACATGCCGCTCAATGCGGTGTCGAAGGCGACGATGAGGCCACGCAGTTCCTCCTGCGGGCCGTCCTGCTCCTGACGTCCCCGATCGCCTGGCTGTACTGGAAGGACTATCTCGGGCGGACGACCCGCCCGCCCGCACCGCCTGGTTCCTCATCCTGGCGGGTTCAACCCCATCACCGAGCACCTAGCCGTCCGCGACGACATCGCCGTACTCAGGCAGCTCAGCGCGCTGCCCCACGACCTCGCCCGGCAATAACACGACACCAGCATCCAGAACCGGCCCCGGGCGGCCGGTCACCACCAGCACCACGGGAGACAGACGATGAGCGGTTTTTACACGGTGGCGTATGCGGTCGGGTTCCGGCCGTGGGAGCGCGCCGGCCGGGAAGCAGCCGAGCAATTCGGGGGACTTCTGGACCGCGAAGCCATGGAGCGGCCCACACCACCGGGACGGGCGGTCGACCTTGGCTGCGGCACCGGCACCCACGCGATTAATCTCGCCAGCCGGGGATGGCGCGGTCGGGATCGACAACCAGCACCGTGCCCTGCAGATCGTCCGCGCACGCGCTGCCGCGTCCGGGACGGATGTCACCTTCGTGCACGGCGACGTCACGGCGCTGCGAGCCGGTGACATCGGCGCACCCGCGGACTTCTTCCTCGACGTGGGCTGCTTCCACCACCTGCCCGGACCTGGGCGGCAGGCGATGGCCGGCTGCGTGACCGCCGCCGCGGCCCCGGACGCCATACTCTTGATGCTCGCCTTCAACCCTGCCCGGCGTGGGCCCCTGCCGCCCGGGGCCAGCCGGGAGGAGATCGAGACAGCCTTCGGTGGCTGGAAGATCCTCGCCGACGAGCCAGCCGACACCTCAGGCATGCCCCGCGCGCTCCAAGGCTCCGCACCGCGGTGGTACCGGCTGAGGCTCAGCCAGCCGTAACCACCATGATCAGCGGCAACGCAGCCCCCGATCCGCGCGCGCCGGCGAGCGTGAGGTACCTGACCAGCTCGCCACCGTCTCGCCAGCCTTAGCTAATCGTTGCTTTTGCGCTGGAAGCTACTTGTGACGCCAATTGCATCAGGTGCGAACTCGCGACGGTTCGCGATCCGGTGCCGCCAGCAAGGCGGATTCCTCGGTGAAGCTGAGCATACGGGAGCCTGTGGCGTCTTGTCAGCGAGTCTCGCAACGCAGGTCAGCGGCATGCCGATTACCTCAAGTTAGCATGCGCGACCTGGGGTGATGGGCTATGGTCGCATCGGATGCGAGAAAGCCGCATCGAATGCGACTGCTTTCCTGGGGGGATTGTGGTGGTTTCGCGGGGAGCTGCGCGGCTTCACCTGGCTGACGGGGTTCCGCTGCTGCGGCCGGACGAGCAGGTGTTCCAGGCCATGCTGGACGGGTGGCGGAACCAGCAGCTGGCGAGGAACCTGGCCCGCTCGACCGTGGAGGGGCGGGAGGGCACGGTGAGGGCCTTCGTCGGCTACGTGAGTGCCTACCCGTGGGCCTGGACGCCGGCGATGGTGGATGAGTGGCTGGGTGACCTGCGGTCGCTGCGGGACCTGAAGCGGACCACGATCCGGTCGTACTCCGAGGCGGTGCGGGCGTTCTGCCAGTTCGCGACCGACCCGCTCTACGGCTGGGCGGAGACCTGCGAGGAGCGGTTCGGCACGCACCCGGTCCAGGTCGTTCACGAGTGGAACACCGCCGTCCACGTCCAGGACAACGAGTCCGACCCGGGCAAGCGCGCCCTCACCAAGGCCGAGCTGCACGCCTTCTTCGCCCACTGCGACGACGAGGTCGCCCGGGTCAGGGCCTTCGGCCGCAAGGGCTGGCTGCCCGCGTTCCGCGACGCCACCTTGTTCAAGACCGCCTATAGTTACGGCCTCCGCAGGAACGAGACCAGGATGCTCGACGCCGCCGACTTCGGCCGCAACCCGCACGGCGGCGAGTTCGGCGAGTTCGGCCTGTGCCGGGTCCGGTTCGGCAAGGCCAAGAAGGGATCACCGCCCAGGCGCCGCACCGTCCTGACGGTGCTCGGCTGGACCCCGGACATCCTCGAGGAGTGGTTCACCGAGGTCCGCCCGCTGTTCGGCGACGACGGCAACCCTGCCGCCTGGCCCTCTGAGCGCGGACCGAGGGTCGGCTGCCAGCGAATCGACTCCCGGTTCCTCGCCTACCGGCAGGCCCTCGGCCTGGATGACGGGATCGACTTCCACGGTCTGCGCCGCTCGTACGTCACCCATCTCATCGAGGACGGCCTGGACCCGCGCTTCGTGCAGGAACAAGTCGGACATGAGCACGCAAGCACGACGGCGATCTATACGAACTCTCGGGAATTGCATCAGACGGGCGAGAAGCTGCAGGTCGCCTGATCATCGTGGGACCGCGATCGCTACGGGCAGGTGCCTCCCGGTGCCGTCTGACCTGCATGAGTTGCGCACTGCTCCCGTCTGGTGCATGATTCAGCCTTCTGACGGATGCGATTAGCGGGGCTGGAGGGCTGGTTGGGACGGGCAAACCTGGCGGGTTCGGCGCGGCTGGAGCTGGTGTCCGGGGTGGTGCAGTTGCACCCGGAGGACGCGATGTTCGAGGCGATGCTGCGGGGCTGGCATGCCCAGCAGGCTGCGCGGGGGCTGCGGGAGGACACGATCGCGCCGCGGGAGCGGCTCGTGCGCCGGTTCGGCGAGTTCGCCGGGGAGTACCCGTGGCAGTGGTCGCCGGGGCACATGGACGAGTGGTCACTGCACCTGACCGCTGAGGAGCGCCTGGCCCCGTCGACGATCCGCTCCTACCAGTGCACGCTGCGGCAGTTCACCGAGTTCCTCGTGGACGCACGGTACGGGTGGACCGCGGCGTGCGAGGAGGCGTTCGGCCCCGGGCGGCACCCGGTGGCGATCTGCCACGAGTGGAATACCATCGCGCACCTCAACGACTACGAGGGCGATCCCGAGGCCAGGCCGTTCACCCGCGAGGAGATGCAGCGGTTCCTCGACTACGCCGACGAGCAGGTCGAGCGGGCGGCAAACGGCAAGCGGAAGGGTGCCCTGGCGGCCTACCGGGACGCGACCTTGTTCAAGGTCATGTACGGATGGGGGCTTCGGCGCACCGAGACGTCGAAACTGGACCTGGTGGACTGGGGCCGTAATCCGGCTGCCCCGGAGTTCGGCCGGTACGGCATGCTGAACGTCCGCTACGGCAAGGCGAAGAAGGGGCAGCCGCCGCGGCGGCGGAACGTGGCCTCGGTGATGGGCTGGGCGGTGGAGGCGGTCGCCGACTACGTCGAGAACGTCCGCCCGCGCTTCGGATGCGGGGACCACCCCGCATTGTGGGTCACCGAGCGGGGCGGGCGGGTCAAGCCGGCCGAGATCAACGCCCGTTTCACCGCCTACCGGGACGCGCTGGGCCTCCCCAGGGCCCTGACCCCCCATTCCACCAGGCACGCCTACGTCAGCCACCTCACCGAGGACGGGGTTGACCGCCGGTTCATCCAGGTCAATGTCGGACATGAAGCCGACTCGTCGACGGCGGTCTACACGCACGTCAGCAGCGACTTCATGAACACTGTCCTGCGCAAGGCCCTCGGTCTGGCACTTGACCACCCAACGGCAGGAGGAGGGCGCTGATGGCAGCCAGGCTCGACTACAAGTGGCACCTGCGGCAGGTGATGGCGAGCCGCGGGATGTTCCAGACCACCGACCTGACCGGCCCGCTGGCCGACCGGGACATCACGCTGTCGTCCAGCCAGGTCTACCGGCTGGTCACCGAGCGGCCCGAGCGGCTGAGCCTGAAGATCCTCATGGCGCTGCTGGACATCCTGGACTGCTCGATCGACGACCTCATCGAGCCCGTCGCGGCCGCCGAACAGCCCAGGAAGGCCAAGGCCGCTGGCAGCGCTGGCGCCGGGGTCGGGTCGCTGCGGCCGAAACGGGCCCGGATCGCTCCCGCCGACTGATGTCCCTGTCCCCGGAGGCGGTCACGGACCCTGTCGGCACCGTCGTGGCCCTGGTGACCGCGGTCGATCCGGCGATCGAGGCGGGGACGCTCCGGCGCGTCGTCGAGCAGGTTAGCGGCGGCCGGGCCAAGCGCCGCCGCCTGGCGGCCGAGCTGGCCGCTGACCCGTCGGTGCTGTCGACCGGGCGCTCGCCCGCGAGCAAGGCCGCGGGGGACCTGCTGCTGGCGCTGCGCGCGGCGGGCGCTACCGGGGTGGCGGCGCCCCGGTGCGCGGAGTGCGGGCGGGAGATCACCTCGATGCAGCGCCGCGGTGACCACTGGTACTGCTCGCCGTGCTTCACCCGGCCGGAGGTGTGCTCCGGCTGCGGGACCGCGCGCAAGGCCTCCTTCCGGGACCGGCACGGCCGGCCGCGGTGCAGCCAGTGCCCCGATCACGATCCCCGCGACCCGCGAGACCTGCTGGTCGCCGTCATCACCGCAGCCGACCCCGGCCTGGACACCGGGACGGTGAACGTGGTGCTCAGGCAGGTCGTCACCAAAGCCGCGCACTTGCAGAAGCTGGCCTGGGCCCTGGACGAGGAACCAGCGCTGCTCACCGGGGACGGCGCCAGGGCGGCCTTCCCGATGATCCTGCGGCTGATTGACGCGCTCTGCGAGGCGGGAGCCACCCGGATCAAGCGCCCCGCCTGCCCGTTCTGCGGGCGCGTGGTCACCTTGAGCAAGCTGGTAAACGGGCAGCGGGCCTGCCGTGCCTGCACCGCCCGGTCCCGAGCCGTCCCGTGCGGCCGGTGCGGACGGATCTGCGAGCCTGCCTCCCGGACTCCCGACGGGCAGCCGCTGTGTCCGTACTGCCTGATCAACGACCCGGACAATCTCGAGGACTGCGCCCGCTGCGGACGCCGGCAGCGCGTCGCCACCCGCACACTGGAAGGGCCAGTCTGCGGCAGCTGCAACCCCCGCCAGGTCCGGACCTGCACGGTCTGCGGCCGGACGACCCCGTGCATGATCTCCAAGGTCACCGGCAAGCCCTGGTGCGCGGCCTGCGCAAGCTCCTGGGCTACCTGCTCGGGCTGCGGGAACCTTGCCCCGGTCAAGGGAGGAAGTCGCGACCAGCCGCTCTGCGCTGACTGCGCGGCTCCCGATGGCAGCTTCTGGAAGGCCTGCCCAGGGTGCGGCACCCCGGGACGGATCCTGGCCGGGGCATGCCGCCGCTGTCACCTCCGCGACCAGGCCGATCACCTGCTGGCTGACCCCGGCACCGGGCGCACCCGCGCCGGCCTGGAGCCGCTGAGGCAGGCCATTATCGACGCCGACCGACCCGCAATCGCCCTGGGGTGGCTGCGCCGCGACAAGGTCCGCGCCCTGCTCAGCGGGCTCGCCGCCGGGCACCGCCCGCTCACCCATGCCGCCCTGGACGAACTCCCCGACAGCAAGACCCTCCGGCACATGCGCAGCATCCTGGTCGCCTCCGGCGCCCTTCCCGCTCGGGACGAGCACCTCACCCGGCTCGAGCACTGGATCCGGCAGGCCGTCGCCCGCCGCCCCGACGCCGGCCAGAAGCAGCTGCTGCACTCCTACGCGACCTGGCACGTGCTCCGCCGGCTTCGCCAGCGGGCCCGCGCTACCCCGGTCACCCAGCATCAGGCCTCCACCGCCAAGGAGAACGTCACCGCGGCCATGGCGTTCCTGGACTGGCTTGACGCCCGCGGCCTCACCCTGGCCACCTGCGCTCAAGGCGACCTGGACGCCTGGATGGCCGGTGCGAGCACCGCCCAGAAGGGCCGGACCGGGCACTTCGTCCGCTGGGCACGCAGCCGCAAGCACACCCGCCTGGACTTCCCCGCCACCAGATGGAACGGCCCCACCCGCACCCTCGACACCGAGGCCCGCTGGGATCAGGCCCGGCGGCTCCTCCACGACGAGGCCCTCAAGCCCGAAGACCGGTTCGCCGGCCTCCTCGTCCTGCTCTACGCCCAGCAGCCGGCAGCCATCAGCCGCCTGACCCTCGACAACGTCCAAGCCGGCGATGACCGGGTACTCCTTCACCTCGGCCAGGAACCCGTCCTGCTTCCCGAGCCGCTCGACTGGCTGGCAAGGCACCTGATCGCCACCCGGCAGGGCCACGCCACCATCGGCGACCACGGCACCTCGCCCTGGCTGCTGCCCGGCGGGCGACCAGGCCAGCCCATCAGCCCCTACCGCCTCGCCGAGCGCCTCCACCAGATCGGCATCCAGCCGGGGCCAGCCCGCTCAACCGCCCTGTTCCAGCTCGCCGCCGAGGTCCCGGCCGCCATCCTCGCCCGCATGCTCGGCATCCACATCAACGTCGCCGTCGCATGGCAGCACGCCTCCAACGGCGACTGGGCCGCCTACGCCGCCGACGTCAGCCGCAGGAACACGTCGCAGCCCGTTCCGTCACGTCGCGAAACACCAGCCCGGACGTGACCGCAGCCGCCCGCTGCCCGGTATGCGAAGGGCAGATGTCCCACCGCGACCGCTCTCGCGATGGTCGCAAGGCCTGGTACTGCAGAGAGCACCGCAGACCTCGCCTCTGTTCGACGACGGGGACCCCAACGATGCATGACACGCCTCGATAGCGAGGTGTCGTCAGCAGCCGGTGACAGCCCATACAAGCTGAAGGCTTTACAGACCGCCCGTGAAGTTGCCCTGACCTGCAACGCAGTTGTCACCGAGTCCGGCTTCGGCACGTATTCGGCACACCAACCCTCAGACCAGGGAAGCGAGTCAAATCGTCGGGCGCCTTGAGGATCGCTTGTCACGACGCAACCAACCGCTGAGGAGGTCGCTCACTTGTGCAGTCCCGCTGCTGTTTTCCGGGTGAGCGCTGGCCCCCTCATGTTCTGGCAACATCCTGGTATCCGTTGGTTTCCGCTCCGTTCGGGCGCGTGACGGGCACGGGGGCATGTCCCCCTGGCCCGTTCAACAGTAGGCTATTGGAGCTAGTAGCCACTTATCTCGGCAAGGAATTTACTTATGTCTATATGCGACCCGGCTGTGGCCATAGTTAGTGTTGGCAGGTGAGATATGGTCGCATCTGAGACTTGGGTAGCACTCGCCTCCGGAGCAATTGGCGCTGGTGGCGCTATACTGGCTCAATTGGTGGCGGCTGTGACGTCCGGCCGGGCCGATAAAAGGCGGCGAGAGCATGAGGAAAGCCAGCAAAAAAGTGTAAGGTTCCTTGATATTAAGCGCGAACTCTACAGCGCTTTCTTGCTGCAAGCTGAAAAAGCTGTCAACGCAAGCTCGTTCAGCACAGGCAGCCTAGATGAGTTGCGGCGCATTCATTCCAATATTTGGCTAATAGCGCCTCCTGAAGTAACCGTCACAGTTCGTAAGGCTATCGACGATATAGCGGCTGCGCAAGAAGATTACAGTCTACCCGAACATACCATAAAGGCTAGGGGTAAGGTTAGGATGGGTGCACGGATGGCTATCGAGTCAGCTAGGAATGCGTTGAGTGCTGATCTTACAGGATACAATTGGCCTGAACGCAAGTCAAAAACAAGGGCAAGGCTAGTCTTTTGGAAAAAGGGGAACTAGCTAGAATTATTTTCTATTGTTGGTGATTTAAACGCTTAATCGCCGTGGAGCGGGAGACCGGCTGGCCTGTCGAGTCGGCGGCGCGAACGGCCCTGTTGGGTCGCCTTGAGCCGGTAGAGGAAGTTGTCACAACCTCGGCTAGCATTAGCTAGATACGGCAGTCTTCGCCGTTTCACCCGGAGGCGGTTCCACAGACCACTCCCTTACGGCGGGCGCTTGAGCAGTGATCGCGCCATGTTGGCAGCACGATCCGCCACGCGGCCTCACTTCGAACCTGCGCAGGAAGTCCTGGCAGATCCTTAGGCAAGGCTCCATGACCAGCCTGCCATGGTCTATCGCCCGATTCGCGCCAGCCGACGCTGGCATTCGGATAGTTCTGATATCTGACTGTGCCGTTAGGCGTGTCCTCGGACTTCCGCACCCGGACCCTGCGGCGGCACCTCGATGCTACCGTCGCCGCCGCCCTTGGTGCCCAGGCGACGGTGAGGCAGACGTGAGACGCAAGGTCGGGTACGCCTGGCACCTGCGCGAGGTGATGGCCCGGAACAAGGTCTACACCGCAACCGAGCTGGTGCCGATGCTGCACGACCGCGGCATCGACCTGTCTGCCTCCCAGGTCCACCGGCTGGTCTCCGGCACCCCGGAGCGGCTGTCGCTGCAGGTGCTGTCGGCGCTCTGCGACATCCTGGAGTGCACCCCGGCCGACCTGGTGACCACCACCGCCGAGAACGCCGGCGTCCGCAGGACCGCCACCGGTGACCTGCCCGCCCCGCCGGCGTCCGCGAAGCTGCGACCCCGCCCGGCCCGCATCCTGGACGACGGCGCGTGAGCCGCCCATACGCTACCGACGAGCAGTACGAGCGCTGGTACTTCGCCGACTGCTGCCGCTGCGGCCGCCGGAAGAACAAGGCGGGGGCCTGGCCCGACGGGCACGTCTGCCGGGCCTGCGCGGACCGGGCCCTGCGGACCCGGGGAACCTGCCCTGGTTGCGGCCAGGAGCGGGTCCTTCCCGGGCGGCGTCCCTGCGACGGGGCGGCCATCTGCCCAAGCTGCGCGGGGTTCTCGCAGTCCTTCGCCTGCGCACGATGCGGGTTCGAGGGCAAGCTGCACGGCGGCCGGCTCTGCACCCGCTGCGCATTCGCTGGCCGCCTGGCCGGCCTGCTCGACGACGGCACCGGCGCCATCCGCCCCGAGCTCACCCCGCTGGCTGACGCCCTGCTCGCCATGGACAACCCGCTATCCGGCCTCACCTGGCTCTACCCGCGCCAGGGCCGGTCCGGGTCCGCCGACGACCTGCTGCGGCGCCTCGGCCGGGGAGAGATACAGCTGACCCATGAGGCGTTCAACGGCCTTCAGCCCTGGCGGGCCGCCTCCCACCTGCGCGAACTCCTGATGGCCTGCGGCGTGCTCCCCGCCGTCGACAAGCAGCTCTGCGCGTTCGAGCGGTGGCTGGGCATCCACATCGCCAACGTCGCCGACAGCGGCTATGCCCAGGTCATCCGGCGCTTCGCCACCTGGGAAGTCCTGCCCAGGCTCCGCGCCAGGGCAGAGAAGAAGCCGCTCAGCACTGGCTCGCGAGGCTACGCCGTAGGCCAGGTCCTGCGCGCCGCCGAGTTCCTCCAGTGGCTCTCCGAACGGGAACTTGCCCTGTCCGGGTGCCGCCAGGCGGACATCGACGCCTGGCACGCCGGGAGCAGCGAGAACCACCGCAACGCCGTCCGGCCCTTCCTCCAGTGGTGCATGGCTAACAAGCTGACCGGCCGGTTCCAGCTGCCCCAGGCGGTCCAGGGCCACGCGGCGCCGATGCCCGATCCCGAGCGGATAGAGCACCTCGGCCGCGTCCTGACCGACGGCGCCCTGCCCCTGCGGACCCGGGCCGCCGCCGCCATCGTCTTGCTCTACGCGCAGCCGGCGAGCCGCATCGTCCGCCTCACCGTGGACCACGTGACCTGCGAGGACGGCGAGGTCTTCCTGCGGCTCGGCGACCCGCCGAGCCCGGTCCCCGGCCCGGTCGCCAGCATCCTGCTCAGCTGGGCCGGCAGCCGGACCAACATGAGGACCGCGACGAACCGCAACTCGGCGTGGCTGTTCCCGGGTCGCAGGGCCGCCCAGCCGATGCGCCCCGACTACCTCGCCAGGCTGCTCAACGAGATCGGCATCCCCACCGCAGCAGGGCGAACCTCAGCGATCCGCCAGCACGTCCTGGAGACGCCAGCGCCCGTCGTGGCCGACGCCCTCAGCTACAGCCAGGGCACCACCGCCAGGCTGGCCGCCCAGGCCGGCGGCACCTTCAGCCGCTACGCGCCCGGCGACCACAAGCGTCAGACAGCAGGCGAAGGAGACTCATGACCGTCCCGTCGCTCCCTGCAGCGCTCCGCGCCGGCGCTGAAGGCCTCTACGCGCTCGAGGCCGCCACTGGGCTGATCATCGCCCACGGCACCTGGCTCGAACGTGATGATTTCGCCTGCTTCATCCACCACGGCACTCGCATGGCGGCGATCGACTGGGAAGCCGCCATCACCGCCTTGGACGCCGGCGGGCTCCCTAGCTCGGCCGGCGAGAAGCGGATGCTACGACTAGCCGCTAGCCTCGCCGACCGGGCGCACGTCAGCCTCGGCGACGCCATCACCGGCATCGACGAGCACAACGTCGGCCTCCTGATCAAGTCGGTTCGGCACGCCTCCGGACGACGCCAGTTCTAGCCCGCAGCGGGACCATGCGGGGACATTACGGAACGAACCGGGCGGGGGTCGACGGGAGAGCTCGCCACAGTTAAATACGCAATCTCACCAGTAAGCGGGCCGGGACCGGTCCCGTTCGCGTGCGGGGGAGCTGGGCGGCCTGCGGAAACAGCGTCCCGTACCAAGCGTTATATACAATTAGTGATCAACCAACTACATTAGGTGCTGTGATGTGACCGGGCCTGCCGTGCCGGTCCCACCGCTGCGGGGTTCACTCCCGTACCAGGCACGGGGACACAGTTGGGGGCAGGTTATGCGCGCACGGCAGGACCATCAGGCCGGCACCGGTCATCGCAGCGCCTCAGCCCGCTGGCGCGCCGCCGCCGCCACCACCGTGGTCGCGACAGCCGCGCTGGCACTGACGGCCCTCGCGGTACCCGCCTCGGCGGCGGGCGGCTACACCGTCACCGCCACCATCGCAGTGGGCTCCGCTCCGATCGGGGTGGCGGTGGACCCCGCCGCCGGGACCGTCTACGTGGCCAACTTCGTCAGTGACTCGGCGTCGGTGATCAGCGAGGCGACCAGCACCGTCACCGACACCATCCCCCTGTACGGCCACGCGTGGGATGTAGCGGTGGACCCCGCCGCCGGAACCGTCTACGTGACCCATTTCTACGATCAGACGGTATCGGTGATCGACACGGGCACTAACACCGTGACCGTCACCATCTCCGGGCTCTCCTACCCACAGGGGGTGGCGGTGGATCCCGCCGCCGGGACCGTCTACGTGGCCAACTCCGGCGATGGCACGGTATCGGTGATAAACGAGGGCACTAACACCGTGACCGCCACCATCCCCGTCGGCTCCGCCCCGGTCGGGGTGGCAGTGGACCCCGCCGCCGGGACCGTCTACGTGGCCAACTCCGGCGATGGCACGGTATCGGTGATAAACGAGGGCACTAACACCGTGACCGCCACCATCCCCGTCGGCTCCAGCCCGCAAGGGGTGGCGGTGGACACCGCCACTCACACCGCCTACGTGACCAACAACGGCGATAGTACGGTGTCGGTGATCAGCGCGGACCTGCCCGTTCCCGTCACCGCGGTGACCTCCTCGCAGGACCCGAGCACCTTCGGCCAGAAGGTCACCTTCACCGCGGTGATCGCCCCGGCCGACGGCGGCACCATCACCTTCACCAGTGGCGCCACCGTGCTGTGCGCCGCCGTGCCCCTGACCCACGCCGGCGGCAGCACTTATAAGGCCAAATGCGCCACCACCACCCTGCCCGCCGGGTTCAACGCCATCACCGCCGCCTACCCGGGCGACACCAGCTACGGCGCCTCGGCCGGCACGCTCACCCAGACCGTCGCCCAGGCCCCGACCGCGCTGACCGCGAGCTTCCGCACCGCGGAGAAAGTACTCATCCTCAGCGCGAAACTGACCGCGTCCGGCAGCCCGGTCAGCGGCCAGCCCGTCTCGTTCAGCACGGGTACCACCTCGCTGTGCACCCCCGGTACCAGCACCAGCGGCGTGGCCACCTGCACGCTGACCGCCGCCCAGACCCTCCTGGCCGAAAATGACCACGACACGATCCTGGCCAGCTACCCCGGGAACACCAGCTACCAGCCATCATCGGCGACCATGACCCCGCCGTCGGCGGCCCGCCACCCGGCGAACCGCCCGGTCAGCCGGTGACTACGCGACAGCCCGAGGCGCGATTGCGCCAGCAGCCGCCGCCCGCCGCAATCATGTGACAATTACCGCCGGCACAGGAATCACGCCCACAGGACACGCTTCACCAGCCTGCTGAAGTCCTGTCCCGCCCCGCCCCGCCCGGTTCTCCGTTATCACCGGAAACCGGGAAGGAACACACGGGAAGGCCAGGGCCGCCCTGGTCCGCCGGTCCACCAGAGACAGTCGGCGGTTGCCCGGGGGCTTGTCCCAGTGCCCGCCAAAGCTGCCGCCGATCGCTCTGCGCTGCGCGCCAGAAGGGCGGAGCACCATGCGCCAGGCGGCCCGGCACCGAGGTCAGCGGCGCACGGAATCCGCCATGTAAAACTGGACGGCCGGCGGCCTGACTATCCAGTCCTACTTGGCGATCCGCAGGCCGCCGCCGCGCTTACCGGATGAACCGGACACGGACCGGCGGGAGAACTCGCGACAGTTAAAT
>JBEKGC010000145.1:0-15053 GCA_050013055.1 Streptosporangiaceae bacterium
GCGGGGCGGCGCCCAAGCCCATGCGTATCCAGCGGGAAGGGTGCCCAGTTGCAAATCCGGGGAATGCGGTCGGCCGGACCAGGCGACGATCAGGCACGGTTCCTGGCTGACCTGCGCGCTCTGCGCGACATGGCCGCCATCGGGCACGACGAGCTCGCCGCCCGGGCCCACTACCCGAGCGACATCTTGAAAGAGGCGGAGAACGGCCCGCTCCTTCCCGGCTTGCCTATCCTCACCGCGTACGTCCGCGCGTGTGACGGAGACGTGCCGGATTGGGAGGAAAGATGGCGTCGGCTGAACTCCGAGATACCCGAGGATCCCGATCTCCCGGTCCGGCCCCCGGGGGCCAGCCCGGCGGCGGTCGCCGGCGCACGCGCCGGGGTCGGCATCGCCCCGCCTGAGGTCTACGATCCAGAGCGGATCAAGGCGGCGCTCAGGGGTGGTCTCGGTCGCTCGGGCCAGGACGGCTCGGCGGCGGGCCGCAGGAACGGTAGCCGGAAGGCGGGTGCGCGGTCCAAGTCCGCCAGCGGCTGGGGTACCACACCGGGCTGGGACGCGGCCAGCGACGAAACCACCACGGTGACCAACGGGAACCACACCGCGTCATCATGGAGCCGCGAACCATTCGACGTCCCGGTCACGGCCGACCCGGCCGAAAGCGCCGGGCCACCCGATCAGTTCCGCTGGCTGCCGGACGAGGAGCCCGCCTCTCCCCAGAGCGGTACTGGGCTGACCGACCTCGGAGTAGCCGAGACAGCACCGGCCGACGCCGGAAAGATCGACACGGAGCCAGCCGAGACCTCAATGCCGGCGGAGGGCCAGGCCGAACCGGTCGTTACCGAGTGGACGACGCGCTGGGACGACGCGACCAAGCCGTTCGAGGGTACGGATTTCTGGTCGCCGTCGGCCGACCCGCAGCAGCCCGTCACCGCGGCGGACCAGGTCGACGAGCAGACCTACTCGCAGGATTCCTGGTCCGCCTCCGCCCAGACCGAGGCGACTTCGGCCCCGCAGCCCGCCCCGGCCGCTGATACCGCTCGCTCCCAGCTTGGGGCGGAGTCCGCGCCCGACGCCGGGACGACCAAGGCGACGCCGCCGCGGACGTCGGCCGGATCGACTGGCGCCACCGGATCCGCAGCCTCCACCGGATCCGCAGCCTCCACCGGATCCACGCCTTCGGCCAGCGGATCTACGCCTACTGCCAGGTTCGCAACCACTCAGCCGCTAGGACACCAGGCTGCCACCCACCACAAGGATCGGTTGTTCCCTGCGCGGTTGCTGCTTATCATCGTCATCGCTGCGCTCATCGGCAGCGTCCTGGTACTCCTGCTCAAGACCGGCAGGAGGGTCGGCTTCTTGATCTGCCGGAAGCTCATGATCGACGAAACTCGCCGGGTCGGCGAAGTTAGCTCCGGGAATCGCGTCGGCGAGCAAAGCGCTCACCGCGTTGGACACGTCGGGAATGGCGTTCGGACTGGCCGGGCTGGGGCTGGCCGGTGCTGAGCCCGCGCCGTTACTGCCTACCGTGATCTCCGGCGCGGCGTCGACGGCCGGGGCAGCGTCTAGCTCCAGAGCGCTGTCAGCGGCCGGCTTACGTCGGGGACGGGGCGGTTCGGCCGCTGCGCTGGGCGAGGAGTCCGCGCCGCCGCCGAAGGCACTTGCCACCGACCTGAGGGCCGAGGTCACCTCACTCGGAATGACCCAGAACGTATTGCCCGCGCCCTGGGCGAGTTGCGGCAGCGTCTGCAGGTACTGATAGGCGAGCAGCTTGGGATCAGGGTCGTTGTCGTGCACAGCCTGGAACACTTCAGCGATGGCCTGCGCCTCACCTTGCGCGGTCAGGATCTTGGCCTGCCTGAGGCCTTCGGCGGTCAGGATGGCGCTCTGCTTCTCGCCTTCCGCGGTCAGGATCTTCGACTGCCTAACGCCCTCGGCGGTCAGCACCGCAGCCCGCTTCTCCCGCTCGGCCCGCATCTGCTTCTCCATCGCGTCCTTGACCGACTTCGGCGGGTCGATGGCCTTGAGTTCCACCCGGGTCACCCGGATACCCCACTTCCCCGACGCGTCATCGAGCACGCCCCGCAGCAAGGCGTTGATCTTGTCGCGTGACGTCAGCGTCTGCTCGAGGTCCATGGAACCGATCACGCTGCGCAGCATGGTCGCGGTGATCTGCTCGATCGCCTGGATGTAGTTAACGATCTCGTAGTCCGCCGCCCGCGGGTCGGTCACCTGGAAGAACAACACGGTGTCGATGAGCACGACCAGGTTGTCCTCGGTGATTACCGGCGCGCCGTTGAACGAGACCACCTGCTCGCGCAGGTCGATCATCGGCTTCACGCGGTCGATCATGGGGATGACAAAATTCATCCCAGGCTCCAGCGTCTTGCGGTAGCGGCCGAGCCGCTCCACGTTCCGCGCGCGGGCCTGCGGCACGATCCGCACCGACCGCATCACCGTAATGACGACCGCGACCGCGACCACGAGCGCGATGATGATCTCCGCCAGAACCATGGCTACTCCCGAGGGTAAACGAGGGCGGTGACGCCGTCGATCTGCATAACGTCGACCTTGGCGCCGACCGGGATCACCAGCGAATCGTCGTAGGGGCGCGAGGACCATACCTCACCGCCGATGCGGATCCGCCCGGTGTGCTCGGTGACTTCTTCGAGGACGATCGCCGAACGCCCGACCAGAGCGGCGGTCCCGGTCCGCAGCAGCGGTGGCTGCTTGATGTGCCGCATCGCAATCGGCCTGACGACTCCGAGCCCGGCGCCGGCCGCGACGACGAATGCGGCGAGCTGCACAGGCAGATCAGGAAGGAAGACCCCGACCACGGCCGCGACCACGGCCGCGACCGCGAGAAGGCCAAACGCTAGCGTCGTGGTGAGGAGCTCGGCGACACCGAGGACTCCTGCCACGATCAGCCAAACAATCCAAGACATGGCCGCTCCGCGGGACAATTCCTGATTCGACTCTAACCCCACCTGGGAGCGTTCGCATCACGGCCCAGCATGGGAACAGTCACGGCTCCGATACCGGGAGTTATCCGTCGAACACGTCCCTATGTGTGCAATTGGTGACAATTGCCCGTCCTGGTCTTCTAGGGCTTTTCCACCGACCTACACTCATGAGACAAGGGCAGCTGTCCCGCGGCACGGCTGGACACACTCAGGGGTCCAGGAGGTATCTGGTGGAACGTGGCGACACCGGCCTCGGCCGTGACGCATACGGCCTGCCCAGGCGCAAGCGGAGCCGCCATGCCTATGACCCGGACGACTCTTATTCTCCCGATGCCAGCTCCCCGGCCACCTTCTCCGAGTACGAGGACGACACAACGACAGCGGCAGGCGAACCGGCCGGGATGGCGGACGACGACTACGGCCAGCTGCTGCGACGTCCCGGCGACGCGTCGCCTCATCAGCAGCGGGGCCACGAGCCGGGGCACACTCCCGTGCGGCCGCCTGGTCATTTCATCCCGAACCTCAGCCCGAGCCTGATGGCTGACGCCCACCACCCAAGCCCGGTCTACGAGGGCCCGAACGGCCCTGCGGCCAACGGGAGCCAGGCGAGCGGCGGCCCGCACGCCGCGCCGGCGGCGAACGGCGGCCCGCACGCCGACGGGTCCGATAGCGGCCCGAACAGCCGGATGGCTGACCCCGACGCCATACCCGGGCGCCAGTACCGGCTGCCGAACGGCCGCCGCATCCCGGCGAATGCGGATCGCCTCTACCGTGCTCCCAGCTCATCCGGCTCGCCAAGCAGAACGCCGGGCAGGCACAGCCAGACTCCGGCCGCTCCGCCGCCGGCACCGCCGAACCCAGCGTCGCCACACGCAGCTCCTCCGGCCCAGGACCCGCTCGGCGGTACGTGGGTGCGAGCCTCCTCAGCTCCTGGCGCCCCAGTACCGGGCGACCCACCCCCAGGACGGCCCCACGGATATCCGGGCGGTCCTGGGCCCACCCGGATTTCCGGTTTCACTCCGCCGCAAGAGCAAGCCCCGGGCGACTCGCGGTTCGACGTCCCCGACGGCCGCGAGCGACTCGCACCGCACGGAGCTCCCGGACCACAAGGCCCCCCCGGATCACACCGCGGTCCCGGACCACAGGGCGGCCCCCCCGGCGCCCCTGGCCCGCACGTGCCCCCCGGATCGTACGGCGGCGGGGCCGGACCACAGGCGGCCCCCCGGTCGCACAGCGCCGCCCAAGGTTCATTTGGGAGTCCCGGGACGCACGGCGCGCCAGGACCCTACGGCGGCGCTCCGGGGGCATACGGCGCTGCCGGACCTCAGGGCGGCCCGGGACCTCAGGGCGGCGTCCCTGGGTCCCACCCGACGCCTGGATCGTACGGGACTCCCGGGCCATACGGGCCTCCCGGAGCGCATGCGGTTCCAGGGGCATACGGCGCGCCCGGGCCGCACGGGGCCCCCGGACCTGGGACCCCCGGACCGCACGCAGCACCCGGGCCGCACGCAGCACCCGGGCCGCACGGGGCATCCGGGCCGCACGGGGCATCCGGGCCGCACGGGGCATCCGGGCCGCACGGGGCATCCGGGCCGCACGGGGCATACGGACCGCACGGGGCACCCGGACCGCACGGGGCACCCGGACCTGGGACCCCAGGACCGCACCCGGCTCCGGGGCCGTTTGGCGCACCTGGGCCGCAAGCAGCGCCCTGGCCGCAAGGAAACCCCGGATCCCACGGGGCACCTGGACCCGGCTCGCCCGGACCATATCGCGGACCTGGGACGCCCGGAGCCCAGGGAGCCTCTGGGCTGCATGGAGTTCCCGGGTCGCTGGGCAGTCCCGGTCCGTACGGGCCGCAGGGTACGCCCGGATCGCAGGGCGCCGCCGGGCCGCAGGGTGCCGGCGGATCGCAGGGTGCCGGCGGATCGCAGGGTGCCGGCGGATCGCAGGGTGCCGGCGGATCGCAGGGTGCCGGCGGATCGCAGGGTGCCGGCGGGCCGCAGGGTGCCGGCGGATTGCAGGGGGCTCAGGGGGCGCAGGAACCGCCGGGGCCGGTGATCAGGCAGCGCGAGGCGGCGATTCCTGACGAGCGGCCCGGCGAGTCGCAGCCAGTGGCCAGCATCGCGCCAGACGGGCTGGAGGATTTCGCCCGGGACCTGCGGACGCTGCGTGCCCAGGCCGGGCTCGACTATCCGGAGCTGGCGGAAAACTCGCATTACGAGATGAAGACGCTCGCGGCGGCGGCCGGTGGCTTGCGGCTGCCCACCCTGCCGGTGGCCGTCGCCTACGTTCGCGCCTGCGGCGGAAACCTCGCCGAGTGGGAAGATCGCTGGCAGAAGCTGGCGGACAAGATCACCGCCGAGGCGGCGAGGAAACGCAGGAACGACGGCGACGAGAATGCCGAACCGCCCGAACCGGCGGACGTTCCCGTGGCACTGGAGCCGCCGGCCCTTGGGCCGGCCGGCCCGCAGGGTGCCGATGGCGATTCGGGTGAGGTCTACGTCATCACCTCCGCTAGGCCGCGGCCGCCCACCTGGTGACCTGATGCCCGCGGGCAACGTACGGGCCTGGGCGCATGACACAATTGGCAGCGTGCTGCCGCCCGACAACCATGTCCATACCCAGTGGTCGTGGGATACGCCTGGCGACGCCTCCATGGTGCGCAGCTGCGAACAGGCCCTCGCGGCCGGCCTGCCCGCCGTGGCTTTCACCGATCACCTGGACTTCACCGACTGGACCGACGGCGACCAGATCGGCACCGAGAACCTCGATCCGCACCGCTACGACCGGATGCACCTGCTCGATGTGCCCGGTTACCTGGCCAGCCTCGACGAGTGCCGCCAGCGCTATCCGGATCTGCGGATACTTTCCGGGGTCGAGATCGGCGAAGCCCACCTGTGGGCCGCCAGCGCGGGTGCCATGGTGTCTGCCTGGCAGTTCGACCGGGTGCTCGGCTCAGTGCACGCGATCCCGTTCGGCGGACGGCTGACGGCCGCCGACGCGCTGTTCCGTCAGTTGCCCGCCGACGAGGTGATGCGCCGTTATTTCGGCGAGGTGGTCGCTTTGATCGAGGGCAGCGGCTTGTTCGAGGTGCTGGCGCACCTGGATTTCCCGCGGCGGATGTGGCCCTGGTCGGCTGGCCGCTACGACGAGCAGCGGTTCGAGGCCGAATACCGCGCCGTGCTGCGTGCCCTGGCCGCCAGCGACCGGGTCCTTGAGGTGAACACCAAGAGCCCGATGGTTTCGGCCGGCCTCGTGCGCTGGTGGCGTGAGGAGGGCGGACGCGCGGTCTCGTTCGGCAGCGACGCGCACCAGCCGTGGCGGGTGGGCGACAAGTTCAAGCTAGCGGTCGACGTGGTCGAGGCGGCGGGCTTCCGGCCGGGACGCGACCGTTTCGACTTCTGGCGGGTCTGACCCGCGAGCTTCGGGTGCTTGTCACGTCCAGGTGTCGCCGAAACGGGCAATCATCTCGTCCCAGCTTTCGTCCTCCGTACGGCTGGCCTCGGGGACCCCACCGGCCGTATGGGCCTGGTCGGCGGTCCGGGTCCAGGTGTCCGGCCTGCTGTCGTCCAGGGGAACTCGCGGCGCCGGGCTCACGGGCGCGGCTGGGTCAGCGGCCTGAGACCGGCTCTGACAGTGCACGGCGAGGCGCAGCTCGATGTAATATGTCTCGCGATCACGGAGTTCGGCGCGCGCCTCGACGTACCTGGAGTGGTCCGGACCATCCACGCGGAACGGGAGCTGGCCGGGCTCGGCTCCGCCCTCGCCCTCGCCCTCGCTCGCGGATTGGCCTTCTGCTGGGTAATCGATGCCCACGACACACCTCGAATATGGATCTGGTCTGCGGCTTGACCCGAGCCCAGCCGGTAAGAACCGATGCTGAGAGCTGGCCCGGAAAACACGGTGCGAAGTGGTTTCGCTACCATTTGTAATGTAACCCTACGTGCTGTATGCAATGCAACGGGTGACATGGTAATAGTTACCTAACCCTTAGGCCATCTTTACGGTAAGTAACTTTGGTGGTGCTGGATGGAAGCCGGGGAAGCTCGGGACCTGGGTGAACGACGGCACGTCCGGGCGGGCGGCAGCTGCGCGAGGGTTCCTGTCCGATTTCCGCTAGTGCTAACGTGGGGCAGCTGACAGGGTGGGAACGTGGGCACGAACATCGCAGCACCGGGCGCCGGCCGGCCGGTCCCGGAGTCCCTGGACGACGAACAGCGCTATCAAGCGGCGGTCAGCAAGGACCCCCGCTTTGACGGCGTGTTCTTCATCGCGGTGACCTCGACCGGCATCTACTGCCGGCCATCGTGCCCGGCGATCACCCCCAAACGGCAGAACATGCGCTTCTACCGCAGCGCGGCCGCGGCCCAGGAGGCCGGTTTCCGGGCCTGCAAGCGGTGCCGCCCGGACGCTTCCCCCGGCTCGCCGGAATGGAACATCCGGGCCGACGTGGTGGGCCGCGCGATGCGGCTCATCGCCGACGGCGTGGTCGACCGGCACGGCGTCGAGGGCCTGGCCGACCGCCTTGGCTACGAGCAGCGGCAGGTACGGCGTCTGGTGACCGCCGAGCTCGGGGCGGGTCCGCTGGCCATTGCCCGCGCGCAGCGGGCTCAGACGGCCCGCGTCTTGACCGAGACGACCACGCTGCCGCTGTCCGAGATCGCGTTCGCGGCCGGCTTCGCCAGCATCAGGCAGTTCAACTCGACCATGCACGAGGTCTTCGCGGCCACGCCATCCCAGCTGCGTAGTGCGCGCGGGACCAAGGGAACGCGATCGTGGCGGCTGGGTGTGCCACCGGGGCCGGATCCGTCCGCTCCCGGGCTGATCAGGCTGCGGCTGGCGTACCGGACGCCGATCGATCTGGACCGCATGTTCGGCTTCCTGGCCGCCCGGGCCATCCCGGGCGTGGAAGCGGCGGCAGGCGACCGGTACTCCCGGACGATCCAGCTGCCGAACGGCACCGGGATCGTGTCGTTCGGACCGTTCCTGCGGCCGCGCGATCCTGGCTACCTCGACTGCGAGTTCGCCCTCGAAGACCTGCGCGACCTGACCGCCGCGGTGCAGCGCTGCCGCCGCCTGTTCGACCTGGACGCCGACCCCGAGGCGGTCACCGGCAACCTGGCCGCCGATCCGGTGCTCGGGCCGCTGGCCCGGGCGCATCCGGGACGACGTTCACCCGGCCACGTTGACGGCAACGAGCTGGCCCTGCGGGCCGTGCTCGGCCAGCAGGTATCCGTCGCCGCCGCGCGGCGGCTGGGGGAACGGCTGGTGAGCGCCTACGGCAAGCCGCTGTCTCGTCCGGACGGCACGCTGACGCACTGCTTCCCGACGGCCGAGACGCTGGCGGCGGCCGACCCGGCCGCGCTGCCCATGCCGCGCGCGCGAGGCCGCGCGCTGACCGGGCTGGCGGCGGCGCTGGCGTCCGGCGAGCTTTCGCTGGACCCAGGGGCCGAACGGGACCGCACCGCGGCGCAGTTGCTCGCATTGCCCGGCATCGGGCCGTGGACCGTGGGTTACATCCGGATGCGGGCATTGTCCGACCCGGACGCGTTCCTGCCCGGCGACGTGGGGGTGCTCGACGCGCTCCGGCGGCTGGACGCCGTCCCGGTCAGCGGCGGGGGCTCCGGGGGCTCCGGGCCGGCGGGCCGGGCACGGGCGGGCCGGGCACGGGCGGCGTGGGCCACGGCGCTGGCCGAGGGCTGGCGGCCGTGGCGCTCCTACGCCGTGCACCACCTATGGGCCTCATTGGGCCAGCAGCCGGTGAAAGCCAGCCCTGAGCATGACCATCTAGAGGAGGGTCAGTCATGACCAACCCGTTCGTCGCGCCGGACCTGACCGCGGCGCCGATTTCTCATATCGTCGACTCCCCTATCGGCAGGCTGCTGCTCACCAGCGACGGGCACGCCCTGACCGAGCTCACCATGATCGACGCGGCCAAGCACGCGGGGCGGTACGAGGCCGGGTTCACGCCGCGCCCGGAGGCGTTCGGCGAGGTCGCGGCGCAACTGGAGGCGTATTTCGCCGGTGATCTCAAGGAGTTCACGGTGCCGCTGGCACCGAGCGGGTCACCCTTCCAGCTGGCCGTCTGGACCGAGCTGACCAAGATCCCGTACGGGAGCACGGTCAGCTACGGCGACATCGCCCGCGCGCTCGGCAAGCGGCTGGTCGCCTCCCGGGCGGTGGGTCTGGCCAACGGGGCCAACCCGATCGCCGTCATCGTGCCCTGCCACCGGGTGATCGGCAGCGACGGCAGCCTGACCGGTTACGGTGGCGGCCTGGAACGCAAAGAGCTGCTGCTTCGCCTCGAGGGCGCGGGCGTCCCCACCTTGTGGTAACCGCGCCTAGCCTGGCGCTTACTGGGTAGCGTGAGGCTCATGCCCGCCTTGCTGCTGCTCGCCGTCGCGGTCGGCCTGTCGAACTTCGCCGCCTCGATCGGGATCGGCGTCAGCGGGGTCAGCGGCCGTACCAGGCTGCAGGTCGCGGTGGTGTTCGGCACGTTCGAGGCGGGCATGCCGTTGGCCGGGCTGGCCCTGGGCCAGGGCCTGGCGGCCAGCCTCGGCCAGGACGTGCGCTGGCTGGGCGCCGCGGCGCTGATCGCGATCGGCCTGCTCAGCCTGGTGCAAACCTGGCGCAGCCGCGGGCAGGCCGACGGCGGGCAGGCCCGGCCGTGGCGGACCGGCCGGGTCCTGGTCAGCGGGCTGGCGCTGAGCGCGGACAACCTCGCGGTCGGCTTTGTGCTGAGCGCCTACCACACCGGGCTGGTGGAGGCCGCGGTGGTGTTCGGCGTGATCAGCGTGGCCATGTCGCTGGTCGGCCTCGAACTCGGCGCGCGAATCGGGGCCGCGGCCGGAGACCGGAGTGAGCTGATCGCGTCCGCTCTGCTCATCGCCGTCGGCACCGCCATCGCGGCGGGTGCGTTCTAAGACGCCGCGGATGCGCGATGGAACGAAAGACACGGCGGGTGCGTCAAAACGGCATGATGTCTCCACGCCATGTTCACGGAATCGTAGGAGCAGGACTGCTGTGCGTGGCGGTGGCCGGGTGCGGCACGGTAGCGGCGTCGGCTCCGGCCGCGGGACAGGCCGCCGCCACGGTCTCAGCTTCCGCCTCGGCCTCGGCGGCGGCGGTTTCGGCGGTAGGCTGCGCCAGCGTCAGCGAGGCGACGGTGGTCACCATTCACCGGAGCATGCGCCTGATCGAGCCGGCCCATGTCGGCACGTACACGATGACGCAGCGCAAGCCGGCTCTGGTACGCGCCATCTTCAGCGACTACTGCAAGCTCGTCGCTCATCCGTACCGGTCGAACCGGCCGATGAACTGCCCGGACGCCTTCGGGCTCGACTACTCGGGCACGTTCTACGCCGGCCAGCGGAAGCTGGCCACCTTCGTCTACGGTGCCAGCGGCTGCCAGACCATACAGGTCACCGCGGCGGGCAAGAGCATGTACACGCTGGTGATGGGCTCGACGGCCGCCGCCGCGCCGGGCCTGGAAAACGACATGGCCGCGGCGCTTGGCCAGCCGAAGTCGGCGGTGTACGGCCCAGGGCAGCCGGTCAACCCGGGCGGTCCGATGAAATCGGGCACGAACTAGCGGTAACCGGCCCGGACCCGCGAACTCGGCGGGCGTGCCGGGTTCGCGGGTCCGGCCAGGCTACGGCAGGTTGCCCGACTCGTCGAGGTCGAACTCGCCGTCCTTGACCCCGAGGACGAAGGCTTCCCACTCCGCCTCGGTGAAATAGAGCTTGTCGCCGTCGGGTTTGGCCGCGTCATACATGACGTAGAGCTTGTCCTCAGCGGCCTTGTGCGGCGCGGCCGAGGTGTCGGTGGTGACGTACACCTCCACCCGGCTTTCCTCAGTATCTACCGCAAAAGTGTCGTCACCCGGTGTGTGCATGGGCTCAGGCTACCGGTAGGACCAGCGTGCGTCACCCCGATCCGGATAGGCTCGTAGGCGTGGCCGACAGCCTGGACCCAGCGCACCCGGCCCGCGTGCGTTTCTCGCGCGCCGCCCAGCTCGCGTGGTACGGCACGCTGAGCACCATGTTCGGCGCGGCCGCGGCGTTGTTCACCAACCCCGCCGGACGGATCCTGCTGGTCAAGCCGAACTACCGGGATCACTGGTCGCTGCCGGGCGGGTTCCTCGAGGATGGGGAGCCGCCGCAGGACGGCTGCCGCCGCGAGGTGGCGGAAGAACTCGGCCTGCAGATCACCCCGGGTCCGCTGCTCGCCATCAGCTGGACCCCGCCCAACGGGACCCGGCCCCGGCCCATCGTGCACTTCGTCTTCGAGGGCGGCGAACTCCACGACGACACGCCCATCCGCCTGCAGGAGGCAGAACTCGACGGCTACCGGTTCGTCGAGGCCGGCGAGCTGTCCCGTTACCTGCCGCCGGTCATCGCCGCGCGGGTGACCGCGGCGCTGCGCAGCCGGGTGACGGGCGGACCCGCCTACCTCTCGGAGGTACCGCCGTGAGCCGGCCCTGGGCTAGGACCGCTGCGGGGTCCTGACCTCGAGGTGGTCGAGCAGCTCGGCGGTGGCGGCCGCGATGACGTCGACGGCGTGACCGAACGCTTCGGCGTTGTGCCCGGCGGGGGCGCGGAAACCGCTGACCTTCCGGACGTACTGCAACGCGGCGGCGCGGATGTCGTCGTCGGTCGTCTGCTCGGCGTAGGGCGGGCGAAGGGTCTTGATGCTCCGGCACATGGTTACGACCGTACCTGGCCCGGCGCTTACTCCAGGCCGAGCAGTCCCTCCAGGCCCACGGTGAGGCCGTCCGGGAGCGAGCCGATCCGCCGGGCGGCGAGCAGCACGCCGGGCATGAACGACGTCCGGTCCAGGGAGTCGTGCCTGATCGTCAGCGTCTCCCCGTTTCCGCCGAAGATCACCTCCTGGTGCGCCACGAGTCCGGCCACCCGGACCGAGTGCACGTGCACGTCGTCGACGGTGGCGCCGCGCGCACCGGGCAGGGACGACGCGGTGGCGTCCGGCGGGGCACCCAGGCCGGCCGCGGCCCGAGCCGCGCCGATCATGGCCGCGGTCCGCAGCGCCGTACCCGACGGAGCGTCCGCCTTGGCCGCGTGGTGCAGTTCGATCACCTCGGCGGAGTCGAAAAACCTGGCCGCCTGAACGGCGAAGCGCATCATCAAGATGGCGCCGACGGAGAAGTTCGGCACGACCAGGACACGGGTGTCCGGATGTTCGGCCAGCCAGCCGCGGACCTCCTCCAGCCGGTCCGCGGCGAATCCCGACGTGCCGACCACCACATCCAGGCCGTGGGCGACGCACCAGCGCAGGTTTTCCATGACCACGCCGGGATGGGTGAAGTCGACGACCACGTCGCACCCGGTCAGCGCGTCCAGGTCGTCCCCCTGGTCGACCTCGGCCCCAACCTCCAAATCCCCGGCATGGCTCACCACACGCACCACTTCCCGCCCCATCCGCCCCCGCGCCCCCAGCACCCCGACCTTCGCCATCGCTGTCCTCCGGATCAATCCAATGATTGTGGATCGCTACCGTCGAAAAACAAAGGTAACGATCCACAATCCTGCGGGTGCGGTGCGGGTGGTGCGGGTGGGGCGGGGTCTTGGGGGTGGGGTGGGGTCTTGCGGGGGTGGGGTGGGGTTAGATTCCGAAGGCGGCGGGGTCGTCGAAGGGGCCGACGACGGCTAGGGCTTTCGGGCGGGTGAGGATCTCGGCGGCGACCGCGCGGATGTCGTCGTGACTGACGGAGTCGATCGCCGCGAGTACCTCGTCGACCGGCTCCAGCCTGGGGTAGACAAGCTCGGACTTGCCCAGGCGGCTCATCCGCGAGGACGGGTCTTCCAGGCCGAGCACGATCGAGCCGCGGACCTGGCCCTTGCCCCGCTCGAGCTCGGCGTCGGTCAGGCCGCCATCGACCAGCCGGGTGATCTCCTCGGCGCAGATGGCCAGCACGTCGTCGGCCTTGGCGGGCAGGCAGCCGACGTAAATGCCCCACATGCCGGTGTCGGCGTGCTGCCCGGAGAAGCTGTACACCGAGTACGCCAGGCCGCGCTTCTCCCGCACCTCCTGGAACAGCCGGGAGGACATGCCGCCACCGAACGCCGCGTTGAGCACGCCGAGCGCGAACCTGCGCTCGTCGGTCCGGGCCAGCGCCTCACAGCCGAGCACCAGGTTGGCCTGCTCGATGCCGCGGGAGATCAGCGTGGTCCCCACGCCCGCCTGACCGTGCTGCCGGTCTCCGGTCAGCCGGGGCGGAGCAGGATCGGCCGGCCGGCCCAGGGCCGGGCCGAACGCCTCGGCGACCAGCGCGGTCACCGTCTCGTGGTCCAGGTTGCCCGCCGCGGCCACGACCAGGCGCTCCGGGGTGTACCTGGCCTGGTAGTGCTCGAAGATCTGATCCCTGGTGATCCGTTTGATCGAGTCCGCGGCGCCCAGGATCGGCCGGCCGAGCGGCGTGTCGCCGAACAGCTTGCCGGTGAACGCCTCGTGCACGGTGTCCGAGGGATCGTCCTCGTTCATCGCGATCTCTTCGAGCACCACGTTGCGCTCGGCGTCCACGTCCTTGGGCGTGATCAGCGAGCTGGTGACCATGTCGGACAAGACGTCCACGGCCAGCGGCAGGTCCGCGTCAAGCACCCGGGCGTAGTAGCAGGTGTACTCCTTGCCCGTGAACGCGTTCATCTCACCGCCGACCGCGTCCATCTCCGAGGAGATCTCCAGCGCGGTGCGCCGCCCGGTGCCCTTGAACAGCAGGTGCTCCAGGTAGTGCGTCGCGCCCGCGTGAGTGGTGTCCTCATCGCGGGAGCCGACCCCCACCCAGATGCCGAGGGCGACCGAGCGGACCGCGGGCAGGAACTCGGTAACGACCCGCAGTCCGCCGGGCAGGATGGTGCGGCTGACACCATCGGAGCGTTCGGCAGCCATCTAGGCGTGGTGCCCGCGGGTGCGGTGCCTGGTCCGGCGGCTGCCGTCCGGCCCATCGCGGTCGCCACCCCGGTCGCCACCGTGGTCACGGTCACCGCTCCTGGCCCCGCCGCCGGCCGGGCGCTCGCCGCCGGACAGGTCTTCCCCGGCCGCCTCGCGCTCGACCACCTCGACGGGCACGAGCGACAGCTTGCCGCGGTCATCGATCTCGCGGATCTCGACCTGGATCTTGTCGCCGATGTGGACAACCTCGTCGATGTTCTCGATCCGCTTGCCGCCGTGCAGCTTGCGGATCTGGGTGATGTGCAGCAGGCCGTCCTTGCCGGGCAGCAGCGACACGAACGCGCCGAACGTGGTGGTCTTCACCACCGTACCGAGGAACCGCTCGCCGACTTCGGGCATGTGCGGGTTGGCGATCGCGTTGATCGTGGCCCGGGCCGCCTCGGCCGACGTCCCGTCGGTGGCCCCGATGTAGATGGTGCCGTCATCCTCGATCGTGATCTCGGCGCCCGTGTCGTCCTGGATCGAGTTGATCATCTTGCCCTTCGGGCCGATGACCTCGCCGATCTTGTCCACCGGGACCTTGATCGTGATGATCCGCGGCGCGTAGGCGGACATCTCGCCCGGCTCGGTGATGGCGGCGCGCATGACGTCCAGGATGGTCATCCTGGCCCCGCGGGCCTGCTTCAGCGCGGCCGCGAGCACCGAGGCGGGGATGCCGTCGAGCTTGGTGTCGAGCTGGAGCGCGGTGATGACCTGCTCGGTGCCCGCCACCTTGAAGTCCATGTCGCCGAACGCGTCCTCGGCGCCCAGGATGTCGGTGAGCGTGACGTACTGGCCGCCCTCGTGGATCAGGCCCATGGCCACGCCGGACACCATGCCCTTGAGCGGCACGCCCGCGTCGAGCAGCGCCATCGTCGAGGCGCAGACCGAGCCCATCGAGGTCGACCCGTTGGAGCCGAGCGCCTCGGACACCTGGCGGATCGCGTAGGGGAACTCTTCCCGCGTCGGCAGCACGGGAAGCAGGGCCCGCTCGGCGAGCGCGCCGTGGCCGATCTCGCGGCGCTTGGGCGAGCCGACCCGGCCGGTCTCACCGGTCGAGTACGGCGGGAAGTTGTAGTTGTGCATGTAGCGCTTGGTGCGATCGGGGTTGAGCGTGTCGATCATCTGCTCCATCCGGAGCAT
>JBEKGC010000146.1:0-14426 GCA_050013055.1 Streptosporangiaceae bacterium
GCTTCGGCAGTGGTCGTCTTCCAGGTCCCCGCCGGGCGCCTTTTCCTCATCGCTCACCACGACGGTCTTCAGCCAACGCAGCATGAGGCGGCTTGAAGCCGCCCCCCGCAGGGCGACTCCGAGGGGCCGAATCCCTCATCTCTCATACAGCGCCGCATCAAGGAACCTCGTAACCTACACGGCTGACTCCTCTCCGCGTTCATGGCACACTGCACGTCAATCTTATGGGTGAGAACCCTCTTGCCTCTGGGGACTGCATCCGCTGTAGATACAAGACGCTCAGAAGGCGCTGAGAGACGGGTGGTCAGGAGCGGGCCGACAGAGGGACGGGGCCAGTCCTGCCTGCCAGGCACAACAGCGTGGCAGAAGACGATCTCCCAGATTCCTCCCAACACGGGAACAGCTCCCATCCGCGGCGTAGGATGGAAGCTGTCCAGTGAGCTTCTGACCTGGTCTCACAGGTGAATTTTCTGGAGCCCCGTTACGGAATCGAACCGTAGACCTTCTCCTTACCATGGAGACGCTCTGCCGACTGAGCTAACGGGGCCTATCTTTACTTGTCCGACCTGCGGTCTCCCGGCGGGCTCGCAGGGACTGAGCTAACGGGGCCTATCTTTACTTGTCCGACCTGCGGTCTCCCGGCGGGCTCGCAGGTCGTGCACAGCGCTGATGGTATGCACGATCCGGCCTTGGGCGAGGGCCGGATCACGTACCAACGCAGGAGAGCTTACCGTACTCCCGGGCTGGCGGAGACGGCATCTGGGGGCCGTTGACAGGGCGTCTGTCATGTCATGCCGAACCCTCCGGTAGCAGCCTGCTCGGTGCTGAGCAAAGCCGCGACCGGCGGGTTGGCCGGAGGACGCCGACCCGACCGCCTCCTGGTGGCGGACGGTAGCCGGCCCGGCGCATTTGGGTGGAATGCGGACGAAAGGCATATCGGCTGGCTGCTGATGCGGCACCATGTGAACCGACATCCGGGAGCGCACTCTCCACACGCGGCGGCCGGGGCGGGCCGGCCCACCGCGAGCATCTCTGTACTGAGGGCGCCTATCACAGGCTGAGAGGGCGCGATGGGCCAGCCTGCTTCATCCGGTAAGAGTCCGGCTACGTGGAGTGTTGTCGCGGTCCTGCTCGCGGTGGCGATCCTGGGGACGCTGTGGGTTCCCATTTACGCGCGGTCCATGCCGGAGCTCGGTCCGTTCCCCTTCTTCTACTGGTACCAGCTGATCTGGGTCCCCACTTCCGCGATCCTGCTCTGGGTCTGCTACCTGCTGCTGAGGACGAAACGGCCATGAACCACCTCAATGCGGTCACGTTCGTCATCGTCCTGGCCTCGTTCGGCATCGTCACGATGATCGGCTTCGCCGCGGCGCGGTGGCGCCCGGCCGAGGACTTGATGCAGTTGAACGAGTGGGGCCTGGCCGGCCGGGGGTTCGGTACCTTTGTCAGCTGGTTCCTGCTCGGCGGCGACATCTACACCGCTTATACCTTTATCGCCGTGCCTGCGCTGGTGTACGCCACCGGCGCGGCCGGGTTCTACGCGCTGGCGTACACGATTATGGTCTTCCCGATCGTGTTCATTTTCGCGCCGCGGCTGTGGTCGGTCGCGCGCGCCCGCGGCTACGTCACGCCCGGCGAGTTCGTCCGCGGCCGGCACGGCTCGCAGGGCCTCGGGCTGGCGGTGGCGGTGACCGGGATCCTGGCCACCATGCCTTACATCGCGCTGCAACTGGTCGGCATCGAGTCGGTGCTGACCGTCGTCGGCATCGGCAGCACCACGGGTAACGCCCTGATCAGGGACCTGCCGCTGATCATCGCCTTCGGCGTCGTGGCCGCGTACACCTACCTGGCCGGATTGCGCGCGCCTGCCCTGATCGCGTTTGTCAAGGACATCCTCATCTACCTGACGGTCATCGTCGCGATCCTTTACATCCCCGGCCGGCTCGGCGGCTGGGGACACATCTTCAGCGCCGCCTCGGCGCATCTGAAAACGGTCAACCCGGCCACCGGCAAGCCGTCCGGCAGCATCGTCGTGCTGCCGGCCGGGGAATGGGCCTACGCCACCCTGGCCCTCGGCTCCGCGCTGGCCCTGTTCGTGTACCCGCATGCGACCACCGGGGTGTTCGCCGCCAAGCGGCGCGACGTGATCAGGCGGAACGCGGCCATGCTGCCCGCCTACTCCCTGGTGCTCGGCCTGATCGCGCTGTTCGGCTACATGGCACGGGCGGTGCCTGCGGTCAACGCCGACGTCAAGGCCAGCGGCGGCAACGCCCAGCTGTCGGTGCCGCTGTTGTTCGCGCACATGTTCCCCAGCTGGTTCGCGGGCATCGCCGACTCGGCCATCGTCATCGGCGCGCTGGTCCCCGCGGCCGTGATGTCGATCGCCGCGGCCAACCTGTTCACCCGCACCATCTACAAGGAGCTCTTCCGCCCCTACGCCAGCCCGGCCGAGGAAACCCGGGTGGCGCGGATCGCGTCGCTGCTGATGAAGGTCGGCGCGCTGGGCTTCGCGCTCGAGCTGAACAAGACGTTCTCGATCAACTTGCAGCTGCTCGGCGGGATCTGGATCCTGCAGACCTTCCCGGCCATCGTGATCGGCCTGTACACCCGCTGGTTCCACCGCATCGCGCTGATCATCGGCTGGGCCGCGGGCATGACCTACGGCACCGTCCAGGCCTACCGGACACCCGGCGGCGGCCAGGCCCACTTCGGTGCCTCGGTGGCCCCGGTGTTCGGGCACATCACCTACATCGCGATCGCCGCGCTCATCCTCAACCTGGTCGTCTCGGCTCTGCTCACCCTCGTCTTCCGCAAAGCCGGCGTGCAGGACGGGTACGACGAGACCCGGCCCGCCGACTACCTCGCGGACCCGGTGGCCGCCCCCGCGCCCCGGCCGCTGGCCACGCCGCCCGCGCCGATCCCCGGCTAGCCTCAAGGCCAGTAAGTTAGGCGGTTTGCTCGCCTGTCAAAGCGTGTCGGTTGATGCGAAGGCAGCGGGGTTCCGGTAAGTGAGGTTTGTCCGCCAAGACACGCCTCGCCACCTGGAGCCCCGCTGTTGGATAAGTCTGTCATTACCCGTGTCGTGACGGTGGCCGGTGGCCGGTTCGCGCCTGGTCATCTCGGTGAGCTGACCCAGCAGGTGCCGTTCGAGATGGTCGACGCCGTGCTGGAGGAGACCTGCCGTGTCCAGCGCCGCGTCCGCGACCTGCCGGCCCGCGTGGTGGTGTACCTGCTGCTGGCGGGGTGCCTGTTCGCCGAGCTGGGATACTCCCAGGTCTGGGGAAGGCTGACAGCCGGCCTGGAAGGGCTGCCGGCCCGGGATCCGGCCGCGTCCGCGATGACCCAGGCCCGCCGGCGCCTGGGGCCCGGGCCGCTGCGCGCGCTGTTCTTCTTGCTGCGCGGGCCGTCTCCGGCGGACACGCGATGGCGGGGCCTGCTGGTCTGCGCGGTCGACGGCACTATCATGACCGTCGCCGACAGCCCGGCGAACCTGGCCGCCTACGCCAAGCAGAAGGGCGGCGCCACCGGCGGGTCCAGCTACCCGCAGCTGCGGCTGCTGGCCCTGGTCAGCTGCGGTACCCGTACCGTCATCGACGCCGTGTTCGGGCCCTGCTCATCCGGCGAGACAACCTACGCCGCAGACCTGCTCCGCAGCCTGCGCGCCGGGATGCTCCTGCTCGCCGACCGGAACTTCGGCTCCGGCCCCCTGGCCAGCAAAATCGCGGCGGCGGAAGCGGACTTCCTGATCCGCGTCAAGACCGGGAACAACGCCCCGAAGCTCCCGGTCCTGCGCCGCCTGCCCGACGGGTCCTGGCTGTCGCGCTTCGGCGGCGTCCCCGTCCGCGTCATCGACGCCACCTGGACCGTCACCAGCAGCGCCGGCCGCTTCACCAGCGACTGCCGGCTCATCACCACCCTGACCGACACCGCCCGGTTTACCGCCTCTGACCTGGCAGTCCTCTACCATGAGCGCTGGGAAATCGAGACCGCCTACCTCGAGCTGAAGTCGACCATCCTCGGCGGCCGCGTCCTGCGCGCCCGCACCCCCGACGGAATCGAGCAGGAAGTCTGGGCCCTGCTCGTCACCTACCAGGCCCTCCGCACCGCCATCGCCGACGCAGCCTCGACCGTCCCGGGCACCGACCCCGACCGGGCCAGCTTCACCATCGCCCTGAACACTGCCCGTGACCTGGTCATCCAGGCTGCAAACGTCATCGCTGGCACCAGCATCGACCTCGCCGGCCGGATCGGACGCCTCGTCCTGGCCAGCCTCATGCCCGCCCGGCGGCTGCGTATCAGCCCCCGCGTCGTCAAGCGCGCCATCTCCAAGTACAACGCCCGGGGCAAAATCGACCGAGCCACCTACAAGGCCACCATCGACATCGCCATCCTCACCCCCGATTTGACATCCGACGATGAGCCTTAACTGACCGGCCTTGCGGCTAGCCTGCGGCGGCGAACCCGGCGCCGCCGCCTGCTCCACCTGCTTAACCAGGTACCCGGGCTTCGACGGTGGTGCCGTGGCCGGGGCGGGAACGCACGTCGAGGTGGCCGCCGACCAGCTCGGCCCGTTCGGCCATGCCGCTCAGGCCGAAGCCGCCGCGATCACCGGAAGCCTCCAGGCCGAGGCCGCAGGAAGTCTCCACGTCGAAGCCGGCCCCGTCGTCCACGATCTGCAGGGACACCAGGCCAGGGTCGCAGCGGAGCACGACGCTGACGGCCGTGGCGCCGGCGTGCTTGACCACGTTCTGCAGCGCCTCCTGCGCGATCCGGTAGAGCGCGATCTCCACGTGCTCGGGCAGGTCGCACTCGTCCGCGTCGACCGTCACCGGCACGGCGTGCACGCTGCGGGCCAAGCTGGCCAGCCCGTCGGCCAGCCCGAGGTCGTCAAGCACCGGCGGGCGCAGCCCGGAGATCGCGGCGCGGGCCTCGTTCAAGGTGAGGTCGATCATCCGCCGGGCCAGCACCAGCTGCTCGCCGGTGAACTCCGGCGCGTCCCACAGCGCGTCGGCCGCCGCGTCCAGGTGATACGACAAGCTGATCAGCCGCTGCGAGATCCCGTCGTGAATATCCCCCGCCAGCCGCCGCCGCTCCGCTTCGGTCGCGGCGATCACCCGCTCGGCGAACCGTTCGTGCGCGTGCTCGCGCGCAGCCAGGCGGCGGTGCAGCCGCGCCTGATGGACCGCCCCGGCGACCAGGGAACCAATCGTGGTCAGCAGCACCACATCTCGTTCGGTAAAAATGTGGCGAGCCCTGGTGTGCACGGTCAGCACGCCCACCAGCCCGGACGGGCGGCTGGCCATCGGCACCGACGCCATCGAGGTGAACTCCTCGCCGCGCAGCTCGGGAAAATACCGGTACCTGGGGTCGGTCTCCTTCCCCTCGGTGATCGTCACCGGCTCGCCGTGGCGGGCCACCCAGCCGCTGATCCCCTCGCCGGCCAGCAGGCGGACCCGGCCGGCCGCGGCGTCGAACGGCGGGGTGGCCCCGGCCAGGGTGAGCGCGCCGCCGTTGTCGTCAAGGACGTGCACGAAACACACGTCGGCGGAGGTCGCCGCGACGATCAGGCCGGCGATCCCGGCCGCCAGCGGACCCAGCTCCGGGCCGGAGGAAATCGTCTCCACCACGCCGGACAGCAGGGCGTTCTCGTCTCGGGGGTCGGCCAGGCCGAGGCCGTGGTGCGGGGTCGACAGTATCAATGAAAGATCCCCTCGCGCAGGGCGACGGTGACCGCGCCGGCCCGGTCACCGACCTCGAGCTTGCGGTAGATCGAGCGCAGGTGAGACTTGATCGTCTCCTCGCCGACGACGAGCCTGCCCGCGATCGCCCGGTTGGACAGGCCCGCCACGGTCAGCGCCAGGACCTCGCTCTCCCGCTGGGTGAGCCCGAGGGCGGCACCCGGCCAGAACTGGCCGCCTTGCAGCCGCGCGGCGGAGGTGACGGCCCGCCCGGCCAGCGCCGCGTCGATGGCGATCTCGCCGTCCGCGACCCGCTCCAGGTGCCGGACCAGCTCCTCGCCGGTGATCTGCTTCAGCAGGTACCCCTTCGCGCCCACCCGCATGGCCTGGAACAGGTACTGCTCGTCGTCGTAGGCGCTGAGCAGGACCACCTTCGCCGCCGGGTCGCGCTCGACGAGCTGGCGGCACAGGTCGAGGCCGCTCGTCCCCTTCAACCGCACATCACACAGAACGATGTCCGGTTTCAGCGCCGCGGTCAGCTGCTTCGCCTCGTCGGCGTCCAGCGCCTGGCCCACCACCCGGACCCGGCCCAGGAACCGGCCGAGAATGGTCGACAGCCCTTGCAGCACCATCTCGTGGTCATCGACGAGCACGATGCGAAGCGGGCTCATGGGCACATCCACCTATGGGGGTATCCCCAGCATGTACCCCTCGCGCGGGGAAGGCTACCCGAGCGCGGGCCGGTTCAGCCGGGGGCCGGCTTGGCGTAGGCATGGGCGACCGTGGCCCGGTCGAAGACCCGCCAGGTGGCCGCCGACACGATGATCGCCACCGCGAAACCGATCCAGTAGGGCGCAGTGATGCTGATGCCCGACGCGACCACGCCGCCGAGCAGGGCCCCCACGCAGTTCCCGCCCGCCGCGATGAACAGGCCGGTGCTGCCGACCCGGCCGAGCATCTCCGGCGGTGTCAGCCGCTGCCGCAGCGAAGCCCCGACGATGGTCCACAGCGCGCCGTGCACGCCGAAGGCGAACAACGCGAAGCCGACGAGATACGCGTTACGCGAGGTGGCCAGGGAAAGGTGCATCCCGGCCTCGACCAGCAGGCCGATCCGGATCGTCCAGGTCGCGGTGACCCACCGGACGAGCCGGTCACCGATGACCGAACCGAGGATGCCGCCCGCCGCCATGGCCGTGAACAGCAGGCTGTAGCCGACCGAACCGAGTCCGAGGCGCTCCCTGGCCAGCAGCACGAGCACTGCGGTGGCCGCGGTGAGGGTCACGTTCAGCAGCCCGATCAAGATCGCCATCGTGCGGAGCAGGCGCTGCCCCATCAGCCAGCGGAACCCTTCGGCGATCTCCGCCCGGACCGAGCCAAGCCCGCGTGCTTGGCTTCTTCCCGGCGTGGACGCCGGCGGCGGAGACGACCGGTACCTCCCGGCGATCAGGCCGATGAGGATGGCGCTGGCCAGGTACGTGCCCGCGTTCACGAAGAACGGGATGCACGCCGCCGCCGCGAACAAAAAGCCCGCCAGCGGGCCCGCGAGCATCCCCTGCATGAGCGTGTCGCCGCCGACCAGCCAGCCGTTCGCCCGCTCGAGACGGTCCCTGGGCACCACCGCCGGGATCATCGCCTGGCTCGCCGAGCGGAACACGATCTCGCCCGTGTTGACGACGAACGCCACCGCGTACAGCAGCGCGACGCTCCCGTGCCTGGTCAAGATGGCCGTGGCCAGGACGGTCATGGCGGCGACCCGGGCCCAGTCGATCATCACCATCAGGCGGCGCTGGTCGACCCGGTCGACCAGGACGCCGCCGGGCAGGGCGAACAGCAGCCACGGCAGCCAGGCCGCCGCGGTGGCGCCTGACACGATCAGCGGGTTGGCGGTCCGCGAGGCCACGTACAGCGGCGCCGCGATAACGGCCAGCCCGCTGCCCAGCGCCGACGTCGTGCTCGCGGCCCACAGCTTAGCGAACCGCGCGCCGAGCCGGTCAGCCTCGGCCCGGACGCCGCCTCCGTTCCCGGCTCCCTCCCCGTTTGCGGCCATGTCGACCGAAGCTAGCAAAGGGCACGGGCCGGGGCCAGGCGCCTCCGGGTTCTGAGGCTGTCGCAGAGCTATCCGGCGGCCCGCCACCGGTGCCCCCGTTCACGCGTGCCCCGCCCGCCTCACCGCAACCCTCCCACCCCGGCACCGCCTGCCCCGCCAACGATTGTGGATCGTTACCGTCGAAATCAGAAGCTAACTATCCACGTTCCCTGGCCTGCGGCCCCCGCATGCTCCCGGCCCTGGTCGGGGCGGCCTGGGATGCGCGCGCGAAGACCGCCACGGCTCCACTTGTGACCCAGGACACCCAGGAGTCACGCGACACCCTCCATGGGGTACCAAAATCTCCGGGTAAGTCAAATATTCCACGACTTTTTTCGGTGCTGGTGACGGGCGGGTTGTGGGTGCGGGGAGCGGCTGAGGTGCGCCAGGATCGGCCTGCGCGTAGGCGAGCCGGGCCTGGCCAGGGCCAGGCTGGCCCGTAGCTCCCGCCGGGTACGCTCAAGCGAGCGGCCGGGCTCGCTGGGACTGGCACGCGAGTCCTTCTCGGTGCGTACCGTGGCGAGTTCGCGCTGGATATCAGCGCGGATCGGGGCATTGGTCCCCAGGGCTTGCAGGCACCGCGCGAGCTGGTTGCCGTACAGGTCCAGCTCGCGGGGTTGCGAGCTGGACGATCCGGCGGCGATGATCGTCAGGGGCGGCCGTCACGCCAGCTTGCCGCTGGCCCGCTGGGAAGGGCGTCCCCGGTCCCGGGTCAAGGTCGCGGCCGGGGTCAGGCATGGGCGAGCCTGGTGCGGGATTCCTGCTCCGCGCCATGGGGCGGCGAGGCCTACGATCGTCAGCGGCCCGATGGGAACATGCGCACGTATGTCTTCGGCAGACACCACCAAGGCATGGTGATCTACCTCATCCTTGACTATCAGCGGCGGGTCATCGTCCAGCGGGTAGAAACGGCGCCGCGGCAAGTGACGCATTCCGGCGCAGCCGAGTCCCGCTGGGCAGCTTCCATGGTCGCGGGAATAGGGCTAACCTCTATGCCAGCGGCAAGGTATAGCACCGCGAGCGGTCCTATCTGGGGGAAGCTCGCGGTAGGGAGGGGCGTTCCATGTCATGGCTTTCCGCGCTGAAATTAACGTTCCCGGCTGACACCCGGGATGGTCCTCGCCGTCACCGTCGGCTGAAAGGGCCGATCAATGTGGTGGCGGTCATTTCTGTCTCGGTCACGCTGGCCGCATGTTCGAGCGGAGGAGGCGGAAACGGCGGCGGCGGAAGCGGCGGCGTTGTCCGGACCGTCTGCCAGATCCTGCAGACCGACACGGCCGCCAGTGCCGCGGTGGATCTGCTGAAGAAGATCTCCGATGACACCTGGGAAGGCGGCCTGGCCACCGACCTCGTCATCAGCGCGGTCCAAGAAAGCTGTGACTCGCTGCTCTCGCGGGCCGTCGACGTCGTGCAGCGATTCTTCAGCACTAATCCTAATCCCCGGCAGACGAACGTAGCGGAAGTCGCCAATTTCCAGAATCTGTCCTCGCTGGCTGACGACGACATCGCAGCGCAGCTGGACCAACTGGGGTTCCAGGCCTCCAGCGATGCAGTCGCCACGTTGGTGAATGATTTGTGCCAGGACCTGCACGGCTCGCGGGAATCTACTCCGGTTCAGGACGTCCAGTCTCTCCTGCCGAACGCCGACCTGCAGTCACTGCCCGCCCTCAATGGAGTGACCGCGCAGGTAACGCGGACCTGCACGCCGCTCAATAACTACCAGGCTGATGGGCTGGTCTCGGGCATCTACCAGTACCTGGTGAGTAATGAGTCGCTCGCGGCCGCGCCCCTGGTCATTACGAGCCTGACCTGGTCCTGGGTTAGCGAGGGAACAATTGACGTTAACTGGTCAGCCTCCTATTCGGGCGTTCAGTTTGATCTGTGGGTCAGCACTGACGGCCAATGGAAGGAACTCCTGGCAGGTACCGGCCAGACCTCAACCCAGGTAAACAGTCTTCTCGAAGGTCATCTCTACGAATTTGCCGTGCGGGCCGACGCGAACGGCAGCGTCAGTCCGTTTTCGTACATGTACCCGTGCCTGACCTGCACGGTCTAGAGCCTAAGCCCCGCCCACCACACCGATCTGGCTGCTGAACACGCGGCTGGCCAGGAAGTCGGCGGGTTCCAGCCGCATCAGGTCGTCTCGGCTGCTGACCAGGGAACCGCCGGCCCCCAGCAGCCGGCTCGCGTGCCGCAGGCGGGCTCGTTCCAGGGCGTTGCGGACGCTGCGGGCGTTGGCGAACCTGGGCTGGGTCATCCGGCGGGCCAGGTAGTCGCGGAACGTCAGCTGCGCTTCATCTGACAGGCGGTAGCGCCGCTCGGTCAGCATCAGCTCGCCGATGGCCACCAGCTCGTCCAGCGAGTAGTCGGGGAACTCCAGGTGATGGGCGATGCGCGAGCTCATGCCGGGGTTGGAGGCGAAAAAGGTGTCCATCCGGTCGGCGTAGCCGGCCATGATGACGACCAGGTCGTCCCGGTAGTTCTCCATGTACTGGAGCAGGAGCTCGATGGCCTCCTGGCCGTAGTCCCGTTCGTTTTCCGGCCGGTACAGGTAGTAGGCCTCGTCGATGAACAGCACGCCGCCCATGGCCCGGTTGAGCACGTCCTTGGTCTTCGGCGCGGTGTGCCCGATGTACTGCCCGACCAGGTCGTCCCTGGTCACCGTGACCAGGTGGCCGCGGCGCAGGTAGCCCATCCGGTGCAAGAGCTCGGCCATCCGCAGCGCCACCGTGGTCTTGCCGGTGCCCGGGTTGCCGGTGAAGCTCATGTGCAGGCTGGGCGGGCCGGCCGCCAGCCCGAACCGGGCCCGCGCCCGGTCGATCAGGAGCAGCGCGGCGATCTCGCTGACCCGGTCCTTGACCGGCCGCAGCCCGACGAGATCGCGGTCGAGCGCCTCGATAATCTCGTCCACTCCCGCCAAGGCTCGCATCGTGGCCAGGTCCACGGTCATGTCGTCGGCGAGCAGCTCGGGGACGGCGGGATCCTGGCCGCCGTCAGCGGCGCCAGGCTGGCCGCCGTCAGCGGCGGCAGGCCGGTCCCTGGCCGGCAGCGCGAAGGCCGGGCGGGGGGTCCCGCCGCCGTCCGTTCCGGTCACCGGGGGGTGTACCGGTCGCCGGCCGGGCGGTCGAGCGCGTAGGAATGGGTGGTGTAGCGGATGTTGCGCCCGGCGGCCTCCTGCCGGTCCAGCCGGAAGCCGGGCTCGTGGGCCGGCCGGTTGACCAGGAACGACAGCGCGACCGTCTGCCGGCCCCGGTGCGCGTCGTAGGCGCTGACCTTGATGTACCTCTCCGGGTAGGCCTGACGGCACTCGCGGATCTCGCGCAGCGCGGCCGCCGGGTCCGCCAGGCCGAACATCGGCAGTCCCCACATGTCCCAGTAGTTGTTGCGCGGGTGCGGGTCGTCGGTGAACTCGACCGACAGCGCCCAGCCCTGACCGATCGCGTAGTCAAGCTGGCTGGTGATCTCGGCGTCGGTGAGGTCGGGCAGGAAGGAGAACGTTCCCTGGGTGATCCGCATGTCAGGCTCCCGCTGGTGTCGGTGTCGGCAGCACGTCGGGGGTATCGGTGGACTCGAAGTTGAAGCTCACGTCACCCCAGGTGGACAGGGCCATCTCGAGCTCGGGGCTGCGCTTGGCCGCCGCCCGCAAGATGTCCGGGCCCTCGGCCAGCAGGTTGCGGCCCTCGTTGCGGGCCTTGACCATCACCTCGAGCGCCACCCGGTTCGCGGTCGCGCCGGCCGCGATGCCCATCGGGTGCCCGATCGTGCCCCCGCCGAACTGCAAGATCACGTCCTCGCCCAGGTGGTGCAGCAGCAGGTGCATCTGGCCGGCGTGGATGCCGCCCGAGGCCACCGGCATCACCCCCGGCATCGACGCCCAGTCCTGCTCGAAGTACAAGCCCTTGCGCGGGTCGGGCTCCGCCCGGTCGCAGCGCAGCACGTCGTAGTAGCCGGCCACCATGTCCGGGTCCCCCTCCAGCTTGCCGACCACCGTGCCGGCGTGGATGTGGTCGACGCCCGCCATCCGCATCCACTTGGCGATGACGCGAAAGCTGACGCCGTGGTTCTTCTGCCGGGTGTACGTGCCGTGACCGGCCCGGTGCAGGTGCAGCAGCACCCCGTTCCGCCTGGCCCACGCGGCCATCGACTGGATGGCGGTGTAGCCGACCGTCAGGTCGATCATGACCACGATGCTGCCGAGCTCGGCCGCGAAATCGGCCCGCTCGTACATGTCTTCCATCGTCGCCGCGGTGACGTTGCAGTAGTGGCCCTTGATCTCACCGGTATCGGCCTGGGCCCGGTTGACCGCCTCCATGCTGTGCAAGAACCGGTCCCGCCAGCGCATGAACGGCTGGCTGTTGATGTTCTCGTCATCCTTGGTGAAGTCGAGGCCTCCCCTCAGCGCCTCGAACACCACCCGGCCGTAGTTCTTCGCCGACAGCCCGAGCTTGGGCTTCACCGTGGCCCCGAGCAGCGGCCTGCCGTACTTGTTCAGGTACTCGCGCTCCATCACGATGCCGTGCGCCGGGCCCTGAAAGGTCTTCACGTAATGCGGCGGGATGCGCATGTCCTCGAGCCGCAGCGCCTTCAGCGCCTTGAAGCCGAACACGTTGCCGATGATCGAGGAGGTCAGGTTGGCGACCGAGCCCTCTTCGAACAGGTCGATGTCGTAGGCGATGCGGGCGATGTACTGGTTGTCCTGGCCCGGCACCGGCTCGACGCTGTAGCACTTGGCCTGGTAGTGCTCATAGTCGGTGAGCCGGTCGGTCCACACCACCGTCCAGGTCGCCGTCGACGACTCGCCCGCGACCGCGGCCCCGGCTTCCTCCGGCGGCACTCCCGGCTGCGGGGTGATGCGGAAGGCGGCCAGCACATCGGACGCTTGCGGCACGTAGTCGGGCTGCCAGTAGCCCATCTCCGCGTAGTGCAGGACCCCCGCGCTCCAGCGTTCGGTCACCCTCGACTCCGATCATCGGCGTTTGTCTTCCCTATCTACCGATGATGCCTGCTGTGGATTGGTACTTCAATCAAGTGTTTTGCCTGAAAATTAAGTGAAAGATTAATCCTAAAGCTGGCGTGCGGCTCGGGGCGGCCGCCATCCCTCGCGGGCCAGCAGGTGCTCGACGAGCAACGCGGTGGCGCCGGGCTGACGTTCGTGCGTCACCGCGTGCCACGGACGCCGCAGCGGGGTCCCCGGCACGGCGACCTCGACGAGGGCCCCGTCGGCCAGCTGGCGGGTCACCGCATCCCTGGACACCAGGGTGGCACCGAGCCCGGCCGCCGCGCAGGCCACCACGGCACCGCCGGAGCCGAGCGTGAGCCTGGGCGGATCCGCGTCCATGCCTGCCAGCAGGGCCTCGCCGGTCACCCGGGTGCCGGAACCCGCCTCCCGCTGCAGCCACCTGGTCCTGCCCACCTCGAATCCGGCCGCCACCGCCGGCGCGGCCACCACCACAAGCAGGTTCGGGCGGCTGGCCCGGATCACCGCGTCGCCGACGTGCCGTGGCGGCCGGCCGCCGATGACCAGGTCGGCCTCGTGCGCGCCGAACAGGCTCCACTGCCGTTCGCTGCTGCCCACCTCGAGCCCGATGTCCACGGCGGGGTGCCGGGCGAGAAACGAGGCGAGCACGGCGGGCAGCAGGTACTCCCCCGCGGTGCTGACCGCGGCCACCCGGACCCGGCCCCGCTCCGGATCACGATCGGCCCGCGCGGCCGCCAGACCCTCCTCGTGCAGCCCGAGAATGGCCTGGGCGTAGCGCGAATACGCCTGCCCGGCCGGGGTCAGCCGCAAGCCCCGGCCATCGCGCTCGACCAGCGGCACCCGCACCTCGCGGGCCAGCGCGGACAGCGCCGAGGACACGGCCGACTCGGTGACGGTCAGGCGCCGGGCGGCTTGCCGGACCGATCCGGTCTCCGCCACGGTCACCAGCGCCCGCAACCGCGCCACCGTCGTCATGCGGACCTCCATAGCTGACCCATTACTTAACTTATGTGACGGATGTCCAACAATACTCATGACTATTGATGCTGGCGGTGAGGTAATGTCAATATCGGCGACCCAGCGCGGAACCGATTGGCGGCCAGGTGCGTCCCACTTCATGGCCGGGCCGCCGAACCGAGCGTCATCGCAGCACGAGGACATGCATAAGTAATGCGTCTGCCGGATATGAGTAGTCAGGACCCATCTGTTACCTAGTCGCCTCCGAACCACCAAGAGCGCAGATAACCAGGACAAGCAGCGCAGACAGGGTAAGGCATATGCGTTTCGCGCAGGTACGGGCAACGAAGCTCAGCGTGCTGGCCGGCAGTTTGGTGATCTCGGGCGGCCTCGCGGCCTGGCCCGCGAGCGCCCAGGCCGCGTCGGCCACGCCGAGCGCGTCCGCGACTAGCTCAAGCTCGTCCCAGAACACCAGCACCAGCTGCCAGGCGCTGCCCGCCGCGAGCTCGCCGTCCCCGTCCCCGTCGCCATCCTCGTCGTCCTCGCCATCCCCGTCGCCATCCCCGTCGCCGTCACCGTCACCGTCGCCGTCTCCCTCGCCGAGCGCCACGTCTCCTTCGCCGACCGCCTCGTCTCCTTCGCCGACCGTCTCGCCGTCGGCCAGCGCCTCGGCTTCGGCGACCGCGTCGGCCTCGGCCAGCGCCTCGTCGGCTTCGGCCAGCCCGAC
>JBEKGC010000147.1:0-13835 GCA_050013055.1 Streptosporangiaceae bacterium
AGGTCGGTCCGGTTCAACGCCGAAGCCGACTCGCTGAACTGCTCCGTGCTCGGCCCGGACGCGGCCCCGGGCACCGGCGAGTTCGACCTGTACGTCGAGCAGCTGGTCAACGAGATGACGGTCAAGGCGGGCCAGAAATGTACCGCGATCCGGCGTGCCCTCGTCCCGGTCGCGATGATCGACTCGGTGGCCGAAGCGGTACGGGACCGGCTGGCTGAGGTGGTGGTCGGCAGCCCGGCCGCCGAAGGCGTGCGGATGGGCGCGCTGGCCAGCCTGGAGCAGCGCGAGGAGGTCCGCCGCTCGGTCAAGGCGCTGCTGTCCGCGGCCAGCATCGTGTCCGGCGACCCCGACCACGTGGAGGTGGCCGGGGCCAGCGCCGAGCGCGGCGCCTTCATCGCCCCGCTGCTCCTGCGGGCTGAGGATAGCGACCGCCCGGAGCCGCATGAGATCGAAGCGTTCGGCCCGGTCAGCACGCTGATCGGCTACCGGGACACCGAGGAGGTGGTCAGCCTGGCGGCCCGCGGCCTGGGCAGCCTGGCCGGATCGGTTGTCACGGCCGACCCGGGCTTCGCCCGCGACGTGGTCCTCGGCCTGGCGCCCTGGCACGGCCGGCTGCTCGTCCTGGACCGCGAGGACGCGGGCGAGTCGACCGGGCACGGCTCACCGCTGCCGATGCTGGTCCATGGCGGTCCCGGCCGGGCGGGCGGCGGGGAGGAGATGGGCGGCATCCGCGGCGTGCTGCACCACATGCAGCGAACCGCGGTACAGGCCAGCCCGCGGGTGCTGTCCGCCGTCACGGGCCGCTGGGTGCCCGGCGCGCCGCGGCACGCCGGCGGCGCTCACCCGTTCCGCAAGTCTCTCACCGAGCTTCGGATCGGCGACGCCGTGGTCGCGGGCCCGCGCCCGGTGACCCTGGCCGACATCGAGCACTTCGCCGAGTTCACCGGCGACACCTTCTACGCGCACATGGACGAAGAAGCCGCGCGGGCCAACCCGTTCTTCGGCGGGCGGGTCGCGCACGGCTATCTCATCGTCTCCTTCGCCGCAGGCCTGTTCGTCTCGCCCGACCCCGGTCCCGTGCTGGCCAACTACGGCCTGGAGAACCTGCGTTTCCTCACCCCGGTATACCCGGGGGACGAGCTGACCGTGACGCTGACCTGCAAGCAGATCACCCCGCGCGAGGACGCCGGGCACGGCGAGGTGCGCTGGGACGCCGTCGTGACCAACCAGGACGCCAAGCCGGTGGCTACCTACGACGTGCTGACCCTGGTGGCCAGGCAATGGCCCCTTTGACATGCCAAGGGGGCGGGAGCGTGCGGCTGTTATTCCGCGATCGCCGCCATGGCGTCGGGCGACTCGGGAAGCACCTGGCCGCCGTCCACCACGATCGACTGCCCGGTGATGTAGGCCGCCTCGTCGGTGGCGAAGAACAGCGCCGCGTAGCCGATCTCGTCGACGGTACCCAGCCGGCCCAGCGGTATGGCGGCGGTCATCCCGCTCGCGAATTCCTTGCCCGCGTCGGCTGGCCCTTCGGTGACGACGTTGCCCGGCAGCACCGCGTTGACCGTGATGCCTCTGGGCGCCAGCTCGATCGCCGCGGTTCGCATGAAGCCAAGCTGGCCTGCCTTGCTCGCCCCGTAGTGCGTCCAGCCGGGGAAGCCGGTGATCGGCCCGGTGATGGACGACGTGATGATGACCCGGCCATGGCCTGACCGGCTCAGGGCCGGCAGGCAGGCCTGGACCGCCAGGATCGTGCCCTTCAAGTTGATCCCGAGCACCTGGTCCAGGTCGGACTCGGTCAGGTCCTCCAGCCGGGCATCGGGGAAAATCCCGGCGTTGGCGCAGAGCACGTCGATGCCGCCAAGGCGCTCCTGCGCGATCGCCGCCATCCGCCGGCAATCTTCTGTGCTGGCCACGTCGGCCAGCACGAACGAGACCTCTCCGCCCTGCCCGCCGGAGGCGGCCCGGCGGGTGAGCTCGTCCACCGCGGTCCTGGCGGCCTGCGAATCCCGGCCGGTTATCAGCACGTTCGCTCCGTTGCGGGCGAACACGCTGGCGATCCCCTGGCCGATCCCCCTGGTGCCGCCGGTCACCACGACGGCCCGTCCGGCGATCGATGTGAACATGACGCTCTTCCCTTCGCTAGGAGTGCGTGCTCAGGTACGACTCGGCCAGGTCACAACTGCCGCGGGTGTACCCGGCACCGAGCTCGGCGGCGATGTCGACGCCCCGGTGCGAGCCCATCCAGGCGACCAGGAGCAGCCGCCGGAACATGATGAACGTCCAGATTTCCGCCTGGTCGGCCGCGGGCAGCTGACCGGCCCGGTGGTATCCGTCGAGCCAGCTGTCCACCAGCACGGGCACCTCAGGCGCATGCTCGAAGAAGCTGACCGAGGTGCCCAGGTCATACAGGAACCAGCTGAAGCCCGAGTCGTCGAAGTCGATGACGCTCACCGCCCCGTCGTGCACCAGCAGGTTAGCCAGCCGGGTGTCCGCGTGGACCAGCCCGTAACGCTCAGGCCCTGTGCCGAACGCGGCCAGGCGGGAGCGGAGCACGCCGTCCAGCCGGGTGAGCACCTCACGTTCGGACGGCCCGACGCCCATGCCGTCCTGCCAGCGTCCCCATCGGGCCCCCGGGCCGAACGCCGCCTGGTAATCCCAGTGAAACCGGGTGAACCAGGCCGGCCGGGTCCATCGCCTGGCGTGCTCGTGCATCCGCGCGGTGATCTCGCCGAGCTCGGCGAAGTGGCCGCCGCTCAGCACGCCGCCTGACTCCCCCTCGGGCTCGCGGCCGGGCAGGAACTCAAAGCGCACGCAGTGCCGGGTCGACGGGTCCGCGCCGCCGCGTTCGGGCACCGTGACGATCCGCCGGCCGTCGGCGGCAGGCAGCACCCGCGGCGTGCGGACCCCGGCCTCGGCCCGCAGCGCGTCCAGCCAGGCCAGCTCGGACGCGATCTCCTGCGCACTGTGGTAGCCGAGGCGGTGCACGCGCAGCACGGACGGCCCGGCGTCCGGATCGGACACGAGAAAAGTGGCGTTCTCGGAGACGTTGAGCAGCTCGATGGCCGCGTCCGGATGCCCGCCGTAGGCACGCAGCGCATCCCGCGCGCAGCCGAGCACCCGGCCCAGGACAGCTCCGCCGGCCGACAGGTCGTGCTCCGCGGAAGGGTGAACCGGGCCGCGGTCGGCCAGATCAGGCCCCGCGAAGGCGGGCGAGCGCCTCGGCCAGGATGGCCTCGCCGTCGGAGTCGCTGCGGCGTTCCTTCACGTAAGCAAGGTGGGTCTTGTACGGCTCGACCCTGGGCGGGTTCGGCGGTGCATGCTCGTTCTGGCCCGCGGGGTTGCCGCACCGGGGGCACTCCCAGGTGTCCGGGATCGCGGCATCGGTCGCGAAGCTCGGGCGAGTCTCGTGCTTGTTCGCGCACCAGAACGATATCCAGACGCGGGGCGCGGCCTCGCCGCGCTCGGCCTCACCCATCGGCCCTGCGCCAACCCTGCTGCCGCGGATCGCGTTGCCACTACTCACAGATCACCCCTTGAAGGCCATAGTGCTAGAAAGCCGGAACGTCGGTGCGGGATAGATGTACAGGCTAGTGGTTGATCAGCCAGCTGAGAGCGATAACGCAGATGAACCACAGGACCCCGAAGAAGATCGTGATCCGGTCCAGGTTCCGCTCGACGACGGACGAGGAACCGAGGGTGGAGGACACCCCGCCGCCGAACAAGTCTGAAAGTCCGCCGCCCTTGCCCTTGTGCAGCAGGACGAGCAGGATCATCACCAAACTGGTGATGATCAGGATAACGGAAACCCCGACAATCATCGCTGTTATCCATCTCCCGCGGATGACATTCGCACTATTGAGACCGACGCTGTCGACATCGGCGCCGCTGAGGTGGGCGCCACTGACTCCAGCCTACGCTGCCAGTTCACGATACCGGCAGATCTGAGCGAACTGCCCGGCGTCGAGGCTGGCCCCGCCGACCAGAGCGCCATCGATGTCCGGCTGCGCCATGATCGGCCCGACGTTGTCGGCCTTAACGGACCCGCCATAAAGGATACGCACACGGTCGGCCGTTTCGACGTCATGAAGCTCCGAAATCCGCGACCGGATCGCCCCGATCGCCTCCTGGGCGTCCTGCGGGGTGGCTACCTCGCCGGTACCGATGGCCCAGACCGGCTCGTAGGCGATCACCATCGCGGCCACCGCGGCGGCCGGGATGCCCTTCAGCGACCCGTCGATCTGCCCGACGCAGCACTCCAGGTGCTGGCCTGCCTTGCGGATCTCGAGCGGCTCGCCCACGCACAGGATCGGCGTGAGCTCCCACCGCAGCGCCGCCTGGACCTTGGCGTTGACCAGCTCGTCGGACTCCGCGTGGTACTGCCGCCGCTCCGAATGCCCGGCCAGCACGTAGTCACAGCCCAGCTTGGCCAGCATCGAACCGGCGATCTCGCCGGTGTAAGCGCCCGAGTCGTGCTGGGAGATGTCCTGCGCGCCATAGGAGATCCGCAGCTTGTCCCCGTCGATCAGCGTCTGCACGCTGCGCAGCGCGGTGAACGGCGGCAGCACGGCCACGTCGACCGCGTCGAAGTCCTTGTCGGTCAGCGTGAACGCGAGCTTCTGGACGAGCGCGATCGCCTCGAAGTGGTTCTCGTACATCTTCCAGTTGCCCGCCATCAGCGGGACCCGACCGTGTGTACTCACGAGCCATCCTCCAGTGCAGTCAGCCCAGGGAGCGTTTTGCCCTCGAGGTACTCCAGGCTCGCACCGCCGCCGGTCGAGATGTGCCCGAACGACTTCTCCGGGATACCGAGCGCCCTGACCGCCGCGGCGGAGTCACCGCCACCCACCACGGTCAGTCCGTTGACCGCGGCCACGGCTTCGGCGACCGCGCGGGTCCCGGCGGCGAACGCCGGGAACTCGAAGACCCCGACCGGGCCGTTCCAGAAGACCGTCCGGGCATCGGCGAGCTTCTCCGCGAACAGGGCCCGGGTCTTCGGCCCGGCGTCCATCCCTTCCCGGTCAGCGGGGAAATCCGTCACCGGCACCACCGCATGCTCGGCGTCGGGCGCGAAGTGCGTCGCGGCGACCAGGTCCACCGGGAGGACAAGTTCCACCCCGCGCCGCTGCGCCTCGGCCATGACGGCCTGCACGGCGGGGATCTGGTCGGCCTCAAGCACCGAGTTCCCGACCTCATAGCCCTGCGCGGCCAGGAACGTGTAGCCCATGCCGCCGCCGATGAGGATACGGTCGGCCAGGCCAAGCAGGTTGCCGATCACGGCGAGCTTGTCCGACGGCTTCTTGCCGCCCAGCACCACCACGAAGGGCCTGGCCGGGTCCGAGGTCAGCCGGCGCAGCACCTCGACCTCGGCCAGGACCAGGTCACCGGCGGCATGCGGGAGCAGCCCTGGCAGGTCGTAGACCGACGCGTGCTTGCGGTGCACGGCGCCGAACCCGTCACCCACGTACAGTTCGCCGAAACGGGCCAGCCGCTGCGCGAACGCCCCCCGCTCCGCGTCGTCCTTGGCCGTCTCGGCGGGCTCGAAGCGCACGTTCTCCAGCACCGCGACATCCTCGTCGCCCAGGCTGAACACGGTCTCCTCGGCCGACGGGCCGGCCACGTCGGCCGCGAACGACACGGGCCGGCCGAGCAGTTCACCCAGCCGGGCCGCCACCGGCCGCAGCGAGGGGCCGGCGGCCGCCCGGTCGTCGAACGTGGCGCCCTTGGGCCGGCCCAGGTGCGCGAGGACGATGACCCGCGCGCCACGGTCGGACAGCTTGCTGATCACCGGCAGGCTGGCCCGGATCCGGCCGTCATCGGTGATCTCCCCGGTGCCGGTCAGGTCGAGCGGGACGTTCAGGTCCGACCGGAGCAGCACGCGCCGGCCGAGGACCTCCAGGTCGTCGATGGAGCGCATTACCGCAGCCGCGCGGCGACGAGCGCGGCCAGGTCGACGAGCCGGTTGGAGTAGCCCCACTCGTTGTCGTACCAGCCGATGACCTTGACCTGGCTGCCGAACGCCATGGTCAGCGAGGCGTCAAACGTGCACGACGCGGGGGAGCCGACGATGTCGGAGGACACGATCTGGTCCTCGGTGTAGTACAGGTAGCCCTTGAGCGGGCCCTCGGCGGCGGCCTTGAACGCGGCGTTGACCTCGTCCTTGGTCACCTCCCGGTTCAGCTGGATCACCAGGTCGGTGACCGAGCCGTCGGGCACGGGCACCCGCATGGCCATCCCGTCCAGCTTGCCCTTGAGCTCGGGCAGCACCAGCGCGGTCGCCTTCGCCGCCCCGGTCGTGGTCGGGATGATGTTCTGCGCCGCGGCCCGCGCCCGGCGCAGGTCCTTGTGCGGGAAGTCCAGGATGACCTGGTCGTTGGTGTAGGCGTGAATCGTGGTCATCAGGCCCTTGACGATGCCGAAGTTGTCGAGCAGCACCTTGGCCATCGGCGCCACGCAGTTGGTGGTGCAGGACGCGTTGGACAAGATGTGGTGCGTCGCGGGGTCGTAGTCGTCGTCGTTGACCCCCATCACGATCGTGATGTCCTCTTCCTTGGCCGGCGCGGAGATGATGACCTTCTTCGCGCCCGCCTCCAGGTGCGCCCTGGCCGTCGGCCCGGTGGTGAACCGGCCGGTGGACTCGATTACCACGTCCACGCCGAGGTCGCGCCACGGCAGCTTGGCCGGGTCGCGCTCAGCCAGGATCTTGATCGACTTAGCGCCGACCTGAATGGTGTCGCCGGATACGGAGACGTCATGCGGCAGGGTGCCCAGCACGGTGTCGTATTTGAGCAGGTGCGCCATCGTGGCGACGTCGCCGAGGTCGTTAGCCGCCACGATCTCGATGCCACGGTCACTGTCCGAGGCGTTGGCCGCCCGCCAGAAGCTACGGCCGATACGGCCGAACCCGTTGATTCCCACGCGAATTGTCACAGTACCAAGTCTCCTCGTCGATCCCCGTGATCGCCAGCGCTCCGAGACTATCGGACGCCGCAAGAATGGTGGGGATTCAGCGCGCTCGCGGCGGAGCCTCTCAGGCCCGCCTTCACGGGTCTAAACCATATCAAAAAAGGGGCATATTTCCCGAACGGGCGGCGGTTCGTGTCCCGGATCCGCCAGATTGCGGCACGCATTGTTCCTGGCGTGTCGATTCGCGCCCGGCGGATTCGTGTAGAGGATGACAGGTGCCCGGTCCGGCCCGGCCGCCCGGTAGCGTCACGACGGAAGGGAATGACCACGATGAAGCAGTACCTGCTCAGCATCTACCAGCCGGACGGGGATCCGCCGCCGCCCGAGATCCTCGAGCCGATCATGCGGGACCTGCGGGCCCTCCATGAGGAGATGACGGCCGCGGGCGCCTGGGTGTTCACCGGCGGCCTGCACCCGGCCGAGGTGGCCACGGTGGTCCGTGCCGCCGACGGCGACGTGCTCATCACCGACGGGCCGTTCACCGAGGGCAAGGAGCACATCGGCGGCTTCACGATCATCCGCGCCGCCGACCTGGACGAGGCGCTCGGCTGGGCCCGCCGGATCACCGCGGCGGCCCGGCTGCCTGTCGAGGTGCGGCCGATGGTGGACACGGCCGGGGCGTGAGCTTGGCCCCGCCCGCGCTGGCCGGCATCGAGCGCGTCTTCCGGGCCGAGTACGGCCGGGCGGTGGCCGTCCTGACCCGCGTCTTCGGCGACATCGACACCGCGGAAGACGCGGTGCAGGACGCGTTCGCCGAGGCGGTCAGGCGGTGGCCGGAAGCGGGGCTACCGCCGAGTCCGGCCGGATGGGTCATCACCACCGCGCGTAACCGGGCCATTGACCGGCTGCGCCGCGAGGCGGCCCGGGCGGACAAGCACGCCCAGGCCGCGCTGCTGCACGCCCAGAACGACCAGCTGGCGGACGACGGGAGGGGCGCCGTGCCCGACGACAGGCTCCGGCTTATCTTCACCTGCTGCCACCCGGCCCTGGCCCCAGGAGCTCAGGTGGCCCTCACCCTCCGGCTGCTCGGCGGGCTCACCACCGCCGAGATCGCGCACGCGTTCTTGGTACCTGAGCCGACCATGGCCCAGCGGCTGGTCCGGGCCAAGGGCAAGATCAGGGACGCCGGCATCCCGTATCGCGTCCCCGCGGAGGCCGATCTGCCCGGCCGCCTGGCCGCGGTCCTCGCCGTGGTCTACCTGATCTTCAACGAGGGATACACGGCGAGCTCGGGTGAGGCGCTGGCCCGGGCGGACCTGTGTGCCGAGGCGATCAGGCTCGGCCGGATGGCGGCCCAGCTCATGCCGGACGAACCGGAGGTGCTTGGGCTGCTCGCGCTGATGCTGCTCACCGAGTCCAGGCGAGCCGCCAGGACCGGGCCGGACGGCGCCCTCGTCCTGCTGGCTGACCAGGACAGGACCCGCTGGGACCACACGCTCATCGCCGAGGGCCAGGCCATCGTGCTCCGCTGCCTGCGGCGCGACCAGCCAGGCCGCTACCAGATTCAGGCCGCCATCAACGCCGTGCACAGCGACGCGCCCACCGCGGCCGGCACCGACTGGGAGCAGATCGTGCGGTTGTACGACCAGTTGCTCGCGGTCGCCCCGAGCCCGGTGGTCGCGCTGAACCGCGCGGTCGCGGTGGCCGAGGTCCAGGGCCCGGCCGCGGCGCTCGCGCTCGTGGACAGCCTCGGCCTGACCAGGTACTACCTGTTCCACGCCATCCGCGCCGACCTGCTCCGCCGCCTGGACCGCCCCGCGGCCGCCGCGGCCGCCTACGCCGCGGCGATCGCCCGGACCGGCAACGCGGCCGAGCGTGCGCACCTGGCCCTGGCCCGGCAGCGGCTGCACCATCCGGGCGGCCCGCTGGGCGCATAGTCTTCTTTTGTGTCGCTGGTGAGCAAAATCCAGCACGCCCGGTCCCAGCCGGGCCGATCGGGCGATCTCGGCAGGCTCCGCGTCGCGCTGTGCGCGGTGTTCGCCGTCCAGGGGTTCAGTTTCGCCAGCTGGGCGGTCCGGGTGCCTGCCGTCAAAGAGCAGGTCAGCGCGTCAGCGGCCGTCCTCGGGCTGGCGTTGCTCGGCTTGTCGGGCGGAGCCGTCGCGACCATGCTGCTGGCCGGCGCGCTCAGCCGGCGGTTCGGCAGCAGGCAGACCACCGTGATCTCGTGCGTGCTGCTCTCCGTGACCGTGGTGCTTCCCCCGCTGGCTCACTCCGCGCTCGCCCTGGGGCTCCTGCTGGCCGTCTTCGGGGCCGCCTACGGCTGTCTCAACGTGGCCATGAACACCGTCGCGGTCGATATGGTGGCCGCCCTGCGGCGGCCGGTGATGCCGGGCTTCCACGCCGCGTGGAGCTTCGGCGGCCTGGCCGGGGCTGGTCTTGGCGGCCTGCTGGCACCGCACCTGTCCCCGCTTCGCCACCTCGCGCTGATCGCGCTGATCTGCTTGCTCGTCGCGGCCGTCACCGGCCGGACCCTGCTCCGGCCCACCACAGCCCTGGTCCCCGCCCCCCCGGTCCCGCAGGCGGGGCCGGTCTCGGCGGGGCCGGTCCCGGCGGGGCGCCCCGGGTGGCGGACCGGCCGGATCGTCGGGCTCTTCGGGCTGATCGCCTTGTGCGCCGCGTACGGCGAGGGCGCCGTCGGCGACTGGGGCGCCCTGCACCTGAGGCAGGATCTGGGCGCCGGGGCGGGGCTGGCCGCCGCGGGCTACGCGGCCTTCGCCCTGGCGGAGGCGACCGGCCGGCTGTCAGGCACCGCCCTGCTCGAACGGCTCGGCCGCACGACCGTGCTTGTGCTGGGCGGGCTGGCCGCGGGCGCGGGCATGCTGCTCGCCTCCTTCGCCCCCGACGTGTGGCTGGCGCTGGCCGGATTCGCCGTGACCGGCCTCGGGCTGGCCAACCTGTTCCCGGCCGCGATCGCGCGCGCGGGCCTGCTCGCCGGATCCGCCGGGGTCGCCCTCACCTCGACCCTCGGGTACGGCGGATTCCTCCTCGGGCCGCCCTCGATCGGCTTCCTGGCCAGCGAATCCGGCCTGCGCGTCGCGCTGACCACCATCTCCTTCCTGGCCCTGCTCGCCGCCACCATTGCCTACGTGTGCCGAGACCGCTGAACCGAGAATCGTGCAACTCCAGCGCCGCACCCCAGCCGTCACCCGCGCCGCTCCCCCCGCACCCGCACCGGCGAACGATCGTGACTGGCTGGACCGACGGCGGGAGGGCTAGAGCATGTCGACGGTGAGGAAGGCTTCCGTGCTGGGCAGGCCCTGGTCGGCGGCGCGGCGGTCGGCCATGGCGAGGAGGCGGCGGATGCGGCCGGCGATCGCATCCTTGGTCAGGGGCGGGTCGGCGAGCTGGCCGAGTTCTTCCAGGCTGGCCTGGCGGTGAGCCATCCGCAGCTGGCCGGCCATGGTCAGGTGCTCGGGCGCATCCTGGCCGAGGATCTCCAGGGCCCGCTCGACCCGGGCGCCTGCCGCCACCGCGGCGCGCGCGCTGCGGCGCAGGTTGGCGTCGTCGAAGTTGGCCAGCCGGTTAGCTGTCGCCCGGACCTCGCGGCGCATCCGCCGTTCCTGGAAGGCCAGCACGGCCTCGTGCGCGCCGAGCCGGGTCAGCATGGCGCTGATCGCCTCGCCGTCCCTGATCACCACCCGGTCCACCCCGCGCACGTCCCGCGCCTTAGCGTGCACCTTCAGCCTGCGCGCCGCGCCGACCAGGGCGAGGGCCGCTTCCGAGCCCGGGCAGGTGATCTCCAGAGCCATCGAACGACCTGGCTCGGTCAGCGAGCCGTGGGCCAGGAACGCACCGCGCCAGGCCGCCTCGCAGTCGCACGCGGAACCCGACACGACGTTCCTGGGCAGGCCGCGTACCGGGCGGCCGAAGCTGTCGATCAGCCCGGCCTGGCGAGCCAGGATCTCGCCGGCCTGGCCCTTGCTCACCCGGACCAGATAGCGGTTTCCCTTACGCAGCCCGCTCGGCGCGACCACGAGAAACTCGGCCGGGTGCCCGAAAACCTCGGTGATGCTGGCCCGCAGCCGTCTGGCCACCGCTCCGGTGTCCAGTTCCGCCTCGATCACCACCCGGCCCTCGCTCAGGTGCAGGCCGCCGGCGAATCTGAGCAGCGTGGAAACCTCGGCCTTCCGGCAGCACGGCTTGACTACCTGCACTCGGCTGAGTTCGTCCTTTACCACGCCGGTCATCGCCATGCGCATCATTCCTTAGGGTGTTGGGCTGTGCTAACCCGGGGACCCGGTCTGAAAGGATCCCCGCGTAGGTCTCGGCTAGGAGACAGGGATCGTGGCGGGGTGTGCCGTCGGGGGCGGCTACGTCGGCGATGACCAGGCGGGCGCCTAGGACGGCGGCGGCCTTTTCCAGGTCGGCCAGGTTACCTGCGTCCGCGGCGCTGCTGTCGGCCAGGACGACATCCACGGTCAGCGCCGGGGCGTGCTCGGCGAGAACCTCCAGGTGCTTGTGCGGAGAGAAACCTTCGGTCTCCCCTTGCTGCGGCGCCAGGTTGAGCACGAGCAGCCGCCGGGCCGTGGTGACGTGCAGCGCGGCGGCGAGTTCGGGCACCAGCAGGTGCGGCAGCACGCTGGTGAACCACGATCCGGGGCCGAACACCACCCAGTCCGCGTCGAGCACGGCGCGAACCGCCTCGGGCACCGCGGGCGGGTCCGCGGGCAGCAGCGTGATGGACCGCACCTGACCCGGTGTCAGGGCACACTCTTGCTGACCCCTGATCATGCTGACCTCATCTGGCTTAGCTGGGTCGGCCCCGACGACCTCCGCGACGATGTCCAGCGGCACCGCGGCCATCGGCAGCACCCGGCCGCCGGTGCCGAGCAGCCGGCCCACCCAGTCCAGGCCCGCGACCGGATCGTCGAGCAGGTCCCACAGCGCGACGATCAGCAGGTTGCCGACGGTATGGCCCGTCAGCTCGCAGTCCCCGCCGAACCTGTGCTGCACCACCTTGCTCCAGGTGGTGCCCCATTCATCGTCACCGCACAGGGCGGCCAGCGCCATCCGCAGGTCACCGGGGGGCAGCACGCCGAAGTCCCGGCGCAGCCGGCCGCTTGACCCGCCGTCGTCCGCGACCGTCACGATCGCGGTGAGGTCGCCGGTCACCCGGCGCAATGCCCCCAGCGAAGCGGCCAGCCCGTGCCCGCCCCCCAGCGCGACCACTTTCAGGCTTGTCACCAGATGCTCACTCCCGACCAAGGTCCCTGTGCACCACCTGCACGTCCGTCCCCGCACTGGCCGCGATGCGCGCCGCCAGCTCGCCGGCGATAGCCACGCTGCGGTGCTTGCCGCCCGTGCAGCCCACCGCGAGGGTCACGAACCGCTTGCCTTCGCGTTCGTAGCCGGGCAGCACCACGTTTAGCAACTCAGTGTAATGACGTAGGAACTCTTCGGCACCGGACTGGGCCAGAACGTAGTCGCGCACCGGCGCATCTTGACCCGTCAGCGGGGCGAGCTCGGCGATCCAGTGCGGATTCGGCAGGAAACGGCAGTCCGCGACCAGGTCGGCGTCGACCGGCAGGCCGTACTTGAAGCCGAACGAGACGACAGAAAGACGCAGGCCGGCCGTCGTGCCGCCGCCGAAGAAATTCCGCATCCTGGCGCGCAGCTCGTGCACGTTCAGCCGGGAGGTGTCGATCAGCAGATCGGCGTCGGCACGCACCTCACGCAGCAGTTCGCGTTCGGCCGCGATGCCGTCGGTCACCCGGCCGGCGCCCTGCAGCGGATGGGGGCGCCGCTCGCTGTCGAACCGGCGCACCAGCATGTCTTCCGCGGCTTCGAGGAACACCACCCGCGCCGTCGCTCCCCGGGAGGTCAGGTCGCCGATCGCCGACTTCAGGTCGGTGCTGAAGGCGCGGCTGCGCACGTCGACCACCGCGGCCATCCGCGACACCGCGCCGTTCGACCTGGCCGCCAGGTCCACCATCGTGGGCAGCAGGCCGGGCGGCAGGTTGTCCACCACGAACCAGCCCAGGTCCTCCAGGGACTTGGCGGCGGTGGACCGCCCAGCCCCGGACATACCGGTGATGATGACGGTGTCCGGCTGGTCCTCAGGCGTCCCCATGGTCTCCCCTTGGCCTGTTGGAGTCAGCGTTGCCAAGCGCCGCGACGATCGTGACCGCCAGCTTGGGGCCTATCCCCGGCACCTCAGCGATCTCCTCGACGCTCGCAGCGCCGAGCTTACGCACCGAGCCGAAGTGCTTGAGCAGCGTCTGACGCCGCGCCGGGCCCAAACCGGGCACCTCGTCCAGCGCGCTGGTGGTCGCCGCCTTACCGCGCTTTTGCCTGTGGTAGTTGATCGCGAACCTGTGCGCCTCATCCCGCACCCGCTGCAGCAGGTACAGGCCTTCGCTGCTGCGGGGCAGGATGACCGGGTACTCCTCCCCCGGCTGCCACACTTCCTCCAGCCGCTTAGCCAGCCCGCAGACGGCCACGTCGTCGATGCCGAGCTCGGCCAGCGCCCGGGCCGCCGCGTCGGCCTGGAGCTGGCCGCCGTCCACGACCACCAGGTTGGGCGGGTAAGCGAATTTCTTCTGGGCATCCACCACCGGCCGTTCGGCCGAATGATCTTGATCTTCGTCAGCGGCCGGGTCGCCGAGGATGTCCAGCTCACCTGTCTTCTCGCGTTCGGCCAGGTAGCGGCGGAACCGGCGGGTGATCACTTCGAAGATCGAGGAGATGTCGTCGGTGCCGCCTGTGCCCTTGATCGCGAACCGGCGGTACTCGCTCTTGCGCGCCAGTCCGTCCTCGAACACGACCATCGAGGCGACCACGTGCGTACCCTGCAGGTTCGACACGTCATAGCACTCGATCCGCAGCGGCGCGTCGTCCAGTCCCAGAGCCTCCTGGATCTCGCTCAGCGC